>JBGVDD010000107.1:0-17791 GCA_045119215.1 Lachnospiraceae bacterium | reverse complement strand
AGCATCAAGACGAAGAGCAACACAATGGGTACAATAGAAATAATAGATGCCATAAGTTATTCAGATTTTATGTTTTTGCCTGCAAATATAACAATTTTCTTTGAGAATAGTATATATTCTTTTTAAAGAAATAAGTATTTTTAATCATAGTATCTATTATTAGTTGATTATCAATACTATACCCTCTAAACGGTAGAAAAGTGGCAATACAGGTTCTATATTGATACGAAATAGATGAAGGTTTAACGTTTTTAACCTTCTGCCACACCGAAATTGCAAAAATGTGGGCAATGTGGGATGGTTTAGTAGTCACTCCAAATGTTTTTATAAACGGAATTTTTGTTGCCATATACCTATATAAACAAAAAACGCCTCGCACGATTTGAGCATTGTTAAGAGGCTTGGCGAGGACTGACGGTACAAAGATACGAATATTCATTGATAATACAAACTTTTTAGCGAGAAAGATCACGCAAAAGTGAATTTCTTTGACAGGTTTATATTTAATCCGTTGGCGGAATTAATTTAGTGCATACTTAATCCTGCCGATGGACTTATTATCAATGAAGTTTACATATTGTAGAATGATAAGTGCACTAATTTTGCCGATTATTCTGGCAAACAAACCATTCGTTATCTTAGCATAGTTTCTGATGGTCAAGAATTGGTCAGTAAGTTGTGAGAACAGTATTCTTCTCCACCATCCATTTCAAAAGCAAGCCGCTTGCGTATTTCTTCACACAACCCTGCGGGCTTCTTGCGGTCATTGAATTGTCTGCGTGATATGAGATTGGGGATTTTGTCCCTATGTTCCTGTAGCTTGTAATCAAACAGCCATTTCTCGCTGTCAATACTTTCTGTTTAGGCGGTTAATGACAAAGCGACCACTTCTTAATCAGAAAATTTAGGAATTGGGCCACGGCGTGGGATATTTCCCTGGCTATTAACAAGATTTTTGGAATTTTTCTTGCATTCAACCAACAGCATTGAAACTATGCCAATAGGTAAAAGCAAAATCTCGGATATGGATTTCTGTTCTTTCGAGAACACGATTGACAAGAATATCGAAACGGACAAGGCATCGGACAAGTTTGACCAACAGCTTCAAGCCTACAAGGATGCTGGCAATAGCTTGACTTCGGCAAAAAGTGGCGCTGAAATGGCTACTGCTTCCATGCATGAAGCAAAAGACAAATTGAGTGAAGTGAAGGAGTTTGGTTGTCGAATGGTAGGGTAAAGACTTTGCTTTGGATATTCTTGCCGTGTTTTCTTTATACAGTCATTTCGATTGTATATTTTGTTGCATCATACATAGACAAGTAAAAAAAGCGGATGGCTGTTGCATAATCAAGTCCATCCGCTATCCTTGCATTTTAAATGCCTTTTAAATTGTGTCATTCTAATAGAATAACGTGTGCCTGAGTATTGTCCATATCAGGCATTGTCATTCCAACTGGTGCTCCAATATAAGTCGGATCTGTAATGACATAATGTTTTCCATTTAAAGAAATATAATCCCCAGAAACATTGTCTGTAAAACAAACTGCACTTGCCAAATGTCCTGGATAATACACTAAAATGGTTTTCAATCCCAATAAGTCCCTTATTAAACGTGTGAATAGTATAGATCTGTCTTCACAGTCACAATAAGGATAATATAAGGTTTCTTCTGCAAAGAAAGCTCTGTCGTGTCCCCAGACCTTATCATCGTATTCATAAACAAACGCCGTTTGAACCCAATTAAGTAATATATTTGCAGCCTCCAATTGGCTCAAACCTTTGATCCTGTCCTTTAATGTAGGATAAAGTTTCTCCTTTACAGGCCCATCGAGTGGCGTATTGGCATACATTGCCCATTTTGTCATAAAGTTACCATTTACTTCTGATGTTGGATATGTATTATAGAAATCTATCATATTTTTATTTACCTGCACTTGTATCTGAACGTCAGGATACTGCACTGAGGTCAATGTTCTCAATTCACTTGGTTTGTATTCAAATTTCTGGTTTTTTGTGATAAATAAAGACAATGGTTGCTCTTGTGGATATGACGCATCACATATTTCCAAATGCTTAGGTTCACATTCAAACGGATAGAAATTAATGTTATCAATTTCAAAATATGCAACATCATATATACCATGTTTACAGGCATATAACAAACATATATTACTACCGTTTCTTCCCAATCGCATTTTATATCCACTTTCACAATAAATATAAGAAGTCAACATTGTTGCTTCATTACTTTTCCCATAAAGCTTCTTAGTAAACGTTGACAACAAATTCAGATAAGCCCAATCACAAAGGTTCAGACTTTCTCTTAAATATAGACAATCACGGATTGTATTATTCATCAATTCTCCTCTAGACAACATAGTCCATGCTCCAGAAAGTTTGTCGTTACTGCAATCTGAAAGATTCAAACTTATTGTATTATCTATTCTTACTTTACATTTCGTACCACAATAGAAAAACTCAATAGTATTAGTAGAATTTCGTTGTTCTTTTATCGGTGAAATCGGAACAGGCTGAGGTTCTGGAGCGGGCGGTGTAACCACATCTTTTATCGGAATCGGCTGACTTTCGATGGGGGTATCTTTATCTCCTTCAGGTAAAACGACAGGAGGTATTGTTTCATCTTTCGGCTTCGGGACAGCAGGTAGAACCTTATATTGTTCCCAAGCGTGTTTCAAGAAAGCAGCATATTGCTCATTCGCCTTTTTACGAAAATCATCAAATTCTTCGTTTGCATGTTTTCGGAATTGCTCATAAGCTTGTTGAGGTGTAACATTTTGGGAATAACATGTTGAAACACCAAAAACAAAAAGAGAACTGATTAAAATCTTCTTCATTATTGTAATTATAATGTGTTAGACTGATAACTTGCAAATAGCACTAGCATCATTACCAACAAGTCAGCTAATATCATTTTATTACCCTAAAACGTTCCACTAGAACATATTTCAGAAAAGTATTTTTTGCTCATTTGTTTTTTCTAGAACATTTCATTTCTATTGAGTACATTTATTTAAACTTATCACTTCTCCAACCATTAATTATAGGCATTGGTACAATAACGGTTGGAGTTTGACTACCTAAATTTTCTTCATGAGCACGTAATGGAACATTTTGCTTTAAAAAATCTGACAATTCTCCCATCGTTACATAACCTTTCGAGCTTTGCAGTTTTTTCAATAAATAATAAGTAAACAATCCATGCTTCTGTTCATTGATAGGATATGCCATTTCTGTTCCTTGGCAGGCAGTGAAAACTACAGTCTTATTTTGTGGTGAAAGTTCTTTGGCTTTTATTAAAACGCCTCTTGATTCTACTAAGATTTGCTGATCTCTACCGCTACCACTAAAGCAAGCATCTAAAAATACATAGCAAGGAACATTCATTGAACCTAATTTGGAATACAGCCATTTAATATCCAATCCTGTTTCTGGATCTTTGGCATACCCATCAGTTGGCAACAAATAAGAAGTTGATAAATCTGTCGCTGGTATGCCATGTCCAGAATAATATAAATAAACTTTATCAGTAAATTTACTATTCTCAACAAGCCATTCCACTTCCTTTTTCATTTCATTTAAACTTGCATCAACAATAAAATGTATTTTTTCATTTGCTACACCTATCGTATTTTCAAAATATTTTTTAATTGTTTCACCATCATTCTCTGCATATGGTACATAATGCTCATATTTATAATTTTCGTTAGCTATAATAAGAACATAACTTTTTGATTCTGTATCTGTTTGAGGAATATTAACATCAACGTCAGACTCTGCCGCTAATGGCTTCACCACCTTATCTAGCCAGTCTGAATAATTTCTATATTTATTGGCATCAACCAATCCTTTATCAAATATCTCCTCTAACGGACTTTTTGTGGCAACAATTGTTTTATTTCCACTACGATCCGTTACTTCTTCACCTAAATTTATAATGCGTGGCAAACCACTTGAATTATCATCTGTATAAACTCTATAATAGTATTTTAAGCATAATTTCAAATAACGCTCATCCAATGTTTTTAAATAAAGTTCTTCATAACATTTTCCCAATTCATCTTCAGATCCCCATTCGCCTTGCTCTGCTGCTTTTTTATGCCATCGCACAGCTTCCTTCAAATCTTTTTCTACAAGTGTTCCTTTTTGGAGAATTATTGCTAAATTATACTGCGCTTTTGAATATCCGTTTTCTGCCGAAATTCGATAATAATAAACGGACTGTCTCTTTCCGTTATATATATTATGTGCCATAAAATATGGAGCTTCCCGTACATTCACCTTTTCTTTTATCGCATATTCTAATATTTCTTTTGCTTCATCCATATTGCCTTCATCTTTATAAATAAGAAACAGATTTACAACTGCCCAACTACTCCCAGAAGTTCTATCATTACTATAAATAGCTTTTTTGTAATATTGCTTAGCTACTTCATCATTTGAGTTTATACCCATATGACTCCCATATCTTCTATCATATAGACGACCTAAATTAAAAGAAGCACGTGACGAACCTTTTTCTGAAGCTCTACCATAAGATGCAACTGCATTATGATAATCACCAAGTCTTTCATAACAATATCCAACAATATTTAGTTCGTCTAACCCCAATTCTTTTTTGTGCTGATGGTAAATACTTAATGCTGCTTTATAATTTTGGTTCTCAACCAAAGAATAAGCCTTATCACTCCAATCTTGGGCGACACCTACTTGTACAAGAAATAGTGCTATCACCATCAATGCAGATTTAAAAATCTTCATAATCTTATTTTTATTAATTATCTACGTTTTATTATAAAGTGATTGACAAATATATAGCAAATAGCACCAGCATAATAATTATAAGTGCTATCTTTAGTATAAGGATGTTTGAAACAGAATCACTTACGAAGTTCCATATTTTGTCTACTTCATCTTCAGTATATTTGTGGTTTTCCAATCCAATATGAAGTTTTCTTGAAATTCTTTCCATTGTAAAATAATAGAGAAGTTCTATAAATAAATACAAGCAGCCAACACCAAGAACGACAAAAAGGATGAAACGATATTTGTCATTATTTGTTGAATATATGGTTACCCATATGGAACCTATGACGGCAAGTACAATTTGCCGACTAATAGAACTAAAATGTTTGGAATGGATGTCAATATATTGTTCTAGAGTGTTGAATACATCCTCTCTATTTGCATTATCCTTTCTTGGTTTGCTGTTTTCTGTACAATTACTCATTTTCATTGATTTTTATGGTTTCCCAATTATTAATAGCCACGCTCACAGTCGGACTTTGCTTTTTATTCTCGTCTATAATGGAATGTTTCTTGACCATTTGAGAAAGATATGTACTTAACTCGCCCAAGGATACATTACCCGAACTCTCTTTCAGCTTTTTCAGTAAGAAGTAAGTAAATAGCCCATGCTTTCCTTTCTTATATGACAATGCAGCCTCATCTCCATTAGAAGCGGAGAATACAACCATATTACCTTTGGGCGCAATTGTTTTTGCTTTTATAGCCACACCTCTTGTTTTTGATGAGAGAAGTTTACCATCACGTTGCGAACCGCTAAAACAGGCATCCAAAAAGATAAGAGTTTGTTTGGATGAAATTTTTCCAATTTCGTCGTAGAACGTTGACAAACTTATCGCTGTTCTGTAATTATTTGCCATGCCATCTATTGGCAACAGATAGGAATCTGTGTTTTGCTCGTCAGGCATACCATGTCCGGCATAATACACAATTACTTTTGAATCATTATATATATCGGCTAAGTCTTTTAACTTACTCATACCCATGTACATTTGGGCTAATGTTCCATCCTGGATGTACAATATGTTTTCTTCGGGAATGCCTAATGTCTTTTGACAGTATTCCTTAAACACCTTGCCATCTCTTTGTGCATAGTTCACTTTTGAAATGTTTGAATCTATATAATTTTCATTGGCTATTATTAAAGCAAATGTCTTGGGATGATGCATCGATATGGCAGGTATGTCGTTGTCTACATCGGATTGGTTGTAAATATGTTGGCACAAAAGAAAGTTTGCTTCATCAACGGAAGATGTTGGAGGAATTATTTCATTGCCAAATACATCCAAAATATAACATACCACATTTCCTTTGTCGTCTTCGTTTCCTGCTGTCAATAATCCATAACAATTATCGCCATAATGATTATCACAAAGAAAATCATAAACAAAAGGAACTGTTATTTTTCCATTTCTGTCAATACAGCCCCACTTGTTGTTCTGTTTGACTTTAAAGAAATTGTTGATTCTGTTAATTTCATCAATGTCAT
Source organism: Lachnospiraceae bacterium (assembly GCA_045119215.1). Lineage (GTDB taxonomy): Bacteria > Bacillota > Clostridia > Lachnospirales > Lachnospiraceae > RUG11237. The sequence continues at coordinate 11,478 of JBGVDD010000107.1, read as the reverse complement.
CATAAACACAAGGGATTATTGTATTTCCTTTTTTATCAATCACACCCCATTTGGATTTTTTTTGCGCACGAATAGTGCCATTATCAAAGAAACATAAATCATCATATATAAATGGAATTACAATATAACCCTTTGTATTTAGCATACCACATTTCCCGTTTTTAACCATACTGAAAAGTCCTATGTTATATTGTTGTACATAAGGGTTATCGTCATATATAAAAGGTGTCATTTTTTGCAACGTACTATTTAGCAAGCCTCCCTTGCTTTTACCTTGATAAGCAAAAAAAGCATTGCAACCAATGGGTTCTATATTTATATATTTTTCCGTAGTCATTTTGTGATTGTTTTCATCAACAATCACTCTATTAACTCCGTCTTTACAGTCTATTAAAAAACAATATTTTCCTTTTATTCTCCCTATGTATTCGCAAAAATCCCCCAAATGACTATATATTTTCTGTCTTTTACAAACATCGTAAAAGACAGAAAGCTTATTTTTCTTTGTAGCTTTTATAAGTCTACAATCAGACTCGGCACTTCCACTATGATTTACAAACTCAATATCATCGTATTCACAAGGTATCAATAGTTCTAGATTATTATTCACGACACCTCTATTGATACCATTATTGACAACAAGAAAATTAAGGTATAAATCAGAGGAAGAATCGTGGTAGCGTGTTATACGACTGTATTTTGTATCAATCTTTATTTTTGATTTAGTATCATACAAATATGATTTTTTGGAGAGGGTGTTTATGACATATTTACCTTCCCTAAGTTTGTAAATACTGGAATTTTCTTGTAGAGGTATAATGATTCGTTTAGTATGTAAATCATATAATCCTTGATATCTGTTTCCGTCTTTGGATACTATTATAAAACCATCCTTATAGTCTTTAACAGGTGACAAAATACTGTCAAATAATCCATATCCTATAATATTACCATCTATATCACATATATACGGACTATCATAATTCCCCCGCACAAATACACCATATCCCAAGCTTTCTTGCAGGAGTTTTGATACACCATTCTCAGAGCTGAAATTTTGTGATAACAACAACTGGGGACAAAAAAACATTAAAAATATTGTCAGAGACTTCATAAGTAAAAAATTATTGAAGATTTATGACTTTCATTTTATCGTGGATTGACGCGGATACGTTAATTGTAGGAGTTTGTATTTTCCTATTCTCTATCATTGATGTCTGTCGAACTTGCTTATTTATATATGCACCAAGTTCTTCCATAGATACATTCCCTTTCGTTTCTTGCAACTTCTTTAGCAAGAAATATGTAAACATTCCATGTTTCTTTTTCTTGTAAGGAAATGCCGTCTCGTCACCAGAACAAGCAGAAAATACAATCATATTTCCTTTGGGTATTGCGGCTTTAGCCTTTATCGCAACACCTCTTGAATCAGCAAGCATCATCTTGCCATCCTTTGAAGCCCCACTAAAGCAGGCATCAAGAAATACTGTTGTCTGTTTTGCTGACACACTTTCAAGTTGCTTATATAACTCATCTAGACTATAAGCACTTCTAAAATCACCAACAATGCCATCAGATGGGAGTAGATATGCATTTCCTGTTTTTTCATCAGGGATTCCATGTCCAGAATAATAAACAATAAGTTTAGCATCCCCATCAAAAGCCTTGGCAATATCAGTCGCCCAATTTATTGCAGAACGCATTTGGTTTACCGTTGCATTGGAAACATACTTTATGTTTTTGTTTGGAATCCCTAATGTCTTATTGCAATACGCTTTAAAAGAATTCCCGTCATTTTGAGCAAATTTCACTTGTGAAATATTATCCTCCGCATATTGCTCATTTGCAATTATGACAGCAAACGTTTTTACGCTTTCATTTGTACTAGTTGGTATATTTAAATCAACATCTGACGGTGTTTGAGAAAATTGGTACTGCGCTTTTTTTAAATAAAAATAATCCTCGTCGCACCAAAAGATTTCATTACCGCGACTATCAAGTAACCCTTTTTTACCATTTAATTCTACTTCAGCAAAGACTTCACCTTTCTCTTCACTCACATATAACCTATCATAAATTAGAGGAATTAGAACTTCATTGTGCCTGTTAACGACTCCCCATTTCTCATTCTTTTTTACAGTTAACATATCTCCTCCACCATCAAATTTTGTTATGCTACTATATTGCGGTTGCACTAATACGTTATTAGAGTAATCCACTATTCCCCATAAGTTATTTTTTTCAAATGCAAAAAGTTCACAACCATCTAAATGTATTAAAATATCGTAAACAAAAGGGATTATTGTTGTCCCTTCAGAGTTAAGACACCCTACTTTACCATCTCTATATGCTGTAATTAAACCATCTTTAAAAGGATTCGAACTATGATAATCACATAACTCATCTATTGTAGCTAATTCAGAGCCAAATTTATTTATAACAACACAAGTTCCATCCTTTTTTTTTGCTTTAGTTATTGTTCCATTAAAGCGTATAGAAACTTCCTTATAGATAAAAGGAGTCGTTACCTTACCTGTGCTTAAATTGACACAGCCCCAAAAACCATTTCTTTTGACATCCAAAAATCCATTACTTGCATAACCAATATCATCAAAAGAACCTAGTTCTTTTCTTTTCCCAGAAGTTTCATAGACATACCATCTATTGTTCTTGTCTTTGACTATTATATACTTGTTATCGAAATCTATTTGATAATCACAAAAAACAAAAGGAATTACCATACGACCTTTAGTGTTGATGGCACCATAATTTCCATTTTTATCACATAATAAAAAAAGTATATTTCCATTTGAATTGTATATATCCCATTTTTCATATACAAATGGAATTATAGCCTTTCCGTCTTTTATGCTTAAAGCCCCCCATCTTCCTTTTTTTAACATTATTATATCATTATCAACTATCCTAAAGCTCATATCGTCATATAAAAATGGAACAATTTCTTGATTGTTTGTATTGACAATCCCATATTTCCCTTTTTTCTTACAACCCAAATAATTTATTACATTCCCTTCACTTTCGATTGTCATCATATCTTCATAAATACAAGGAATTAAGACTTTTCCTTTCACGTCTATAGCTCCACACAACTCATTTTTCCTTACACCTATCCACCCTTTGTCACAATTCTCTATGCTTGCAGAATAATTATTGTCATATATTGCATCCGTCACACGTTCCCCTTCGATATTTACATAGTAACGCTTATTATTTTCGGAAAAACAGAACAACCGATTTTCTATATTTTGGGCTGTAATACACAATGAGCTTATAGACAAAAAACTTATAATTAAAAGTATATTGATTTTCATATAATTCTTTTATTTAAATTATGTCTTCCGTGGTTACAGTTTTCTTAACGAATAGCCAATATTCATTTATCATTTCATCGAACTTCACAATGACATCTTTGGCGATTCCTATTTGCTTTTCTAAGAACTCTTGATTTATTATTACGTCTACATATTCAACCGGTGCATAGACATTACACATATAAGCATTTGAAGGTATTTTATATAATTTGTATTTCGGCCCTTGTCTCTTTTTGTTCCTGTGCATATCTATTTTGCATTTATTGGCTGATTTTAGTACAGAGCCAGAAATACTCTTCCAAAATCTTACTCTTTCTCCTTTCATACCAGTGACTTTCCTAAGCTTAAAAAACAAATCTTTATCTTCCAAGAAGAGCAGTTCACTTATTGTGTTATCAGAAAAAGGCCGATCTTCTATTTCTAAAATCTTTGATGTCAAACATGCAATATTTTCTACTGTAGATAATGCATCGATAAGAAATATAGAAGAATTACACTTACACGATTCTTGAAGACATTCAAGAAAAAATAAATTACTGTCTTGAATTTCACGCAATAGACAAAGAATGCGAAAATAAAGCTTATGTAAATTCTTTAATTTCCTCGTCTTTCCAACTTCCTCTATATATTTGAGAAAGTCGATTAATTCTCGTATTGGAGTTAAATTAAATTCAATCATTAGTTTTATCTGCTTCTATAATACACATCATGCCAATGCGAATGAATGATTTAAGTGCTACTAAATCATCATTTAAAAGTCTAATGCACCCTTCACTGTCTCTGGTTTCAATTGTTTCGGGTTTACATGTTCCATGGATGCCAATACCTCTAAAATTAGGAACATTGAGTCTAAAGAACCAAGGACCATATGCCCCATTTCTTATACCTTTCCCATCTTTAAAATCATGTTTCCATTTGGAGGATTTTTCGATGGAAACGATTTTAAAAGTACCTTCTGGAGTTTTCATGTCTCCTCTCCTGGTTTTATCACCATAGGCTTTTCCAACTGCAACAGGACATTTAAATAATGTGTCTTCATTCTCCACTACAGCTAAGCTATAATTTTGTTTTGATACAACCATATGCCGCTGTCCATAAGCATAATGGAAGCATAAGGTCAATAATAGAATTGTAAAACTTCTCATTCTTTGCTGATTATAAGTGAATACTTCTTATAGGTCATAAACCTGTCTTTTATTCGACTTGTAGAGAGCCACTTCTGAAAATCTTTGTTTGATAGTTCCCTTGGCAAGAGTTCTGTGTTTTTGCTATCGACAGCCTTTACAAATGGATTCTGAGAAAAGACCACATAGATTTGATTTAGCTCCTGCGTGTTTGAACAAGTCATCGTATATTCATCTGTGAATTGGCGCAAAGCTTCTGACGCAAGTTTAGTCGAGAAGAAAACATACCTTTCGTTGGCTTTGACCATTACATTGCCTTGCTCCTGATTTTGGTAAGGCAAAAGACAAAAGGCTATATTGTTCGCATCTACCAAATAAACAACAACGTATCCACTTACAGGTGATACAAAAGACAGAAATAAATCATCTCCGTTCTTAAATACATCATCTTCGAATTTGTCTTCAGTTCCATTCCGTAATATGCGCGCAGAGAACTCCACATTGACCGAAGTGATTTCACGTATTTTCCCTCTAATCTTAACTCTTACAACAAGTTGTTCACCATTTATTTCCGTTTTAAAAACAGGAGCTCCAATAGTTTCAATCCACTCACCTTTTACATCGCTTCCACCTAAAGAGATAAAATCGACGTTCGATTTTCCATTTTCGTTTTTCACCGATGTAGAATTAGACTGAGAAATAACGGTGCCGAATTCGTCAGCGATAATCTGTATCTTGACTCGCTCTAATGCAACTTGTTTGGCTTTCTCAAGATCTACGTTCTCAGGAACTACATATGTGTATTCTCCATCAACCGTTCTTACTTTCTGAGAAAAACAGCAGACGGAGGATACCATACATATTATCCAAAAGGCGATGAGTCGATTTACCATCCCAAAATCTTGTCAAGTTTATTCTGTATGTCTTCAGACTTTGACTTCAGTTCATCTTGAATGGCTCTTTTAGCCGCAGCCTTTGCCATAGCTCCATTATAGGCTATACGCACAAGAACTTCCTTGTTTTTGTTCGACTTTACTCGATAGCATTCCACAACAGTTATGGTACGACCTATGCTTTGAGAGATAAGATTTTTTGCCCCCATGATGCTTTGAGTAAGTGACGATGCTTCCTCATTCGCAAGCTGCTGATTGGCTACGGAGTTTTCTATCAATGCTGTTACTTCTGTTTGTATTTGACCTGCAAGATTCTGTTTTGCCAATTCTAAAGCTTGCATTTTTGCGGCATCGTAGTTTTCACCGATGCTCATTGCTTCCCCCATAAGGTACTTTGGATACATGTCATCATCGTATTCCATTTGCATCATATAAGACTTGTCGAGTTGCTTTTCTAAGGGGAGTGCTCCTGGAGCCGTTTGCCAACCTTCCTTGGAAAGTTTCTTGGCATCCTTTCTTGCCGCTTTTGATGCCTTCTCATTTAGTTCACTTTTGGAAGCTTTTCGGATTTCCTTACGCTCCTTCAAAGTACTCGTGACGCTTTGTTGAGCGTCGACATTTACAGCTACACATAGTAGTGCAAATGCACAAATAAAGACTTTTTTCATTGTTTGTTGTTATTATGTTAGACTTGTATTTTCTCTATGAATCCATTAGGTATATACGCTGTTGCCACCAAACATAGCCCTAATATTTCCACAACAACACGTTGTTGCCCTGCAATGCGAGCGACTTTTCCTGTAACACCTTCAAATTCTCCGTCTATCACCTTAACAATGTCACCACTTTTATAATGACATTGTTCTGGCGACACTATTCGCACATGTTCGTTATCTGTGCTTGTGGCTTTTATGAAGTTTGTCATTGCTGCAAATGGAATGGTGAGAGGAGGATGCTTTCCATTTTCTTCCAAAGGTTTTGTCTTATCAAGATAAAATTTTAAAACAGATGTTTCATCTCCTTTTTTCTTGATAATGGAGTTTACTGCTTCCCTTGTAGCATATACAAAAAGAAGATTGGGAAGAAGAGGCTGTAAAATTCGCTTCTTCTTCCCAATCTCTTTCTTTATAACATAATGCATAGGCATATATGACTGAATGTCAGAGGTTGATATGATGCCATGTGCTTTCTGTGTTCTGTTATATGTAACTCGCAACACGAACCACTCGTGATTTGCCTTTTGTACATAGTCCGAGGACACCCCTGTATGTGAGCGTTGTGCTTCGGGGAGGACATTGGAGGTAAGTCCAACGTAAGGAGATCTGCTTCGACCTCGATGGGTATGCGCATTAATCAATGCGTTCATATCGTTTTCTATGTCTTGCATTAAATTAGCAACTAATAGACATAAAAAAGCGTGGAATCGTCCTATTGTCCGTCCCACGTACCAAGGCTCTTGCATTGCCAAATCCAGTTGAACAGACAACGTCAGAGCCCACGCCGATATGAAAATCGCATCCGTAAAGAGACCTATATAGCACATTGCATTGTACCCCAAAGGGCACAATATATGCTTACAAGGTCTCCACGGGATTGATATAATCACACCCGGGACATCTACCGTTGCTATGTTCAAGACTGGATTTTGAATTTGCAAGATTCGGTACGTCTTAAACAGAGCGTCAAGTAAACGCCTTCTATATGTCTTGACCCTCTTCCCACCCATTGCCCGCTTATTACCGAGAAAGTTGTTTGGACTTCTCAGCTTTCAGCTCGGCGTTGGCTGTCTGCTTATCAACATTGAGTAAGCCCAAATTGACGCACAGAATCGAGAGCCACTGCAAAAATAACAAAATTTCTTCAAAACAAGCAAGGTTTGCTTGGATTTTCTGCCAATACTGTCCGATTTTAACATTTAAATGGCAGTTATTGCTGTATATAAAAGTATAGAAACTGTAGTATCGCCATCTAATGACTTGTAACAACAATTATGACAGCTACGAAAAATAAGGAGTAAGAACATTATAGCCTTACTCCTTAATACGCATTTTATATAATGTGAATACAAGTTTACAACGATTTGCAAAACAAATCTTTCATTTTATCCAAATCAGGCAAAGCCTTCTGTAATTCTTCAGGCATATCCTGTTTGGTTTTATATGTTGCTACTCCCATTGGGCTGTCATAGTTCCTTACAACAATGTCAACAAAAGCCTTGTTCATTTCCTTGCATAACACAATACCAATAGTAGGATTTTCGTGTGGCTTTTTTACAGTAAGGTCTAATGCTTGTAGATATGTACATAGTTGTCCCAAATATGAAGGCTTGAACTTACCGTATTTTAGTTCCACGGCTACCATTGCTGCAAGTTCTCGACTAAAGAACAAAAGGTCTATGAACATTTCTTCTCCTTCAAGTACGACACGATACTGGTTACCCATAAATATGAAATCCTTTCCGAATTGAAGAATGAAATCGCGCATGTTTCTTACAATTTCTTGCTCAACTACACGTTCGTCAATGTCCTCAATCTCCAGTCCCAAATTTTCAGTATTGATGAAATCAAGCAAATATTCATCCTTAAACATTGATATTGTTTTCATTGATTGCCTGATGTCTGGTATCGCTTTCGGAAAATTGTTAGGCATATTGCCTTGATGGTGATATAGATCATCTGATAAGTATTTCCGTAATACGTACTTGTTCCAATGATGCAAGTTCACTTGATGTATATAGTAGATACGCTCATCTAAACTGGTAGTTTTATGCAAAATTTCCATATGATGAGTAAAACTAATGCCCACGAAATCTTCTATACGTAAGTCTGCTGACTCTATAGGCCTGTTAATGCAAAGGAGTGTCTTTTCTCCTATTTCAACACCTTCTTCTATTTTATTTTCAAACTGTTGTAATTGGTTCGCCATTGGCGAACCAATTGAAAGGCATTGCCATTCCTCATAGAAGATACGCATTTTCTTCAAGTTGCCTGAAGAAAAACCTCTTAATCCTGGTAATTCACGTTGCAGCCTGTCACTAATAGTATCAAGAGCCTTTGCGCCCCAATGTGCTTGTTGTAAATTGATAGACACATAACGCCCTATACCATAATATAAAGACAACTGTATGGCATTACTTGACTGGCTCGCCTGTGCTTGAGCTCGCAAAATAGCCCCTTTTATGGTTTGGACAGCTTTATCTACTGTTATATTGTTTTCTTCCATTATATCTATTTTTATATTATTTGCAAAGGTAGTGCTTTTAGCCACTATTGCATAACACCTTTCTTTGAAAAGAACGTAAAATCAATAGTATTATTGCGATGATTGTACTTTTATTAATCGCTTCACTCGTTGCACGGTACTTACCCCTTTACCACTCTACTTTGCCACATCCCAAATGGAATACTCCTTGCGGAACAAACTAATAACTTCCCTAAATTCTATAAGATATTCAACTTTCGCAAATGGGGAAGTTAAAGAAGTTCTTCTCTCTAAGAAAACACGCTGAAAAAAAGAAGCCGGCTTCATGTGGCAACGCAAGCACTTTCGATCATCAACGCAAGTACTTTCGATTACCATAGAAGCCGGCTTCGTTTTAGGGGCTATTCCCTCTCCTATTCATCCCATGTTGTCCAGGGGTTGTAGGGCTTTGCCATATCGGCAACACTGCCGTTGCCGTTATCTTCACTTCCTCCTTCTGATGAAGTTCCACCCACATTAGTGCCAGTTCCTTCGTGGACGATTTGGTTCTGGTCTACTTTTCCAGGCGATGCGGCTATGAAATGTTCTGTTTCCATCTTCACCAATATCATGGTTGGCTTGTTGTATATCTTTTTCATTTTCTTTTCTCCTTTTACTATTATTTTTACATCACTTTCTCTTCATGTGCATTCACTGCACACTCTTACTTACGGAGATATTTTCTGCCGTTGCGCACCACGATGCCCTTGAAAGAAGCATCCACACGCTGTCCGCTCAGGTTGTAAACCTCGGCTTGCTTAGAGGCTTCCTCAGCCGAAATGTTGCTGATGCCTGTTGTCGAAGCAGCCATCACTGCTACATGAATCTTGGCATTGGTGCCATTGCTTGCAGCCTGTGCTTTGTTGTTATTCTCCGCATTCCAATTGGGGAAATAGAAATAAGCACGCATGCCGTTGAACTGAAGAGTAGAACCAGAAGGCAGATATTTCAGATAGTTGCCAGCAGCCGTGCTGATGTACTGATACTTCTGGCTGCCGTTGTCGGCAATAGGAGTCGTTGTAAGCTTACCATCTGCATCCTCAGTATACTTCTTGCGACCATACAATCCGCGGAAAAAGAAATCACCATTCACGATATTGTCACTATACGAAGCCTTCACCTCATAAGGAGGCACCACGGAAATAAGTTTTTCTCCGATATGGGCATAATAAGTTGACTCCTGTTTCATAAGAGTTTCAGGCTCCATGTTCTCTGCACCTTGAATGGTCGTCAAACAATATGTCTGTGTACCCGATGCCTGCATCAGATAAGGCACACCAGCCTTAATAGTTAGTTCTGTATCTGGCAGTTTGGTAAAGGCAAGTACACCTTTATCGTTCACCTGTCCTGCCCACTGATGATCAGTCTCATCACTTGTTGCAGGTTTGGCAAGAGCAGTAAGTTCGCAGCCAAAAGCCGTCTTAAATTCTTCTTTTGTCAGGTCGAAAGGCAGACAGATTGTATTCCATGCACCAGCATTGTTAACCAAATTCGTACGATGTACATACACATCTATCTTATCTTTAAGAGCACCTTGTTGTACCAAATATTCTACACGACCCTCAGCATCGTTCTCATCAAGATAAATCTTGTTTACCTTAAAGAAATCGCCTTTCAGTACAATGAGTTTTGACTCACTGTCGTTTCGCTTAATCAAAATGCCCTCGAAGGTTCCGCTGGTGCCTACATAGTCATCGATGTTAATGTTGGGCAACTGCGAACAGCTAAAGTAAATACGTTTATCTTTATAATCAGTGCCCGTACCAGTATTTTCATCCTGTACCAAATAGTATTCACCTTGAGTTCCCTTCTTGATGGTTCCTGGAACCTGGATAATCGTATTCAGATAGGGACCATACGAAGCATTAACCGTATTTCCATCAGCATCATTGTTTTTAGCAATAGTATTCACATCATCGACTTTTGTACAAGGATAAACAGCCTTCTTTGTTCCACTTGCCTCACCATCACGATTTATGGTAAGAGTCGTTTGATAAGATGTTCCGGCAATTGCAACTGAATTTAACAAAGAACCGAAATACGGCATACCTTTCTCGCCCTCATTATAGTCTCCTATGATAGAACCCGTTATCTTGCTACCAATTGCCAAATTCCATTCAGGGAACAAATTCTTACCTTTTTCATCATTAGGCGAAATCCATAGACCATAATTGCTATTATCTACAACAAAAAATGAATTGACGAATTTTGTTGGTTTGATCTTTTCGTCTCCATTTTTCATCACAGCCACTACGGTTGCCTCATTAAACTGGATAACAACATCATTCAATGTCTTATCAGAAATAGTCTGAGCTGCATCACGCAAATCCTTAATCGAGGTAAAAACCTTCGTCGTTGTTGCCTTTTGAGCCCAAGCCTGTCCTGTGGTGAGGATGATGATACCGATCAGCATCCATAATCGAGATAGAATTAAACGTTTCATTTTACTTACAGTTTTAGTGGATTATTTTGAGTATATTTTTTGTTCTTGCGAATTACCTTTTCCCAGATGAACGTTTTAAACGTATATCTTCTTTCACAGGGGCAAAATTAGTAAAAATTTAAAAATGTCGCCTTTTTGTATTTTATTTTTTCGCAATTAATTACGAAAACGTTTACGACAACTCCCCTTTCCTTACGTTTTATCTCTCAATCACTATCTTTCGCTTACTTTTTACTGCCAACTTCGTCATTTATACATAAAAAAGACAAAAAGCAAATCTCCCCATTCCCTATATATAATAAGGTATAAAGGGAGAAAAAGAGGGCAAAAACAGTCATATACCACAAACGTGGTAGTAAGAATGCCACTATTATGCGATTTTATAACTCGTTTTTTCGCCGTACCTTTGCATCGTCAATCAGAAATAATAAACAATTTAAAGAAAG
>JBGVDD010000106.1:0-73654 GCA_045119215.1 Lachnospiraceae bacterium | reverse complement strand
TTTTGCCTGTTTTCCATCACAGTATTGGGTGAGAATTGGCTGTTTCACGTTGGGTCTGGACAAGAAATTTGTGAAAAGTTCATCTACAATAATAGAAATACTTTCGAAATAGTTCCTTCCTGGAATCCACTTGTGGTCGTATGCGGTGGAGGAGGTGATGGTGAAATCATATCCTTTGTTTCTGTACCATTCGGTATATACCCTATTCAAGGTAAAAGATAATATTGCAAGCACATTTGCACGAATCGTGGAAGCAGGCCAGGTGGCATAGATTTCACTGCTTGCCACATTTTTAATATAATCTGTAAATGGAACAAAATAGTCTGAGGCGGAGGAGTCAGAGGGAGGGCCGTCATGGACGATAATGTATTCAGGAACTACCACCCGGCTTAAAACAATTTCTCCGGTTTCCGTAGGTGGTTTTACTTCCTCTTCTGGAATTTTGGGAGGATAGTCTCCAAATAAAGTGTGGGGACCGATGACGAAACGTTCAGGATTTTCTCCAGCTGTGTTGGGTACCATATCGATGTCGGCTAAAGCTTCCTGACCAGAGAACAATTCCACACCGCTGACGCTTACCGGCTCATAGCCTTCAGCCTTTACTTGCAAAGTGTATTCGCTGTAGGGCTGATTCTCGGAAGGAGACATACTGTACTCTAAGGGAGGGGTGGGTAGAGTGATGGTTTCGGTCTGTCCGGAAGAATCGGTAGACAGCGTCTCGATGGTAGAATCAGGTTCTCCGGTGTAGGATATGGCAACTTGGGCGGATTTGACTGGTATGCTGCCCAGAGTAGAGCGCAGGGACACCTTCAGGGTGCCGGTATCTAGCATGTTATCCATATAACACCTCAAAATTAAAACATCATTATAATATATGAGAGGAAAGGAAAAGTGTGCATGTTGAACCTTTGTCGAATCTAAGGTATAATATACCTACAAAATGACCAAAACCAGGAGGCATAGAATGAAAGCGGATAATAAAGATAAAGAGCTTGCAGGAAATGAAAAAATTGAGGAATATATAGCAATATTGCAAAAAGAGCCATCAGAAGAAATGTTGGCTGTGGTGCTGAGCACCATTAGAAGGCGCATGAGGGAAGGGGGAGAATTTGTGGTGGCTGTGGACCCATCCATTGGCGGTCAGTTTCAGATTCAGGCAATGGAGTTGGAGAATGGAGAAAAATGGATGGTGGCATTTACCAGCTTTGAAGAACAAATGAAAGGAAACACCCAGGTGATGTCTACTTTCATGGCAAAAATAGATCAGTTATTTGATATGGCATTAGCCGAGAAAAGTGTGAAGGGGCTCTTGCTAAATCCATGGAACAGGACCATAATGTTAGATAAGGAGCTGCTTGGATTGATTAAGGGAGAAATTTGCAAATGACATTAAAAGAACTCAAAATAGGAGAAAGTGGACGGATAGACACAGTAGGCGGAGAGGGGGCACTTAGACAGCATTTTTTGGATATGGGGGTGATTCCGGGGGCTGAGATTACACTAGTAAAGTTAGCTCCTATGGGAGACCCTATGGAGCTTAGAATTCATGGGTATGAGCTGACACTGCGTCTGGATGACGCAGAGAAAATCAGTATAACCAAAATAGAGAATAAAGAGAATAAAGAAACGAAACAGCAAGAGTCAACCTTAGGTAAGGAGAGGAAGAAACATACTCCCCATCCTGCATTGGGAGAGCCGGGAATTCACCACGTAAAGGGTAGCGGCCATCCATTACCAGAAAAGCAGATCCTTACCTTTGCACTGGTGGGAAATCAGAATTGTGGAAAAACTACATTGTTTAACCGTCTTACCGGGTCCAACCAGCACGTAGGAAACTTTCCGGGAGTAACTGTGGATAGGAAAGAGGGAACTATTTTAGGGCACAGCAATACAGCAATTACAGATTTGCCGGGGATTTATTCCATGTCACCATATTCTAGTGAGGAATTGGTGTCAAGAAATTTTGTGCTGGAGGAAAGCCCCAATGCAATTATTAATATTGTGGATGCCACAAATATTGAGAGAAATCTGTATCTTACCATGCAGTTATTAGAGATGGACCGGCCTATGGTAGTGGCGGTGAATATGATGGATGAACTTACTGGAAATGGTGGCTCTATAGATATCAATAAGATGGAGGCTATGTTGGGAGTTCCTGTGGTGCCCATCTCAGCAGCAAAAAATTCAGGGGTGGATGAATTGATTACTCATGCATTACATATTGCCCATTATCAGGAAAAACCGGTGGAGCAGGATTTCTGCTGTCAAGGCGAACATAATGGAGCGGTACACCGCTGTATTCATGCAGTATGTAATCTCATCGAGGACCATGCCACAAGAGCCAGGCTTCCTCTGCGCTTTGCTGCCAGCAAAGTAATTGAAGGTGATGGGCATATTTTAGATAAGCTAAAATTGGATGAAAACGAGCTGGAAATGTTAGAACATATTACCTTGCAGATGGAGAAGGAACGGGGCTTAGACAGAAGCGCAGCCATTGCTGATATGAGATTTTCTTACATCAAAAAAGTAAGTGAGGAATGTGTCAACAAACCCAAAGAGAGTAAGGAGCATATAAGGAGTCGGGAAATAGACCGTGTACTCACAGGAAAATATACTGCCATTCCTGTATTTGTAGGAATTATGGCATTGGTGTTTTATCTGACATTCAATGTGATTGGTGCCTGGTTTCAGGGATTGTTGGAACAGGGAATAGGGCTTCTTACCACAGTGACAGACCAGGCATTGACAAAGGCAGGGGTAAATCCAGTGATTCATGAATTAGTCATAGGTGGTGTGTTTCAAGGAGTGGGCGGTGTGTTAAGCTTTCTTCCTATTGTGGTAACCATGTTTTTCTTTTTATCTTTACTGGAGGACAGCGGCTACATTGCCAGAGTGGCATTTTGTATGGATAAGCTGCTTCGAAAAATTGGATTGTCCGGAAGAAGTATCGTACCAATGTTAATCGGCTTTGGGTGTACTGTTCCGGCAGTTATGTCCACCAGAACTCTTCCCAGTGAAAGAGACCGTAAGATGACGATTTTACTTACACCATTTATGAGTTGTACTGCCAAGCTGCCAATCTATGCCTTTTTTGTGGGAGCATTTTTCCCAAAGCATGGGGGATTAGTAATGACAGGTTTGTATCTGTTGGGTATTGTGGTAGGAATTTTAGTGGCATTTGTTTATAAGGGTGTGTTATTTCAAGGGGAAGCAGTTCCCTTTGTTATGGAACTGCCAAATTACCGTTTGCCAAGTTTAAGAAGTACCATGCAGTTAATGTGGGAGAAAGCAAAGGACTTTTTGCAGAAAGCTTTTTCTGTTATTTTAATCGCAACCATACTGGTATGGTTTCTCCAGAGATTTGATTTTCATTTCAATCTGGTGGAAGATTCGGCACAGAGTATTATGGCTACGATTGCAGGGGTGATTGCTCCGGTCTTTGCACCGTTAGGATTGGGAGACTGGCGAATCTGTACGTCCTTAATCAGCGGATTCATGGCAAAGGAAAGTGTGGTATCCGTGCTGGAAGTATTGTTTGATGCCCAGGGGGGAATCCAGGCAGTGATTTCAACGGCCTCTGCAGGGGCATTGCTGGTATTTAGTCTGCTTTATGCACCATGTGTGGCAGCCGTTGCTTCCATAAAACATGAACTGGGGAAAAAATGGGCAGTTGCAGTGGTAATCTGGCAATGTGCCATCGCCTGGGTGGCAGCCTTTTTGTTTTATCTGATTGCCCGGGTAGTAATGTAGTTTCAAGAACTTTTTGAAAAGTATAAAATAAAAACTTCTGTTTATACTAATCATACCAGGTTTCAGTATAGACAGGAGGTTTTTATATATGAAGGAACAAAATTCACTTTCCAAGGTATTGCCCATGGCTGCCATGGATGAGGTGCCACAACCAAAGGAGGATGCAGTAAGGATTACGGGCTTGGTAAAGGAAGATGGTCGTATCACAGGATACCAGTTATCTGATGAGAGGATTGTCAGCCGCAAAGAGGGCGTGGCATTGGCGAGAGCTGGGGAAATCCAGGGGGTGGGAATTGCCCATAACAAGGGTACAGAATATTTAAAGTCCCTTCCCGATGATTCAGAGACCAACAATCTGTCCGCTTTGCCAACGGTAAAAGGTGGCTCATAAGTGGATAAAACAGTAAAAAAGCGTCCTAATCAGATTCAGGACGCCTTTTTTTGTATGGTGATATGCTCATTGCTGCCAGCAAAATCTCCGTTGTTATTTAATTTGGCGGAATATAAAAATCCGGTAATTAAGATTGCCAAAACCCCAATCCCCAGGATGACAATGTTTCCTACATATTTCTTTGGCTTTTCTACATAATCTAACTCATTTTTTGAATAGTGATTAAAAAACATAAGGCTCCTCCTTTCGATGCTGTAATCCTCCGGCTGCTTTTCAACTTATATTTAACTTAGCTATATCCTATCATATAAATGTGAAAAAACTTTGGAAAAAAGTATTAACTTTTCTTAAAATTAGGTAAAAAAAAGCTAGATACAAGAAAATAAATTTGTAAGAAATAAAAAAATAAATCTGTGAGAAATAAGCCTTGAAAAGGACAGTAATTTATGGTAGAATTTAAACAATTTGAGCAAAATTTTATGATTTACAAATAGAAAGGATAAGGGTGCACTACATGAAAGCTTTTCTGATACTTGAGGACGGAACCACGTTTGAAGGAACCAGCATTGGTTCACAGAAGGAAGTGATTAGCGAAATTGTTTTTAATACTTCCATGACAGGTTATTTGGAGGTTTTGACAGACCCATCTTATGCCGGACAGGCAGTTGTAATGACATATCCATTGATTGGTAATTACGGTATTTGTCGTGAGGACATGGAATCCTTGAAGCCATGGCCGGATGGATATATCGTAAGAGAGCTATCTAGAATTCCAAGCAATTTCCGCTCAGAGGATTCCATTCAGAATTTCTTAACAGAACATGATATTCCAGGAATTTCAGGAATTGATACCAGAGCATTGACAAAGATTCTTCGTGAAAAGGGTACTATGAACGGAATGATTACCACAAACGAGAATTATGACTTGAATGAGGTGCTTCCAAAATTAAAGGAATATAAGACCGGAAATGTAGTAGAAAAAGTTACTTGCAGTGAAAAGACGGTATTGGAAGGAACTGGCAAGAAGGTTGCACTTATGGACTTTGGTGCAAAGAAAAATATTGCCAAGAGTTTAAACGAAAGAGGATGTCAGGTTACCATTTATCCCGCAGGAACGAAAGCAGAAGAGATTATTGCAGATGCACCAGACGGAATTATGTTATCTAACGGTCCTGGGGATCCAAAAGATTGTGGAAGCATTATTGAAGAAATCAAGAAGCTGTATGACACCGACATTCCAATTTTCGCAATCTGTTTAGGACACCAGTTAATGGCACTTGCCACAGGTGCAGATACTCACAAAATGAAATACGGACATCGTGGTGGAAACCATCCGGTAAAGGATTTAGCAACAGGACGTGTTTATATTTCCTCACAGAACCACGGATATGTAGTTGACATGGACAAGATGGATGAGAATATTGCAGAACCAAGCTTTGTCAATGTAAATGATGGAACTATCGAAGGATTAAAGTACAAGAATAAGAACGTGTATACAGTACAGTTCCATCCGGAGGCTTGTCCTGGACCACAGGATAGTGATTTCTTGTTTGATAGATTTATGGAAATGATGGAGGTTACAAAATAATGCCAAAGAATGCAGATATTAAAAGAGTATTAGTAATTGGTTCTGGTCCTATTGTCATTGGCCAGGCAGCGGAATTTGACTATGCAGGTACCCAGGCATGTCGTTCTTTAAAGGAAGAAGGCGTGGAAGTTATCCTTGTAAACTCCAATCCTGCAACAATTATGACGGACAAGGATATTGCAGATAAGGTTTATATTGAGCCTTTGACTGTAGAAGTGTTAGAACAGATTATTATCAAGGAAAAGCCGGATAGTGTACTTCCAACCCTTGGAGGACAGGCAGGACTTAACCTTGGTATGGAATTAGAGGAATCCGGATTCTTAGCTGAACACGGAGTCAAGCTTTTGGGAACCACCGCAGCTACTATCCGTAATGCAGAAGGAAGACAGGAATTTAAGGACTTGATGGAGCGTATCGGTGAGCCATGTGCTGCATCGGAAGTAGTAGAAACCGTAGAGGCAGGTATTGAATTTACCAATAAAATCGGATACCCTGTAGTATTACGTCCGGCTTACACCTTAGGTGGTTCCGGTGGTGGTATTGCCCACAATCAGGAAGAATTAGAAGAAATCCTTGCAAATGGATTAAGACTGAGCCGTGTGGGCCAGGTTCTTGTAGAAAGATGTATTGCAGGATGGAAGGAAATCGAATACGAAGTAATGCGTGACAGTGCTGGAAACTGCATCACAGTATGTAATATGGAAAATATTGACCCAGTTGGAGTACATACAGGAGATAGTATTGTAGTTGCTCCTTCCCAGACTTTAGGGGACAAGGAATACCAGATGCTTCGTACCTCTGCATTAAAGATTATCAGCGAGTTGGGAATTACCGGTGGATGTAACGTACAGTATGCACTTCATCCGGAAAGCTTTGAATATATTGTAATCGAAGTAAATCCTCGTGTAAGCCGTTCTTCGGCTCTTGCTTCCAAGGCAACAGGATATCCTATCGCAAAAGTTGCAGCAAAGATTGCCTTAGGTTATACCTTGGATGAAATCAAGAATGCCATTACAGGAAAGACCTATGCAAGCTTCGAGCCAACACTGGACTACTGTGTTGTTAAGATTCCTCGTTTACCATTTGATAAATTTATCATGGCAAAGCGTACTCTTACTACACAGATGAAAGCTACCGGAGAGGTAATGAGTATCTGTAACAACTTCGAAGGAGCTTTGATGAAGGCTTTGCGTTCCTTAGAGCAGCATGTAGACAGTTTAATGTCTTATGATTTCTCTGATTTAGACAACGAACAGTTAGAAGAGGCACTTCACAGAGTAGATGACAGACGTATCTTCGTCATTGCAGAAGCCCTAAGACGTGGAGTATCTTACGATAAGATTAACGAAATCACCAAGATTGACAAGTGGTTTATCGATAAATTTGCAATTCTTGTGGAGATGGAACAGAAGTTAAAGAGAGAGCCTTTGACAAAAGAGTTGTTAGCAGAAGCTAAGAGAATCGAGTTCCCGGATTCAGTGATTGCAAAATTAACTGGAAAAGAAGAAAAGCAGATTAAGGCACTTCGTGATGAAGCAGGAATCAAGGCTGCATATAAGATGGTAGATACCTGTGCTGCTGAGTTCGAGGCAAGCACACCATACTATTACTCTTGCTTTGGAAGCGAAAATGAAGTAGTGGAAACCAAGGGTAAGAAGAAGGTATTGGTATTAGGTTCCGGTCCAATCCGTATTGGACAGGGTATTGAATTTGATTACTGTTCGGTTCATTCTACCTGGACTTTTAGAGAAGAAGGATGGGAGACTATTATTGTAAATAACAATCCGGAAACTGTAAGTACAGACTTTGATATCGCAGATAAATTATACTTTGAACCACTTACCGCAGAAGACGTGGAAAGCATTGTGGAAATCGAAAAACCAGACGGTGCGGTGGTACAGTTTGGTGGACAGACTGCCATTAAGTTGACAGAGGCATTGATGAAGATGGGAGTGCCAATTCTTGGTACTTCAGCAGAAAATGTAGATGCGGCAGAAGACAGAGAAATCTTTGACCAGATTCTGGAAGACTGCTGTATTCCAAGACCTGCAGGTCATACTGTTTATACAGCAGAAGAGGCCAAAGCAGCGGCAAATGAATTAGGCTATCCGGTGCTGGTTCGTCCTTCTTACGTATTGGGTGGACAGGGTATGCAGATTGCCATCTGTGACCAGGATATTGATGAATTTATTGGAATTATCAACAGAATCGCACAGGAACATCCAATTCTTGTAGATAAGTATCTTGTTGGTAAGGAAATCGAAGTAGATGCTGTATGTGATGGAGAAGATATTTTAATTCCGGGTATTATGGAACACATTGAACGTGCAGGTGTCCATTCCGGAGACAGTATTTCTGTATATCCTGCTCAGTCTATTTCGGAAAAGCAGAAGAAGATTATTGTGGAATACACAAGAAAGCTTGCAAAGGCATTGCATGTCATTGGTTTGATTAATATCCAGTTCATCGCCTTTGGTGAAGAAGTGTATGTTATCGAGGTGAATCCTCGTTCCAGCCGTACGGTACCATATATCTCAAAGGTTACAGGTATTCCAATCGTGAAGCTTGCTACAAAGGTTATCATTGGAAATACCATCAGAGGTTTAGGATACGAACCAGGACTTCAAAAAGAAGCGGATTACATCGCAATCAAGATGCCTGTATTCTCCTTTGAAAAACTTCGTGGAGCGGATATCAGCCTTGGACCGGAAATGAAGTCTACCGGTGAAGTTCTTGGTATTGCTACCACCTTTGAAGAGGCTCTGTATAAAGCATTCCTTGGTGCAGGCTTTGAACTGCCAAAACATAAACAGATGATTATCACAGTAAAAGATGCTGATAAATTGGAAGTATGTGATATTGCAAGACGTTTTGAGGCTTTGGGCTACAAGATTTATGCAACAAGAAGTACTGCAAAGGTATTAAATGAAAACGGTGTAAAAGCTTCTAAGGTGAATAAGATTTCGCAGGAATCACCAAACCTGATGGATTTAATTCTGGGACATAAAATTGATCTGGTTATTGATACTCCAACCAATGGACGTGACAAGAGTCGTGATGGATTCTTAATCCGTAGAAATGCCATTGAAACCGGTGTAAACTGTCTCACCAGCCTTGATACAGCAGAAGCTTTGGTAACAAGTATGGAAACGGCAGACAGACAGAATTTGACATTGATAGATATTGCAACTGTAAAGAATCAGTAACGAAACATCTGATGCAAACAGGAAACACACAGGTACTGTGCTTTTGGGTGCAGTACCTGTATCTATATGGAAAGGAGTTCATATGATGAAGAATTTATTGATTGCACAGTCCGGTGGTCCTACCGCAGCTATCAATGCTACAGTGGCAGGTATTGTTACAGGGGCAGGTGCCAGCGGAAGGATTGACAAAATTTATGGAGCAGTAAACGGAATTAAGG
This sequence comes from Lachnospiraceae bacterium, assembly GCA_045119215.1. Lineage (GTDB taxonomy): Bacteria > Bacillota > Clostridia > Lachnospirales > Lachnospiraceae > RUG11237. The sequence goes on along the minus strand of JBGVDD010000106.1, from coordinate 64,501 downwards.
GTGTACTGGAAGAAAAATTTGTGTCCTTAAATTCAGTATTAAGAGACATGGGTTGCATAGAACTTTTGTGTCATACCCCTGCGGCGGCTCTTGGTTCTTGTAGATTTAAGTTGGAAAGTCTGGAAAAGGATGAAAGCCAGTATGAAAAAATTGTACAGATTCTCAGAAAGTATGATATAGGATATTTTATATATATTGGCGGAAATGATTCCATGGATACGGTAGACAAGCTTTCGAAATATTGCATTATGCATGATATCGATGATATTAAGGTGGTAGGAGCTCCGAAAACCATTGACAATGATTTGGTGGCTACCGACCACTGCCCAGGCTTTGGCTCTGCGGCAAAATACATTGCTACCACCTTCTGCGAACTAGAAAGAGACTGTAATGTGTATGATATGCCTGCAGTTACCATTGTGGAGGTTATGGGACGTAATGCAGGGTGGCTTACAGCAGCCTCAGCCCTTTCAAGATTGAATGGGGCAGACGGTCCAAGTTTGATTTACCTATGCGAGCGTGACTTTGATATAGACCGCTTTATTGAGGATGTAAAGGAAAAATTAAAAGAAAAGCCTGCTATTTTGGTGGCAGTTAGTGAAGGAATCAAAAATAAAGATGGTGTGTATATTTCTGAAAGCGAACAAAGTGGAGCAAAGGATGTATTTGGTCACAGCTATATTGCCGGGGCAGCCAGAGTACTGGAACATGCAGTGAGAGAGCGTATCGGCTGTAAAGTTCGTTCTGTGGAATTAAACCTTATGCAAAGGTGTGCAGCCCATGTGGCAAGTGCTACTGATATCTCAGAATCCAGAATGCTGGGACTCCATGCCTTCCAGTGTGCTATGGAGGGAATGACCGGAGTGATGGCAGCGATTATCCGCACCAGTTCTAACCCTTATGAAGTTATTTTTCGAAGGGTAAGGGTCAACAGTGTGGCAAATCAGGAGAAAACGGTACCTTTAGAGTGGATTAACGAAGCTGGAAATGATATTATGCCTGCTATGATGGAATATTTGACTCCATTGATTCAGGGAGAGGTACATTCAGAATTTGAAAATGGTATTCCAAAACATATAAGTTTATATTAGAAAAATGTAAAAAATATTATTAATGTTTTACGGCAAAAGACTTTGTATTTCATAGATATTACAAAGTCTTTTACTATTTATGAAATTTCGCAAAAATACTTGTAATAACTGGGAAATTTGCCACAATTCTCACAAAAAGGCTTTATTTTACAGAGAATAGATGATATTATTTACTTGTAAAACAAAATAATTACGAAACAATCGGGGGATAATTTTGTAATTATTATAGAAATTGTACTAAATTTTTAGTAAAAGAATAGTAATAGTAATGCAACACTTGAATTCAGAATAGACTGTCAGGGGATAGTGGAAAGGAGATTTGTACAAATGGGTAATGATATTTTAAGAGGACATGTGAATATGCCAAATGGGGAAAAACAGAGCATATATTTTAGAAATACAGCAGGGAATATAGCAAGCTTTATTGCCAAGAATGAGGATAGAGAAACCAGAGTTATGGTGGAAAATATTTTTGGGAGAACTATTATAAAAACAGTAGGTGTAAACGGAAAGTTTGATGGAGTTCAGTCTGCAATTGAACGAGTAGGAGAAGAATTAGAATTAATTCGTAAGGGAGTAAAAAAAGCAGAATTAGAATGTTTTGAATTAGTAAATCTTTTTGGTTACGAGCAGGTAAGCGAACAGTTTTAAACAGATTTGTTGGAAAAAACTATGTGAACCAGGCAGCGTCAGAGTGGGGACTCTGGCGTTGCTTTTTTTGTTGCATTTCTAAAGGGCTAAGGGTATAATGATATCTAGTATGCAATGAAAACCATAAAGGAGGAAATTTTGTGAAAAAAATTATAGACTTGATTGCAAAAGAAGTATCTACTGCTTTTGTGGAATGCGGGTACGAAGAAAAGTATGGTATGATTTCGGTTTCCAATCGTCCGGATTTATGTGAATATCAGTGTAATGGTGCCATGGCTGCGGCAAAAGCATATAAGAAGGCGCCCATCATGATTGCAAATGATGTAGTGGAGAAACTTCAGTCTGTGGAAATGTTTTCGTCTGTGGAAGCGGTGATGCCAGGATTTATCAATATAAAGCTGTCGGTAGAATATCTCACAGGATACATGAATGAAATGTTAAGTTCAGATAAGTTTGGCTGTGAGGAAGCAGAACATAAGAAAACCATTATGATTGATTATGGCGGCCCTAACGTGGCAAAGCCATTGCATGTGGGACACCTTCGCTCTGCCATCATCGGTGAGAGTATTAAGCGTATGGGACGTTTTTTAGGGCATAAGGTCATCGGTGATGTACATTTAGGTGACTGGGGCTTACAGATGGGACTGATTATCACAGAACTGAAAAAGAGACAACCAGAGCTTGTTTACTTTGATGAAAGCTTCACAGGAGAATATCCCAAGGAAGCACCTTTTACTATCAGTGAATTAGAAGAAATTTACCCGGCAGCCAGCGCTTACTCAAAAGAACATCCGGAATACAAGGAAGCAGCAATGCAGGCTACTTATGAGCTGCAGCACGGCAACAGAGGTTACCAGGCATTGTGGAATCATATTCTGGAGGTTTCCGTCAACGACTTAAAGAAGAATTATGAAAAATTAAATGTAACCTTTGACTTGTGGAAGAAAGAATCGGATGCCCAGCCTTACATCCCGGATATGGTGAAGTACATGAAGGATAATGGCTATGCTTACCTTAGCGATGGAGCTTTGGTGGTAGATGTAAAGGAAGAAAGCGATACCAAGGAAATTCCGCCTTGTATGATTCTAAAATCAGACGGAGCATCCTTGTATAATACTACTGACCTTGCTACTATTGTGGAACGTATGAAGCTGTTTTCACCGGATGAAATTATCTATGTGGTGGATAAGCGTCAGGAATTGTATTTTGAACAGGTATTCCGTTGTGCAAGAAAGACAAAGCTGGTAGATGAAGATACCTCTCTTCGGTTCTTGGGCTTTGGTACCATGAATGGAAAAGATGGAAAGCCTTTCAAGACCCGTGCCGGCGGTGTGATGAGATTAGAATATCTCATAGGGGAGATTACCGATGAGATGTTTGAAAAAATCACCCAGAATCACGAGGTGGATGAGGCAGAGGCAAGGGAAACTGCCAAAGTGGTAGGCCTTTCTGCTATTAAATACGGAGATTTGTCTAATCAGGCATCCAAAGATTATGTATTTGATATTGACAGATTTACTTCTTTTGAAGGCAACACAGGTCCATACATCCTCTACACCATTGTGAGAATGAAATCTATCTTGAATAAATACACACAGACAGGAGCTACCTTAAATGATATCAAGGCAGTTACCTTTGATGAGAGTAACGAAAGTGCCAAGAGTCTGCTTTTAGAGGCAGTAAGATTTAACGGTGTTATTGAAAATGCATTTGCGGAGATTGCACCACATAAGGTTTGCGCTTATATTTACAATCTAGCTAATGCTTTGAATCATTTTTACCATGAGACAAAGATTTTAGCAGAAGAAGATGAAGAGAAGAAAAAAAGCTATATTGCATTGCTTGTACTTACCAAAAATGTGTTAGAAAGCTGTATTGATGTACTGGGCTTTGAAGCACCGGAGCGTATGTAATGAATGTGGTTATCATAAGCGGGGGCAGATTTCCTTGGAAATCTGTTCCTGATTTTTTAGGGAAATTGTTGCAAAACTCAGCGGTTGTTGTAGCAGTGGATGGAGGCTTATCCTACTGTGAGCAGTTGGGGATTGTACCAGACCATATTGTGGGAGATTTTGATACGGTAGGAAAAAATAAGGTGGATAAGTACAGAAACCAGTCTGGAATCCTAATTCATGAATATCCTGCAAATAAGGATATGACGGATACCAAGGCAGCAATAGAATTGTCTATAGAGCTTATAGAAAGCAGAAAAGAAAAGGGCAGAATTTACCTTTTGGGAGCAACCGGAAACCGTCAGGACCATATGTTAGCCAATATAGGATGCTTAAGATATGCCACAAGGCGTGGGGTGGATATGGTGATGATGGATGATAAAAACTGTATTCGTTGTTATCAAAAAAGCTTTACTATTCAAAAAAAAGACCTGTATGATACAAAATATGTCTCATTGCTGGCATTAGAGCCGGTGAAGAATCTGAACATCAAAGGCATGAAATATGAGGCAGGGGGAATGGATTTGGATATTTTATCTGATATTGGAGTAAGCAATGAGATAACAGAGGATACCGCAGCGGTAAGCTTTGATAAGGGGTGTCTTCTGCTCATAGCATCCAAGGATTAGCGTGGTTCTGCGAACCGGGTTCGCAGAACCAGAAATAAAATGGGAAGGAAAAGAAAAAATATGGAAGAAAAACAAAATAAGAATATATTTTTTACAGCATGGCAGTGTATTTATCCGGTGGGGATACATTTTCTGCTAAGTATGATGCTTGGCTTTGCGTATATCTTTGTTGGAGTTTTTGTGTTGTGCTTTCAGGAGGGAATGAAAGGGGGCACAACCAGTGCCCTAGTGGTACAGGAAATTGTAAAAAAGGTTACAGATTCCTATTTGGCAAATGGTTGTTATGTTATATTGCTTCAATCTTTGATTTGTATTCCTTTGTTTTGGTTTTTGATTAAGGGACGTAGAAAGAAAGAGGCAAATCCATTTGGACGGAAAAAATTACAGGCAAAGGACTATGCTGTTCTTGGGGTAGTAGCTGTGTGCATGTGTATTTCGTTAAATATGATCATCAGTGTCACCGGACTGGATAAGTTATCTCCAGGGTATCAGGATGTGGCAGACACCATTTATTCTGGTGGAATTATAATTGAATTGATTGCAGTAGGTGTGGTAGTGCCTATATGTGAGGAGCTTATGTTTCGAGGACTCATCTTTGAACACTTAAATTACCGGGTATCCTTACCTTTGGCAGTGGCAATTTCAGCAGTGGGATTTGGACTGTATCATGGCAATTTAGTACAGTTTGTGTATGCCACAATTTTAGGAAGTATCATGGCTTTATTTTGCAGGAAGTATGAAAGCTTACTTGCACCAGTTATCCTTCATATCGGTGCAAATGTGACTTCTGTGGTGGTTACAGAGACAGAATTGTTGTCAAATGTATTAAATACTGCAATTATTCGAATTGTTTTGATAATTCTGACAACTTTGGCGTGGACGGGGATTTCCTGGATTTTATTGAAAAAAAATTTTCGAAAATAAATGGGTAAAAAAAGGAAAAAAGGAGACTATTTCTGTAGTCTCCTTAAAAAATACCTTGAATTGTCAGAAAATATATAATTAAATTATGAATTATCAAACTATCAGACAATTCTAAAAAATTTGATGTTTACAGAGAGGGGAAATGGTAGTATTATAATTGTTGTACAGACGTAAACTTGACACAAGGCAATGAGACACAAAATCAGGAAAGGAAGGACAAAAGAGTGAATAAAGACATGACAAAAGACGTGACAGGAAATCGTTTTTCCAGCAAAGTCTTATCAGAAACTCCAGCATTATATGATGCAAGCTTTGAACATGACAACTGTGGTATCGGTGCAGTAGTCAATATCAAGGGTATCAAGACACACCAGACAGTGGAAAATGCATTAAAAATTGTAGAATGCCTAGAACATAGAGCAGGTAAAGATGCAGAAGGAAAAACTGGTGATGGTGTAGGTATTCTGTTACAGATTTCTCACAAGTTCTTTTCAAAAGTAGCTAAGGAATTAAAAATTGACTTAGGGGAAGAGAGAGATTATGGTGTAGGTGTTTTCTTCTTTCCACAAGATGAATTAAAACGGAAACAGGCAATGAAGATGTTTGAAATCATTGTCGAAAAGGAAGGCATGGAATTTTTGGGTTGGAGAAGTGTTCCAACAGAGCCATCTGCCTTAGGACAAAAAGCCATTGACTGTATGCCAAATATCATGCATGGCTTTGTGAAACGTCCAAAAGATGTAGAAAAAGGAATCGATTTTGATCGTAAATTATATATTGTAAGACGAGTATTTGAACAGAGTGTGGACAATACTTATGTACCATCCCTGTCAAGCAGAACTATTGTATACAAGGGTATGTTCTTAGTAGACCAGTTAAGATTATTCTTTAAGGACTTGCAGGATAAAGATTATGAATCTGCCATTGCAACAGTACATTCCCGTTTCTCTACCAACACAAATCCAAGCTGGGAGAGAGCACATCCAAACCGCTTTATTGTACACAATGGTGAGATTAATACCATTCGTGGCAATGCCAACAAGATGCTCGCCAGAGAAGAGACCATGGAGACCAGCAAATTAAAGGGACAGATGCATAAGGTATTGCCGGTAGTAAATACCGCGGGCTCTGACTCTGCTATGTTGGACAATACCTTGGAATTTCTTGTAATGTCAGGTATGGATTTACCACTTGCAGTTATGATTACCATCCCGGAACCATGGGAAAACAATAAGGAAATGGACCAGAAAAAGCGTGACTTTTATCAGTACTATGCAACTATGATGGAGCCATGGGATGGACCGGCATCTATCCTCTTTAGTGATGGTGATGTGATGGGAGCTGTTCTTGACAGAAACGGTCTTCGTCCATCCCGTTACTACATCACAGATGATGATTACTTAATTCTTTCATCGGAAGTTGGTGTTATGGATGTGGACCAGACCAAGGTAGTGGTAAAGGAAAGACTTCGTCCTGGAAAAATGCTTTTGGTTGACACTGTTAAGGGAGAAGTTGTGGATGATGAAACCATCAAGGCAAGATATGCCAACAGACATCCATACGGTGAGTGGTTAGACAGAAACCTGGTATTATTAAAGGATTTAAAGATTCCAAATGAAGAAGTTCCACAGCTTAGCAAGAAGGAACGTGCCCAGTTACAGAAAACCTTTGGATACACCTATGAAGAGTTTAAGAGTTCTATTTTGCCAATGGCATTAAATGGAGCAGAGTCTATCGGAGCCATGGGTGTGGACACAGCACTTCCTGCATTGTCAAAGAATCATCAGCCATTGTTTAACTACTTTAGACAATTGTTTGCCCAGGTGACCAACCCGCCTATCGATGCCATCCGTGAGGAGGTAGTTACCTCCACCAGCATCTACGTAGGTGCAGATGGAAATCTGTTGCAGGACAGTGCAGAAAACTGTCATGTGTTAAAGGTAAGGAATCCAATCCTTACCAACACAGATATCTTGAAGATTAAAAATATGAAGGTACCTGGATTAAAGGTTCAGGTGATTCCAATCACATATTACAAAAGCACAAGCTTAGAAAAGGCTATTGACCATTTGTATGTGGAAGTGGACAGAGCACACAGAGAGGGTGCAAACATCTTGATTCTTTCTGACAGAGATGTGGAAGAAAACCATGTGCCAATTCCATCACTCCTTGCAGTGTCCGCAGTACACCAGCACCTAGTCCGCACCAAAAAAAGAACCAGTGTGGCTATGATTCTGGAAAGTGGTGAGCCTAGAGAAGTACATCATTTTGCAACCTTACTTGGATATGGTGCCTGTGCAGTAAACCCATACCTTGCCTTGGAAACCATCCATGAGTTAATCGAAGATGGTCTCTTAAAGAAAGATTACTACGCAGCAGTGGAAGATTACAATAGTGCGGTGGAACATGGAATTGTAAAGATTGCATCCAAGATGGGTATTTCTACCATCCAGTCATACCAGGGCTCTCAGATTTTCGAGGCTGTGGGTATCGACAAGGATGTGATTGACAAATACTTTACCAACACCGTAAGCCGTATCGGTGGAATTACTTTAAAGGACATTGAAGCAGATGTAGAAGCACAGCATTCTACCGCCTTTGACCCATTAGGATTAGAGAATGACTTAACCTTAGACAGTGTAGGAAAGCATAAGATGAGAAGCGGTGGAGAGGAACATATGTATAATCCAAAGACCATTCATCTTTTACAGCAGTCTACCAAGCTTGGGGATTACAATATGTTCAAGGAATACACAAGCTGTTTAGACAAGGAAGAAGGGGCTGGAACACTCCGTAGCCTTATGGACTTTAACTATCCAAAGAAGGGCATTCCAATCGAAGAGGTAGAAAGTGTAGACTCTATTGTAAAGAGATTTAAGACAGGAGCTATGTCCTATGGTTCTATTTCCCAGGAAGCTCATGAGACTATGGCAATTGCCATGAACTCCATTCATGGTAAGTCAAATTCAGGAGAAGGTGGAGAAAGCTTAGAACGTTTGACAGTAGGTCGTGACGGATTAAATAAATGTTCTGCAATCAAGCAGGTGGCATCCGGACGTTTCGGTGTTACCTCAAGATACTTAGTCAGTGCAGAGGAAATTCAGATTAAGATGGCTCAGGGAGCTAAGCCAGGAGAAGGTGGACACTTGCCAGGTGGAAAGGTTTACCCATGGGTGGCAAAGACCAGACATTCAACCCCAGGTGTAGGCTTGATTTCACCACCACCACATCACGATATTTACTCTATCGAAGATTTGGCTCAGTTGATTTACGATTGTAAGAATGCAAATAAGGATGCGCGTATTTCCGTAAAGCTGGTATCAGAAGCAGGTGTGGGTACCGTAGCAGCAGGTGTTGCCAAGGCAGGTGCACAGGTAATTCTTATTTCAGGTTATGACGGTGGAACTGGTGCGGCTCCAAGAAGTTCTATTCACAATGCAGGACTTCCTTGGGAATTAGGTCTGGCAGAGACACACCAGACATTGATTATGAACGGTCTTCGTAATAAAGTACGTGTGGAGACAGACGGAAAACTGATGACAGGCCGTGATGTGGCTATTGCAGCACTTTTAGGTGCAGAAGAATTCGGATTCGCCACAGCTCCATTGGTAACCATGGGTTGTGTGATGATGAGAGTATGTAATCTGGATACCTGTCCGGTTGGTATCGCTACACAGAATCCTGAGCTTCGCAAGAGATTTAAGGGTAAGCCGGAGTATGTTGTAAACTTTATGAAGTTTGTGGCAGAAGAGCTTCGTGAGTACATGGCAAAACTTGGTGTGAGAACTGTGGATGAATTGGTAGGTAGAACCGATTTACTGAAGGTAAAAGACGGCTTAAATGAAAAAGCTGCCAAGATTGATTTATCCGGAATCTTAAATAACCCATATAATAAGGAAAAGAAAGTTACCTTTGATCCAAAGCAGGTATACGACTTTAAGTTAAATGAAACCGCAGATGAAAAGGTACTGTTAAAGCAGTTCAAGTCTGCCCTTGACACCAAGACAAAGAGAAGTATTGAAGTGGAAGTCACCAATACAGACCGTTCTTTTGGTACAATTTTTGGCTCAGAAATTACCAAGAGATACGATGATACCTTAGAAGAAGACACCTTTACCGTAAAATGTACCGGTGCCGGTGGACAAAGCTTTGGTGCCTTTATTCCAAAGGGACTTACTTTAGAGCTTGTGGGAGACAGCAACGATTACTTTGGAAAGGGCTTATCCGGTGGTAAGCTTGTGGTATATCCACCAGCAGGAATTAAGTACAAGGAAGATGAAAATATTATCATTGGTAACGTTGCTTTATACGGTGCAACCAGTGGTAAAGCTTATATTAACGGTGTGGCAGGAGAACGTTTCTGTGTTCGTAACTCAGGCGCCATTGCAGTAGTGGAAGGTGTAGGAGAACACGGATGTGAGTACATGACCGGTGGTCGTGTTGCCATTCTTGGTAAGACCGGAAAGAACTTTGCAGCAGGTATGAGCGGTGGTATTGCCTATGTGTTAGATGAAGACAGCGACTTATACTTAAAGTTGAATAAAGAGATGGTTTCTATTGAAGAAATTACCAATAAATATGATGTAGTTGAATTAAAACAGATGATTCAGGATCATGTTGCCTATACAAATTCGGAAAAAGGTAAATTAATTCTTGATAACTTTAAAGAATACTTGCCAAAATTCAAGAAGATTATTCCACATGACTACAAGCGTATGTTAAATACTATTGTACAGATGGAAGAAAAAGGATTGAGCAGTGAACAGGCACAGATTGAAGCATTCTACGCAGTGAGAGGATAGGAGGGACTAGAAATGGGAAAACCAACAGGATTTTTGGAATATGAGAGAATGACCAGCGAAGCAGTAGAACCAAAAGAGCGAATCAAAAATTTTAATGAGTTCCATACCCCTCTGTCAAAGGAACAGCAGCAAAAGCAGGGCGCACGTTGTATGGCTTGTGGAGTTCCGTTCTGTCAGGCTGGAATGGAAGTTGGCGGGATGACCTCCGGTTGTCCCCTGAACAACTTAGTACCGGAGTGGAACGATTTGGTATATGCAGGTAACTATGAGGAAGCATACAGAAGATTGAAGAAAACAAACAATTTTCCGGAATTTACTTCCCGTGTCTGCCCGGCACTTTGTGAGGCAGCTTGTACCTGCGGGCTTAACGGAGATCCGGTTTCTGTAAAAGAAAATGAAAATGCCATTATCGAAAATGCTTATGAGAAAGGATATGCGGCTGCTAACCCACCGAAAGTACGCACCGGAAAGCGTATTGCAGTGGTAGGTTCCGGTCCATCAGGACTTGCGGCAGCAGACCAGTTAAACAAACGTGGACATTCCGTGACGGTATTTGAAAGATCTGACCGTGTAGGTGGACTGTTAATGTATGGAATTCCAAATATGAAATTAGAAAAGCAGTTTATTGACAGAAAAGTGGAAGTGATGAAAGAAGAAGGCGTTGAGTTTGTTGTAAACGCCAATGTAGGTAAGGATGTAAAGGCTGCAAAGCTTTTGAAAGAATACGATAAGGTAATTCTTGCCTGCGGTTCTTCTAATCCAAGAGATATCAATGTGCCGGGAAGAGATGCCAAGGGAATATACTTTGCAGTGGATTTCCTTACAGCAACCACTAAGAGTCTGTTAGATTCTAATTTAAAGGATGGAAAATACATTTCTGCCAAGGGCAAGAAGGTAGTGATTATCGGTGGTGGTGATACAGGAAATGACTGTGTGGGAACCTCTATACGTCACGGGGCAGCATCGGTTACTCAGATTGAAATGATGCCAAAGCTGCCGGATAGCCGTACAGAAGATAATCCCTGGCCGGTATGGCCAAGAGTCTGCAAGACAGACTACGGTCAGGAAGAAGCTATTGCAGTGTTCGGACATGACCCAAGAGTGTATCAGACCACGGTAAAGGAATTTATCAAGGACAAAAATGGTAATGTGTGCAAGGTAGTTACCGTAAAGCTTGAGCCAAAGAAGGATGAAAAGACAGGTAGAATGATGATGAGCGAAGTTGCGGGAAGCGAAGCAACTATGGATGCGGATCTGGTGTTAATTGCAGCCGGATTCTTAGGAGCTCAGAAATACGTGGCAGACGCTTTTGGAGTCAGCTTAAATGAAAGAACCAATGTTGCAACCAAACCTGGAAAATACAGTACAGATGTAAACAATGTCTTTGTGGCAGGAGATATGCACAGAGGACAGTCTTTGGTTGTATGGGCCATCCGTGAAGGCAGGGAAGTGGCAAGAGAAGTGGACTTAAGTCTGATGGGATATACAAACATCTAATATAGTAGGCGTGCCCGGGGACCGGGTTCGCAGAATCGATAGGCGGAGAGAAATCTCCGCCTATTTTTTTCAGTAGGAGCCAGGTAATCCGGTATCATGGCTCCGTGTGGGAAAACATTGGAAAGGGAATTATTGTGCTCTTTGTGCAAACCTTTGAACTGCAATATAAAATTTTGTGAAAAATCCACTATAAAGAAAAATACAGGTGTTTTATTTTACGAAAATGAGAAATTTGTTTCAAAACAATTGAATATAGGTAGTTAAAGTGTTATGATAATCACACAGGTTTCAAATATATGTCAAGGATACTTAAGTATCCATCTGGCGTTCGCCAAAATTACGCGTAAAATAAATAATGAAGAGGAGAAAATGTGTATGGGAAATATGCCAAGGGCAAATGATGCTATCAAAGATTTTTTTATGGATAACGAAAACTTTGCAGATTTATTTAATGGTTACCTGTTTCAGGGAGAACAGGTTGTGAAAGCAGAAGAATTGTCAGACATGCCATCAGAGTATGAGTTATCCTTAGAGGAGAAAAATAAAGGAAAAAAGAAAAGGATATTGCGTGTGAGTCAATACCGGGACGTGATAAAAAAATCCGCTGCGGGAAAAGAATATGTGATATTAGGCATTGAGAATCAGGAGAAAATTCATTATAATATGCCTGTAAGAACTATGCTGTATGATGCAGTGACCTATATGGAACAGCTAAAAAGAATCGCAATGAAATCAAAGAATTATGATGGATGGACAGCAGATGAATTCCTGTCAAAGATTCCAAAAGGAACAAAAATAATTCCATGTTACACCATTGTGCTGTACTATGGAGAGAATCAGTGGGATGGACCAATGTGTTTAAAAGATATGTTTTTACAAGATATAAGTTTTGGGCCTTTTATACAGGATTATAAAATGAATCTGATTGAAATGAGAAAAGGAAAAGAAGGATATCACTTTAAAAATAAGCAACTGATAGAATTTCTAGAAATGTTACGTGAAGTGTATGAAAAAAGTGATTCTTTCAATACATATTCTGGAAAGATAGCACAATTAGTTGGAATTGTAGTAAATGATGAAAAGATTTATGAAATGGGAAAGAAGGAGGCAGCGGTGAGAATGTGTAGAGCAACAGAAGAACTGAGAGAAGAAGGAAGAGAAGAAGGAAGAGAAGAAGGAAGGGAAGAAGGAAGGGAAGAGATGATAATGAATGCCTATAACAAAGGAAAAACTCCGGAAGCTATTGCGGAATTTATGGATATTCCTTTGGAACAGGTGGAAAAAGTTATTGCAAGGCATCAAAAGGAGTAATAATTGATAGTATAAAACCAAACCAGTTTGAGTAAAATCAAGCTGGTTTTTTTATGTTTTATGGACGGGTATTGAAAATATAGATTTGGGTATGATAAAAGAAAACGTGCAACAATTTGTTATAAAATGTTGCACGTTTTTTGTTTACACACTATATATCGTCGGAAAGAAAAATAACTTAACCCCTTTTTTGAAATTTTTAGTAATTTTTATCACAAAGTAACGTTAATAAAGGTTTCATCCCTGTCATCCTGGTCAATATCCAGGTAACGTTTGGTGATTTGATAGGAGGAATGATTGTATATGTTCATAAGTATGGCAGGGGGAATGCCCTGTTTGCAGGCCTGGTAGCCAAAGGTTTTTCTCATAGAATGGCAGGCAATCACTTCGTCAATGCCGGCAGCAGCAGCGGCTTTTTTTACAATGCGGAATGCCTGGGAACGGCTTAGGGGCTGTGCACTATTCTTTGGACTGGGAAAGAGAAAATCTTCCGGTATGACGCAGGATAGTGTTTCTTTGTAGAAGCATAATGTTTCTTTTGCATTGGCATTGAGTGCTACGTGACTTTCTTTTTTTGTCTTTTTTTCTACTAAGTTCAAATGTTTCCGGACACGGGAATTTGAAAAATCCCATACATCCTTCCAGCGGACAGATAATAAATCGCTGATTCTCAGGGCAGTATTTAATCCAAGTACCAGCAGCGTATAATTTCGCGGATGGTATTCTGTGTGTAGATAATAATCTCTGAATTTCTGCAGCTCCTGTTGGTCTCTAATTGGTTTTGTCTGACTCATAATAAACTCCTTCCATGGTGTCACATTGTACAGTATCCATACTGAATCAATGCAACATTTTATAACAAAATGTTGCATCATGCAAGAAGCAAAACAGGGAGGTTTTCATATGCTGAAAATGACAATGAGCCCACAGGAGTATGTACAGATAGGAGAAAATATCAGAATCATATTCACCGGTGGCAGCAAGAACAATATGCACATCCTAATCGATGCACCCAGAGAAATCAACATTGTCCGCAGCAAAGTATTAGAGCAGCGCATCAAGGAGGGTGAGAGAAAGACCTACTATCGTGATGAGGACAAGTCGGAAAAGTACAGAAAAAAGACTGTGAGCCTAGAGGGCGATAGAGGGTAACGATGGTTGTAATTCACACGAGAGTCCGTTTTTAGGAAACATCTATAAAATTAAGAAAAGATGAAAAATGGGCTCGTCCCGGGGAGTGTGATTTATGATAAAAAACTAATAATATCCCAGAGCATATAACAAAAAAATACAGTACAGTGCTTTGGGAATAGATTACCAATCAAACAAAATAACCGCCGGAAACGGATTTCTGGCGAAGGGAAAACATGGAGGGAAAAATTATGGTAATTCAGCACAACATGACGGCAGCAAATGCCAACAGAAACTTAGGAGTAACAACAGGACAGTTAGCAAAATCTACAGAAAAGTTATCATCTGGTTACAAGATTAACCGTGCCGGAGACAACGCAGCAGGACTTGCTATTTCTGAAAAAATGAGAGGACAGATCAGAGGTCTTGACCAGGCATCTACCAATGCAGAAGATGGAATCTCTATGATTCAGACAGCAGAAGGTGCTTTGACAGAAACACATTCCATCTTACAGAGAATGAGAGAATTAGCAGTACAGGCTTCTTCTGATACCAATACAGATGACGATAGAACACAGATTCAGAATGAAATTGACCAGCTGACTCAGGAAGTAGACAGAATCGCTACTACCACAGAGTTCAACACCAAGAAGTTAATTGATGGTTCTGCAAAAGGTGCAGTATCTGAAAAAGCTGGTAAGGCAAATGTGGATGCTACTTTCGCAAACAGCAATGTAAGTGCAGCAATCACAAAGGATGGCTCTGCTAAGGCAGCATTTACGGATGTGATTCGTATTGAGATTACAGAGGACTTTGCGGCTGGAAAGTCTACTGCTAACACACCAAAGTATTCAGACGCTGATATGGAAGCAGCTATTGATGCAGCAACTGGTAGTACTAAAACATCTGCTGATGTTGAAAAAGCTGATTTGCAAGCAGGAAAAGCAACAGTTACAGCTGATTATGAAACTAAAACAAAAGCTTTGGCTACTGCAAAAAATGATGTTTCAGCAGCAGAAGCTGATTTGAAACAGAAAATTAAAGATGCACTTAATAAACAGGCAATCGATCCTGCAGAGCAAAAGCAGTATTCTTTGAAGGTTGGAATAACTGAGGAAGAATTGCAAAAGGCTGTGGATGCATATGTAGAGGCCTATGGCGCACAGGGGAATGCTGCAACCGGACAGGATATTACTGCAGCTGATGCAAAGTTGAAGACTTTATTTAACCAAACGGCAGTTACTGGTGGTGGTACAGCTACTGGCGACGATGGACAGACAGCCCTTATAGCTTCTATTAAGACTCTTACAGATAAGAAAAAGGCTTTGGCAACTGCACAGGATAACTATGATACAGCTAAGAAAAATGCAGATATTATCAATAATGATGAATTAATCGGTGCATATGTTGAAAAGGTACAGGCAAATAAAGCCTTAGCTGCAGAAACAGAAGGTACTGCAGCATATGATGCAGCCAAGACTAGGGCAGATAATGCAGGAAAGGCATATGATGATTTAAATAAGTCAAAATCAGTTCTTAATGTAACAGATTTATTTGGAAATACAGAGGATACATCTAAGTTCGAAATTGGTTCTAATGTGGAAGAAGATGGAACATTAAAGATTAACTTAAAGAACAAGGAAGGCGATGACACCGTTATCACCATCAGCAATGCAGACAAGATGAAAGCAGGAGATGTGATCACCATCACTGCAAAGGAAATGGTAGAGACAGAGCAGGCTCCTACCGGAAAGGATGCATTCCGTCTTCAGGTTGGTGCAAATGCAGGTCAGGAAGTTATGCTTGGAATCAACTCAATGAAGGCAAAAGACCTGAACATTGTACAGACTAAGGAAGGTGTAGAAGGTAAGGCTTTGGATGTAACCAATCAGGCATCTGCTTCTTTGGCAGTAAATGCATACGATATGGCTATCCAGTCTGTATCTACCGAAAGAGCAAAACTTGGTGCTACTCAGAACAGATTAGAGCACACCATCTCTAACTTGGATACATCAAGTGAAAACTTACAGGCAGCAGAATCAAGCTTACGTGATACTGATATGGCAGAAGAAATGACCAAGTACTCAAAGAACAATATCTTAATGCAGGCTGGTCAGTCAATGCTTGCACAGGCAAATCAGGCAACACAGGGCGTATTAAGCTTACTTGGCTAATAAAATGCAGGTATAAGGCACATTCAAAACCGGCAGGAGGTTTCACGACCTCCCCGGTTTTTTTAGATGATGTGAGCCGAGGGGAGGATATAAGATGATTATTCAGCACAATTTACTAGCCATGCAGGGGCAACGCACATTGAACAGTACAGGGAGAGCCAATAAGAAAACAACAGAAAAGCTCTCCAGTGGTTATAAAATAAATATTGCAGCAGATAATGCTGCAGGTTTGGCTATATCCGAAAAGATGAGAGGTCAAATCAGGGGATTGGATCGGGGTACGGACAATGCCCAGGATGGTATTTCTTTGGTCCAGACAGCGGATGGTGCAATGGCTGAAATTCAAGATATTCTGCACCGTATGAGGGAATTATCCGTTCAGGCTGCCAATGACACCAATACACTTTCTGACAGGGAAGCAATTCAGAAAGAAATTGACTCACTTTCCATGGAAATTGTTAGAACAGCAAACGATACAGAATATAATACCAAGAAAATATTAAAGCCAATTAATGATGATATAAAAACCGTGACAGGCGACCTTGCCACTTTGCAGGATACCTTTCGCAAGGTGGGAAATGCACAGAAAATTGAAGAGTGGGTTCCGGAAACAATCACCATATCCAGTCATTACAAGGAAAATAGCCTGCCAGATTGGGTATTTCCCACGGATCCTGCCAATCCATTGAATCTTACTACCACTACCACAGGATATTTGACAGAGAAAATTGATTTAGGTGAGAAGAAAAATACCTATTCGTTGCAGTATAGTTATACAGACACAAATGGTGTTGCGGTAAGTAATACGGTCAGTATCGGTGAGTCTAATTATAATAGTGCAAATTCTGGAAAATTAACTAGTGTGGACTATTGGCTTGATGCTACAAATGGAAATCTGCCCATGGTAACAGAGAATTATTCCGATGGTTCCAATGCCCAATCCACTTTTGCGGGATTTATGACACGAAATTATAGACTGGCACAACTGTTTTCTTCTGTACAGGCAGATGCTACAGGAAATAAAACCATAGATTGTACTTATACCTGTAATCCCAACGCCTTAACTATTGCCCACAATGGTGGTGTTATAGATTTTAGTCAGTTGAATGAGACAAATATCAATGCACTTGTCAGTGGAACAGACAAACATGGTTTTAATGCAACCTGTACGGCATGTGATAAACATTACAGTATTTCCTTTGTAAATGGTACAGGAGACAAGTATTATGGGGTGGATCAGGCTGGGGCAGTGGGACAGTCCATGGTGTATGAAGTGGATATCAAATCCTTGCTTGATAAAGCAGCAGCGGGAAATGCAGTGACTGGAAGTGATTTGGTGGATACTATTCTTGGTTCATTAAATGGATTTATGGCAGATTCAATGAGCGAAGTGCAATCAGATTATCAAAGCTATTCTACAAGTGATTATAATACTCCTGCTTCTGGCATTAATGGAATAAAATTTGAACATCATCAAGCATTGTTTAAAGATCCCAACAACAATAATGGGATGATCTTTATAGACACCAATAATTATAGTGCAGGTAGTGCCATAGGAGACCGCGGTATTTTTGCTGCCACTGTCTTTGAAGGTGACGAAATTAAGACGGTTTATACTCAGAAACCGGTAAATATAGATTTGGAACATCCAGAGAATATAGACCCGGAAAAGAAATATACAATGCATTATGTAGAGGGAGAAACGGAGTTCTTCCGTATTCAGGTAGGGGCAAATAGTGGTCAGGAAATGGCTATGGTATTACCACAGATTTCGCTAAATCGTATGAGTATCAATGAACTTAGTGTGTTATCCCATGACGAGGCTTCCTGCTCTATCGAATGTTGTGATAGAGCCATCAATTATGTGAGTAAGGAAAGGGGACGTATGGGGGCATATCAAAATCGATTGGAACATGTAACATCGGGGAATGCAAATACCTCAGAAAATGTGCAGAGCTCCGAATCCGTCCTGCGTGATGCAGATATGGCAGAAGAAATGACCAAGTACTCAAAGAACAACATCTTAATGCAGGCAGGTCAGTCGATGCTTGCACAGGCAAATCAGTCTACACAGGGAGTATTAAGCTTACTTGGCTAATTGGTACTGTGAACCGGGTTCGCGGAACCAAATACAAGAATATTTACTTAGGCGGAGAGCAATCTCCGCCTATTATTTTTGCGTTCCAGGGGATGCGACCCCGTTGTAGGGGATGCGACCCCGTTCCAGCGACCCCATCCCAGGGTGTTAGACTCCAGTTGAATCTGGAAGTAAGGGAAGAGTAGTGTAGAATTTTAAGCAATATTGTAAGAAAAAGAATTGTGTGGTAAAATACCAACGTTGCCACTCCCTAGACAGGCACAGAAGGGAGGGTTGACTTATAGATACGTTTATAGCTTTTATTTTCTCTGTTGTGGCTAGTATAGTTGCCTACTATATTTGCAAATGGTTGGATGGAGAAAAGTAATTGGCAACCAGCCTGAGGCATAGGCCACCTTGCCAAAAATGGAATAGAAAACCCCATGAGCTGGTACCTCACGGGGTTTTTGGTGACTTATAGAAGTCGTTTATAACTTTTGCCTAAACACAATATAACACATGTGTTAGACAAAATCAAGTATATGAAAACAAAGAAAAATTTATTCTAGGGCCAAGTAACCCGGTATCCTGGTCCTTGGTCACACAGAAATTTCGGGGAGGAGTTTGAGATGGAAAAAATGAAAAAAATGCTTGTAACCGGTGGAACTGTGTTTGTGAGTAGATACATTGCCCAATATTACATTAGGAAAGGATTTGATGTTCATGTACTTAACAGAAACACCAGAACACAGCCTGAGGGCGCCAAGCTTATTGAGGCAGACAGACATGATTTAGGGGATAAACTTAGAAAAACTCATTTTGATGTTGTGATTGATACCGGATATACTTCCCAGGATGTGGAATTATTGCTTGATGCTCTGGAAAGCTATGATGACTACATTTTCATCAGTTCCAGTGCGGTTTATCCAGAATATGCCCCCCAACCATTTCAGGAGGAAACTCAGTTAGGTGTGAATAAATATTGGGGGGACTATGGAACAAATAAAATAAAAGCGGAAGAAGCTTTGATGAAAAGAAATCCAAAGGCATATATTCTTCGCCCGCCATATTTATATGGTCCCATGAATAATGTTTATAGGGAAGCCTTTGTGTTTGACTGTGCCTTGGCAGACAGGAAATTTTATTTGCCGAGAAAAGGTGAGATGAAATTACAGTTTTTCCATGTTCACGATTTGTGTAGGTTTATAGATGTGCTTTTAGAACAAAAGCCTTCCTGTCATATTTTTAATGTAGGTAATCCGGAGGCGGTTTCTGTTCGTGAGTGGGTTGAACTTTGTTATGGTGTTGTAGGAAAACAAGTCCAGTTCGTAAATGTATATGATGATGTGGACCAGAGGAATTATTTTAGTTTTTATAATTATGAGTATGAGCTGAATGTTTCAAAACAACGTCAGTTCATGCCAGATACAAAATCATTACATGACGGGTTAAAGGAAGCCTTTGACTGGTATCGAAACAATTCAGATAAAGTCAACAAGAAGCCATATTTTGATTATATAGACAAAAATTTATGGGTGGTACTGTGAACCGGATTCGCAGAACCATAACCAGAATCAATATAGACTAATTTTTCTATACCAAATTGCATACAATACACTCAAGGAGTGTGATAAAATGGAACCATTGGGTAAGTATATGAAAAAAATACTTTGGTGTGGAATGATAGCAGTCATGGTGCTGGGCACACTATGGCATTTCGGTTATGAAGTTTTGGGAGAAACGAGAATTGCAGGCTACATTTTCCCGGTAAACGAATCGACCTGGGAACATATGAAGCTGGCATTTTATCCTATGTTGTTATTTCATTTTGTATTATGTAGCGTAGAAGATAGAAAATACAAAAGTGTGGAATTTGCATCTTTGGCAGGAATTTTCACAGCAACCTGGTTGATTCCGGTGCTTTTTTTCACTTATCGGGGATGTCTTGGTTTTGGGAAAAGTTTTATTGATATTTCTATATTTTATATTAGTGTGGCATTGGCCTTTGGGCTGATATCTCATATCCTAAAAGCGGGAAGAGAGAAAGCATACAATATCTTGACCTGGATAATGTATGTATGGGTGGTATTGCAGACGGTTTCATTTATTTTCTTTACCTACCACCCAGGAGCATTACAGATTTTTGCAGAGCCAGGGGATGCGACCCCCATGTAGGGGATGCGACCCCGTTGTAGGGGATGCGACCCCGTTGTAGGGGATGCGACCCCGTTGTAGGGGATGCGACCCCCATGTAGGGGATGCGACCCCGTTGTAGGGGATGCGACCCCCATGTAGAGGATGCGACCCCCTTCGGGAGGAAAATCATAGACGGATTAGGAAAAATTTGATATACTTTGAGGCGAGAAGGAAATAGAAAAAGGAAAGCTATGAAACAGGATGAGTATGGAAGAAAAATTATATTATATGTTTCGAAAACCTCCAGGGTGTATCACGGCAAGGAAAGATGCTGTGCATAAAACAGTGATGGATTATTTGGAAGAACCATTAAGGGACAAATTGCATCCTGTGGGCAGATTGGATAAAGACACCCAGGGTCTTTTATTGTTCACCAATGATGGACAATGGAATCAGAAAATGATGCATCCGGATTTTCATGTGGAAAAAACATATTTTTTCTGGGCCTTAGGTGAATTAAACGAAGAAAAAAGACGATGCTTAGAACAAGGAGTTGTACTAAAAGGTGAGACAGATAGGACAAAGCCGGCAATTTGTGTCATCAAGGACAGAACTCATGTATCAAAGATACAGCATTTGTTTGAAGGGTATGACTGTTCTAATGTGGTGAGAAATCCAAGGAATACCCAGGTGGTGTCTGGACTGCTTACCATAAAAGAAGGAAAGAAGCGACAGGTGCGCCGCATGTTAAAAGCAGTGGGATGTTATGTGCTGTATCTGGAAAGAATCAGTATTGGACAGTTAAAATTAGATGAAAGTCTTCCGCTGGGAGGGTATCGCAGATTAACCTTAGAAGAGACAGAGTTGGTATTTAAATGAGTCTTGCTTTACTTAAATAGAATAGAAATAGAGAGGCAGAAAAAATGGTGACAATTCGGGAAATATTTAAAAATCCAGAAAGATATCTGGAAAAGAAAATTGAAATTGGTGGATGGGTGAGAAGTAACAGAGGCTCAAAAAGCTTTGGGTTTATCACACTAAGTGATGGTACTTTTTTTACTCCTATACAGGTGGTTTACGATGAAAAATTAGGGAATTTTAAAGAAATCAGTAAGTGTAACGTAGGCACAGCTTTGATTGTAGAGGGAAAACTTATCCTCACACCTGAGGCAAAACAACCCTTTGAATTGCAGGCAGATATGGTTAGAATAGAAGGGGAATCTGACAGCGATTTTCCACTGCAAAAAAAGAAGCATTCTTTTGAGTATTTGAGAAGTATTTCACATCTGCGTCCTAGAACCAATACCTTCCAGGCTGTATTTCGCATTCGTTCCCTGTGTGCTTATGCCATACATCATTTTTTCCAGGAGAGGGGATTTGTATATGTACACACCCCAATTATTACAGGAAGTGATTGTGAGGGTGCCGGGGAGATGTTTCGTGTAACTACTCTGGATATGGACAACCTTCCAAGAAATGAAAAGGGAGAGGTGGATGATTCTAAAGATTTTTTTGGCAAAGAGACAAATCTTACAGTAAGTGGGCAGCTAAATGGGGAAACCTTTGCCTGTGCCTTTCGAAATATTTATACCTTTGGTCCCACCTTCCGGGCAGAAAATTCAAATACCACAAGACATGCTGCGGAGTTTTGGATGATAGAGCCGGAAATTGCATTTGCAGGATTAGAGGAAGACATGGAGCTTGCTGAAGACATGATGAAATATGTGATTCGTTATGTGTTAGATAATGCCCCGGAGGAAATGGAATTTCTAAATACTTATGTGGACAAGGGATTGTTAGAAAGGCTACATCATGTGATGTCTTCTGACTTTGTGAGAATTACCTATACAAAGGCTGTGGAGGTCTTGGAAAAATACAATGACCGCTTTGAGTACAAGGTAAACTGGGGCTGTGATTTACAGACAGAGCACGAACGATTTCTTACAGAAGAAATATATAAAGCTCCGGTGTTTGTCACCGATTATCCAAAGGAAATCAAAGCGTTTTATATGAAGTTAAATGAAGATAAAAAGACAGTGGCAGCGGTGGATTGTCTGGTTCCGGGGATTGGAGAGATTATCGGCGGAAGTCAAAGAGAAGATGATTATGAAGTATTGTGTAGCCGTATGGAAGAATGTGGACTTTCAAAAGAAGATTATGAATTTTATTTGGATTTAAGGAAGTATGGCAGTGTGCGCCATGCCGGATTTGGATTAGGTTTTGAACGTATGGTAATGTATTTAACCGGAATGGGCAATATTAGGGATGTGATTCCATTTCCAAGAACAGTGCATAATTGTCAGATATAATTTTTAATAGGAAAGAAAATTGTAGAGGTGAAGAATATGGGAACAAATTATGATGAAACCGATGTGGATAATATTGTAGCATTACTTGATGAATATGCTACAAAAGGAGATGGGAGAATCAAGATTCAAATGTCAGACGAATTAGAGGCGGGAACTTCTGTGAGAGAATATCATCATGGAAGATGTGATGTGGGAAGTCCCTGGGCTAAGGGAAAGGCCTTTGATGTGATTGATGAATGTAGTTTTGAGGATGTTACACCTCCAAGAAAGAATGGAGAATGACAATGAGTGTTTGTGAAACTTGTGGAAATTTTGTTTACGATGAAGATTATGAATGTTATGTCTGTGAAGTAAATTTAGATGAAGATGATATCGTACGCTTCCTTCAGGGAAATACCAGAGATTGTTCCTATTATATAAATGGGGATGAATATCAGGTGGTACGGAAACAGATGTAAAAGTGTAACAGTTTAGCCTATGGCTGAAATGTTACGTAAAAGTGTAAAGGAAATTATGGATAGTATGGAAAGTTTGAAAAAAGCAGTGATATTTGATATGGATGGGGTGATTCTAGACTCAGAAACCTTAGTTTTCTCTTGCTGGGAGGAAATTGCAGATAAATATAATATACCGGATATCACCCTGGCATGTACAGAATGTTTAGGTATGAATAGTGTGATTACCAAATCAAAATTTCTGGAACGATATGGAGCAGATTTTCCTTATGATGAATATAAGGGGGAGATGTCTGCGCTCTTCCATAAAAAGGCTTTGATGGGAGTGCTCAAATTAAAGCCAGGGGTGATAGAATTGCTTGAGTATCTAAAACAGGAAGGCTTTCTGATTGGTCTGGCAACCTCCTCACGTCGGGAGTATGCGGCAAGGGAACTAAAGCATTTGGAAGTTTTAAAATATTTTGATGTACTCATCTATGGCGATATGGTAAAGAAAAGTAAGCCGGAACCCGAAATATATCTTACTGCAGCAAAAGAATTGGGAGTAAAGCCAGAGGAGTGTTATGCAGTGGAGGATTCGTATCATGGTGTACATGCCGGTTATCGTGCCAAAATGGATGTCATTATGGTGCCTGATAAATTACCTCCCAATGAGGAAATGAAGCGCATTGCAAAAATCATTGTGGGTGATTTAAATGAGATGAAAGAATGGTTCATTCGGGAAAAGAGAAAGTAGAAGAGGTGGCAAAATGAAGATTTCAACCAAAGGAAGATATGCATTACGTGTAATGTTGGAACTGGCAAAAAATGTGGAAGCAAAGCCAATTTCTGTAAAAGAGATAGCAGCGAGACAGGAGATATCAGATAAATATTTAGAGCAGATTATTTCCATGTTGAATAAGGCAGGATACGTGAAAAGTGTTCGTGGTCCCCAGGGAGGATATCACCTGACAAAAGAACCAAAGGACTATACGGTAGGAATGATTTTAAGGACCATAGAAGGTAATCTGGCACCTGTGGAATGTTTAGAATACGAAGTAAATACCTGTGATAGAAAAGATCATTGCCCTACATTGAAAGTATGGGAGAAACTATATGCTGCAATTAATGATGTAGTAGATGGCATTACCCTGCAGGATATATTAGACGATAGTCCTGCTGCAACAGATTTTTACAACATATAAAATCTGGTATAAAAAAGTTCTTTTCGGAAAAATTAATTATGATACAAGGTATTAGGAATCAATTTGGAAGGAAAGAGAACCTATGGAACATAAGGCACTTCAAAATATTATGAAGGAAGAAACCATACCAAAAGCTATGCTCATTTTGGCTGCGCCGTCTATGGCCACCATGTTGTGCCTGGCTTTTTTTCAAATAGCAGATACTTATCTTTTGACAAGAATCAATGTTTTGGCCGCAGGCGCTTCAGGTATTTTGTTTACAATACAGAATATAATACAGAGTGTGGGATTTACCTGTGGTATGGGTGGTGGAAGCCGAATTGCTATGTTAATTGGAGAAGAAGAGGATGAGACAGCGGGGGAATACGCACTGACCTCTATGGTGTTGACTGTGATGTTAGGGGCAGGAATTGCGTTGTTATGCCTATGGAAGTTACCGGAATTATTAATATTTTTGGGGGCTGACAATGAAATGGCATCCTATGGGATGATATATGGAAGATATCTGTGTCTGTCAGCTCCTGGAACCTGTCTAAGTTATACTTTGCAAAATCTTTTGCGTTCTGAAGGTGGGGCAAAGCAGGTATTCATCTCCGTGGCAGGAAGTTGTGTTCTCGGGGTGTTTTTGGAATATCTGCTTACCTTTGTATTTTATTTGGGAGTGACGGGGGCAGGAATCTCTTATTTGATATATATAATACTACAGTGTATTGCTTTGTTGTACTGGTACTTTTCCGGGCAGACCATCGTAGGATTTACCTGGAAGAAACTTCTTCCTGCCATAAATTTAAAGAGATGTGTGGAAATTATACGTTTGGGATTTGCTTCTTTTATCAGGCAGGGAATTGGCAGTGTTGCCAATACAATACACAACCGTATGTTATCAGGATATGGAGCCGGAGCAGTATCTGCCATGGCAATAGGATTTAAACTGTATTCCCTCTTGTTTGCCCTTCTTGTGGGATATATTCAAAGCTACAGTCCCATGGCCGGCTACTTTTATGGAGAAGGAAATCGGGGAAAATTAAAGAAAAGTTGTAGTTATGCAATAAAAATAGGAGTGGGGTTTCATGTTTTTTTAGGGATAATCGCTTTTCTTTTTTCCAGAAATGTTTTACAATTGTTTTTGGGAGGAAACCAATATTTAGAGGTTGTAACCCAATGGATGAAGTATCAGAGTATACTTCTTCCCTTTACCTTGACAGCACTCTTGTGCAGCGGTTTGTATCAGGCTATGGGGAAAGTAAAACAGGCGGTTTTTTTATCTTCTCTGCGGCAGGGTATCGTTTATTTGCCAGGCATATATATCTGTTCTTATTTATGGGGATTTATGGGAATTGTGTATATACAGCCCATTGCAGATGGGATTAGTTTTTTGATTTGTCTGTTTTTTTTGATTAGTTTTTTCAGACAGCCAAATTATGGGAAAATGTAATGAGGAGAAATGCGTATGAAGAAAAAAATAGTAGGATGTTTTCTGTGTATATCATTGTTGGCAGAAAGTGCAAGTGGCATCTTTGGAATCAGGGCATCTGCCGGGGAGATGCCTCCTGGGGATGAAGTATCCTGCATGGAGCAGACCAATGATTTAATGAAAGAAGAAGTGGAAAAGATTTCTTTAAAGGAGGCAGAAAAGCTAGATGAAGAATTTGCACTTTGTGAGAAGTTACACTCCACATCGTATGACGTACAGGAAGAAAAAGTAAATACAGAACTTACCACTGCTTATGGATATGAACAGTTGGACAATACCCAGAGACAATGCTATAAAGTGTTAGCGTCCATGGCGGAGAGTTTTCACATCAATTTTTCGGAAACCGTCAGTAAAGTAAATTCCAGTAATCAGACCGTATATTTATGGGGAAATGTAGATTTGTCTTCCTATAAATGGACCAATATTGTAGACTTTCGTAAAGTACTGTTTGCATTAGGGGCGGATCATCCGGAGTATTTTTGGATTACTGCAAACTTTAGCTATGCTACCAATACTAGTGGGTTAATTACAAAGGCTTACTTAAATGTTCAGGAAGATTACGCCAGTGTAAGTTCCAGAAAAGTGGCACAGAAAAGTATAGAAGAGGGTATGAAAGAATATGTGGAGGCTATTGACCAGGCAAAAGAAGAACATGCCTCTGAATTAGAATTAGAACTGCTGATTCATGATATGATTATTGAAAATATTGATTATAAATATAGTTCAGGAACTACGCCCTCTGATGAAGGCTCTGCTCACAGTATCACCGGAGTGTTTGATAAGACAGGAGTAGTTTGTGAGGGGTATGCCAAATCATTTCAGTTGTTGGCAAATTATGCAGGATTAGAGTCCATTTATGCAGTAGGGTACGGAAATGGCGGTGGTCATGCCTGGAATCTGGTAAAGCTGGATGGAGAGTGGTATAATCTGGACGTTACCTGGGATGATATGAATGCCAACGCCCGGCCTGAAAGACCGATGATTTATACATGGTTTAACTGCTCTACCGGCAAGTTTCCAAGACATAGTTATCAGCCATCGGTATTTCCGGGAATGTATGGGGTGCCACAAACCAGTGCAGATACTTATAATTATTATACATACTATGATTTGTATGTGACGGCAGATGATGTAAAGACAAGTGAGACAATCTCAAAATTATTAAAATCCGCTTTAGAAAAGGCAAAAGAAAAAAAAGACTTTCATTTACAATTTTCCTGTGAAAGTAGTAGTGTAATGAACAGTTTTATGTCTGGGTTAAGCAGCAGTCTTGTGACAAAACTCAGCGATAAGGAAAATTATTATTACACAGACGGAGGTACTTCTTATTCTACCTCCAATGGATATTTTGTGTATAAAAATATTTATAGTGCTTTTCTCAAAGAGAATGTAGCTTATTGTGGTAAAACTGCTGGCATTGTACCGGTATATTTTTATGATGGCAGGCAAAAGAAAGTAGAAGAGGGAAATTACTCTCTTACCTATTCTGATAATGAACAGCCGGGCCAGGCCAGTGTGCTGTTTCAAGGGGTAGGGGATTATTCTAAAGTGGGAAGTTATACCCTTTGGTATACGGTGGAAGCAGGGGAGCCAATTCTCACGAATACACCTACGCCCACGAATACGGTAACTCCAAGCCCCACTATAACCCTGCCTCCAACAAATACGGTAACTCCAACTCCAACTGTAACCATGCCTCCGAGCAATACGGCAGCACCTACCAACACAGAAAAGCCAACAAATACGGTAGCACCCACCAACACAGAAAAGCCAACGAATACGGTAGCACCTACTAACACAGAAAAGCCAACGAATACGGCAGCACCCACCAATACAGAGAAGCCAACGAATACGGCAGCACCCACCAATACAGAGAAGCCAACGAATACGGCAGCACCTACCAATACAGAGAAGCCAACGAATACGGTAGCGCCCACCAATACAGAGAAGCCAACGAATACGGTACCCCCTACCAATACGGTGAAACCAACGAATACGGTAGCACCAACCAATACAGAGAAGCCAACGAATACGGTAGCACCAACGAATACGGTAGCACCCACCAACACGGTAAAGCCAACGAATACGGTAAAGCCAACGAATACGGTAGCACCTACCCATACAGTGAAGCCAACCAATATAGAGAAGCCAACGAATACGGTAGCGCCCACCAATACGTTGGCACCCATGAATACAGTGACTCCTACCAACATAGTATTTCCAAGTATAACCCAGGTGGTTGTGAATACACCTACAGTAACCAGGAAACCAACTCCAACTAAGACCATATGTTACCAGGTTACTTACAAAGGAAATGGTGGAAAAATAAAAAATAAGACTACTTATTCCGTATCCAGGGAAAAAAATCAGACCCTGTCTCTATCACAATTGCCTAAGGCAACCAGGGAAGGTTACGTATTTTTAGGGTGGTACGATAAGAAAGCAGGTGGAAGTAAGGTAAGCAAAAGCTTTAAAGTGAAGAGAAATGTTACTTTGTATGCTCACTGGTTGAAGAAGCCTTCAAAGACAAAAGTTACCCTGAAACAAAATGAAAAGGGGCAGGTAAAAGTCAGCTGGAAAAAAGTAAAGAATGTAAGTTACTACAAAGTTTATGTTAGCGAGAGTAAGAATGGAACTTACAAATTATTAAAAAAGACAAAACAGACCAGTTATACGGATAAAAAGAGACAACAGGGAAAAAGATATTATTATTATGTAAAATCCTATAGTATTTTGGGAGAGAACACAAGCAGTTCGCAATCAGACAAGAAAAGTATTAGGATAGGAAAAAATGATTAAGGAAGGAAGGTTCAAATGATTTATTTTTTAATGCAAAACACAGATACAAAGTTAATTGCATTTTTTGGATTGATGGTGGCATTTTTAGGCACATGCTTTTGTATGCACCAGTTTTCAGGATTGTTGCCAAGAGACCAGGGAAGGGAGTTTGCCCACGATGGGAAGAAGTCGGCAGGAAAACCAAGAGGGGCAGGTTTTTTGTTTGTTATCGTATTTCTCTTGACTACTTTGTTATTTAATAGGCTCAACACAGAATTGGTGGTATATCTGATTTTGGTGGCAGCAGCCATGCTCACAGGATTTTTGGATGACTGTGCCAAGACACCCTGGGATGAGTATAAAAAAGGATTGCTTGATTTGATTATTGCAATTATGATTGCAGTAACGTATTTAAGATTTAATGGAAACCAGGTTCACATTCAGTGTCTTGATATGAATCTGGAAATTCCTGTTGTGGTGTTTGGGATTTTGGCAGTAATTCTGGTCTGGACATCCATCAATGTTACCAACTGTTCAGATGGAGTAGACGGACTGTCTGGTACATTGACAATTATTTCTTTGATGACCATTTACATTATTGGGAAATTTGTGAATGTGGAAGAAAATCATACATATATGATTTTAGTGTTCTGTATTTGTATCTTAGGATATTTATGGTACAACGCTACTCCTAGTAAGCTTATGATGGGAGATGCAGGTTCCAGAGCCATGGGGCTGTTTATAGCTATTGCCATCTTAAAAACAGAACGTCCCTTTTTGTACATTCCGGTAGCTTTGGTGCTGATTCTGGACGGAGGACTGGGCTTATTAAAAGTTTCCCTGCTTCGTTTCTTAAAAATTAAGATTTTAACCAAGGTTAGAACACCATTGCACGACCATGTGCGTAAAGTATGGGACTGGTCAAATACTCATACCGTGTTCCGCTTTGCCATTATACAGATTGTGATTTGTGTGGCAGTGGTATATATGGTAATGTAGATGATGTAAAATAAGATAAGAAAAGGTAAGAAAGGAAAAAAGATGAAAAAGAAGATTTTTAATACGTTATTATGTAGTGTACTTGTATTTACTACTTGTGTAGGATGTGGGAATACCTCCCATGGAACTGGGGATATCCAGACAACAGAGGAGAAAGTAGAAAGTCAGGTAGATGAGGAAGAAAAGGAAGAAACCCAGGAACTTCTTACAGGAAAACATCATGTGGAAATTGATGTGAAGGATTATGGGGTAATTAAATTAGAATTGGATGCAGACGTGGCGCCCATTTCTGTAACAAATTTTGTGGATTTAGCCAAATCAGGATTTTATGATGGATTAACCTTTCATCGGATCATCAAAGGGTTTATGATACAGGGTGGTGACCCCTTGGGAAACGGTACTGGTGGTTCGGAAAAGACAATTAAAGGTGAATTTGCAGAAAATAATGTGGAAAATAATATCTCCCATGTAAGGGGAACCATTTCCATGGCCCGTTCTATGGAAAATGATTCTGCCAGCTCCCAGTTTTTCATTGTTCATGAAGATTCCACTTTCCTGGACGGAAGCTATGCAGGATTTGGTAAAGTTACAGAGGGAATAGAAGTTGTAGATGCCATCTGTGACAGTGTTTCCGTGGAGGATGATAATGGAACAGTATTGTCAGAAAATCAGCCGGTAATCAACAGTATAAAGGTTATAGATTAAGTAAAAAGATAAAAATAAGGAAATAAAAAAGGACTGCATCACAGTCCTTTTTTATTTTCTTAATTTTCCCAACGTCCGGAAGCACCACAGGGGAGTACCAGTCCGTTATCCTTTACCGGGAGTCCGATTTCGTCAGCAGTTACTTTTCCACCGAATTTTTTCATTTCCGTAGACAGGATATAATGTAACACTGCTGGCTGTAATCCGGTAGTATAGGAGTTAATCAACACAAACAAAGGTTTATCTGACAAAATCTGGGTACATAGCTTTACAAAAGGATAGAGAGATTCTTCGATTTTCCAGATTTCTCCCTTAGGGCCACGACCGTAAGAGGGGGGATCCATGATGATGGCATCGTATTTGTTGCCTCTTCGGATTTCACGTTCCACAAACTTTCCGCAGTCATCTACCAGCCATCGAATTGGAGCATTCTCCAGACCAGAGGATTTTGCGTTTTCTTTTGCCCAGGTAACCATTCCTTTCGAAGCATCTACATGGGTCACTTGAGCACCGGCAGCAGCAGCGGCCAATGTAGCTCCACCTGTGTAGGCAAAGAGATTTAACACTTTGATTGGACGGTTGGCATTTTTGATTTTATCAGAAAACCAGTCCCAGTTTACTGCCTGCTCTGGAAAAAGTCCGGTATGTTTAAAGCTAAAGGGCTTTAATTGAAAAGTTAAGTTGTGGTACTGGATGCTCCACTGTTCTGGTAAATCAAAGAATTCCCATTGTCCGCCGCCTTTGGAACTTCTATGATAATGACCGTTCATACGCTTCCAATGCTTATTTTCCCTTTTGGTGTCCCAAATGACTTGAGGGTCCGGGCGAACCAGATAGTATTCTCCCCAACGTTCTAATTTTTCACCTCTGGAGGTATCTAATACTTGATAATCTTTCCAATTATTTGCAACCCACATATGTTGTTTTTCCTTTCTGCTTACAATTTTTAATTGAATTGTAACATAGAAAAAATTTTTTTTCAAACTTTTTCAAATTTTTTTAAAAAAGTACTTGCAATTTTAAAAAACTTCGTATATAATCATTTTTGTGCTTTGGCACGGGAAGTAAACAATGGGCTATCGCCAAATGGTAAGGCACTGGACTCTGACTCCAGCATTTCAAGGTTCGAATCCTTGTAGCCCAGCTCTCACCGAGTTGGTGATTATGAAAAATAAATATTGGGCTATCGCCAAATGGTAAGGCACTGGACTCTGACTCCAGCATTTCAAGGTTCGAATCCTTGTAGCCCAGCTCACCAGGAGAGTGGAGGTGTCCATTCTCCTTTCTTTTGCATGAAATTGGAAAAGGGGTTTTTATGTATCAGTTTGAAAGCAGGGTCCGCTACAGCGAGACAGGAAAAGATGGACGATTAACTTTAGAAGCTATCTTGAATTATTTTCAAGATTGTACCAATTTTCATTCTCTGGATATTGGCTATGGTTTAGAGCATTTGCTGGAAGGGAGAAATACCTGGGTTTTACTATCCTGGCAGATTGTAGTAGAAAAATATCCAAGAATGGGAGAAAACATTAAGATTGGGACCAAGGCCTATGATTTTAAACATTCCTTTGGATACCGCAATTTTATGATGTATGATGAAACCGGGAAGTATGTTGCCTATGCCAATTCCGTTTGGCTTTGTCTGGATAGAAATACAATGAAACCGGTAAGGGTTGACAAAGAACAGATAGATGCGTATTGTTTAGAAGAGAGACTTCCTATGGAATACGAGAATATGCATATTGTATTACCAAAGGAAGGTGGAATTTCCACAGAGCAGATTACAGTTTTAAATTATCATTTAGATACCAACGACCACGTAAATAATGGGCAGTATTTAAAGATGGCTTGTCAGGCAGTGGAACATGAGAGTGGATTGGAGATAGAAGGAAAAGTAAAACAGATGCGTGCAGAGTATAGGAAAGCTGCGGTGTTAGGGGATATAATTTTTCCTGTGGTTTATAAAGAACAGGAGAAGGTGGTTGTGGCACTAAATAATGA
The DNA here is from genome assembly GCA_045119215.1 of Lachnospiraceae bacterium. GTDB lineage: Bacteria > Bacillota > Clostridia > Lachnospirales > Lachnospiraceae > RUG11237. The sequence goes on along the minus strand of JBGVDD010000106.1, from coordinate 32,221 downwards.
AGATGGAAAACCATATGCGGTGATTGAGCTACTTTTAGCTGTATGATGGTTTGGAAAGCAGGATGATATGTTAGAATTAGGAAAAAAACAGGTATTGACGGTAGTAAAAAAAGTGGAATTTGGGGTTTATTTAGCAGAAAAAATGGATGATGAAGTAAGGGTGTTATTACCTAGAAAGCAAGTGCCGCAAGACTTGGAAATTTCAGATTCCATAGAAGTATTTTTGTATAAGGATTCGGATGACAGAATGATTGCTACAGTCAAAGAACCTATGATACAGATTGGAAAACCGGCGGTGTTAAAAGTAAAAGAGACAGGAAAAATCGGAGCCTTTTTAGATTGGGGCTTAGAAAAGGATTTATTGCTGCCTTTCAAAGAACAAAGCTGTGAAGTAATTCCGGGGAAAGAGTATCTGGTGGCTTTGTATGTGGATAAAAGCAACAGATTATGTGCAACTATGAAGGTATATCCACATCTTCGCAAAGACTCCACATATATGAAGGATGATATGGTTACAGGTATCGTCTACGATGTAAGTAAAGAATATGGAGTCTATGTGGCAGTGGATAATGTTTATTCTGCCCGGATTCCGGCAAAGGAAGTTTTTGAAAAACTTTCTATCGGGGACATTACAACTGCAAGAGTCAGTAGCGTGAAAGAGGATGGAAAGCTTGATTTGAGCATGAAAAAGAAGGCATACATGCAGATGGATGAAGATGCTGGTTTTCTTCTAGACGAGTTGATGGACAGAGGAGGAAGCTTTCCTTTTACGGATAAAAATGTGTCACCGGAAAGAATCAAGGAAGAGTTTTCTATGAGTAAAAATGCATTTAAGCGTGCCATAGGAAATTTATTAAAAGCAGGGAAAATCCAGATTACAGAAACAGAAATCAAGATAAAATAAACAAAATGGGTAACTTTATTAAAACTTGTAAACATAAATGGAGGAATGAAAGATGAAAAAAGCAATTAGTACACCAAACGCACCGGCAGCCATTGGACCATACTCACAGGCAATCGAGGTAAATGGTATGATTTATACCTCAGGAGTGATTCCGGTAAATCCTGCTACAGGAGAAATTCCAGCTACCGTGGAAGAACAGGCGGAACAGGCATTCTTAAATATGTCTAATCTTTTAAAGGATGCAGGAAGCTGTATGGAAAATGTTGTAAAGACCGTGGTATTTATTAAGAACATGGAGGATTTTGGAAAGATTAATGAAATCTACGCAAAATACTTTACCGGAGTATTCCCGGCACGTTCATGTGTGGAAGTAGCAAGAATTCCAAAGGATGTCTTCTTGGAAGTAGAAGCTATTGCAATCAAATAATTTAAATTAAGGAAAAGAAGAAATTATCAAAAAGGAGTATGGTACAAAGTACCATACTCCTTTTTGGTTACACACTAACATCAATATTTTGTCCCAAATGAGGACATACAGATTGTTCCATCATTTTTACCATAGAATCTCCGGTTTCTTCTACGGCTTCCATGGACATATCAAGGACGGCGAATCCTACAGCGTTCATGGTTGTTGCCTGCATATTGGCCAGTGAGATTTCAGCGATATCCATAGAAATCCTCCTTTCTCCTCTTAAATCTAACATAATTATAGTATTTTTTTAAGGAAAATTCCATGAAAATATGAAATTATATAAAATAAAAATAAAATAATCACAAAAAAACCAAAATTTCTCTTTATTTTTTAGTGAAAGTGTTATAAAATAAATATAACGTGAGTAAATGAAGTGAAAGACATATAGAAAGAATAACTATGTCAAAGGTTTGAACCATTGACAATAGTTGTTAAGAGTATGGGGAAAAAAGAGTAAGTAGTAGGAAATGGAGGTAACTGTATGATTTCAAATCAGATTTTACAGAATACAATTGATGGATTAAAAAATATTACTAGAATTGAGTTAGCTATTGTAGATACAGAGGCACATGTTTTGGCTACAACCACAGAAGGAATTGAGGAATGTGAAGCTGCTATTGTGGCATTTGTAAATTCTCCTGCAGATAGTCAGGAGGTACAAGGTTATCAGTTTTTTAAAGTATTTGATGACAATCAGTTAGAATATGTGTTGATTGCCAGTGGAGCCAATGATGACGTATATTTAGTGGGAAAAATCGCAGCATTCCAGATTCAGAATCTGTTGGTGGCTTATAAAGAGAGATTTGATAAAGATAATTTTATCAAGAATTTGTTGTTGGACAATTTGTTGTTGGTTGACATTTACAATCGTTCCAAAAAGCTTCATATCGATACAGAGGCAAGAAGGGTTGTGTTTATCGTAGAGTCCAAGAACGACAAGGAAGGGGTTGTCTTAGAGAATGTAAGAGGCCTTTTTGGAGGAAAATCCAAAGATTTTGTTACGGCGGTGGATGAAAAAAATATCATTGTGGTAAAAGAATTGGCAGAAAATGAGACTTACGATGATATGGAAAAAATTGCCCAGATGATTTTAAATTTATTTGAGGAAGACAATTGCGGAACACATATTGCTTATGGTACAATAGTGGGCGAGATAAAAGAAGTATCCCGTTCCTATAAAGAAGCAAAGATGGCGTTGGATGTAGGAAAGATTTTCTATAGTGAGAGAAGCATTATTGCATATAGCTCTTTGGGAATCGGAAGATTAATTTACCAGCTGCCAATTCCTTTATGTAAGATGTTTATCAAAGAAATCTTTGGAGGAAAGTCTCCGGATAGCTTTGATGAGGAAACTCTGGCTACTATTAATAAATTTTTTGAAAACAGTTTGAATGTGTCAGAAACATCCAGACAGTTGTACATTCACAGAAATACTTTAGTGTATAGATTAGACAAGCTACAAAAGAGCACAGGCCTGGATTTAAGAGTATTTGAGGATGCCATTACGTTTAGGATAGCTTTGATGGTTGTAAAATACATGAAGTATATGGAAGATTTTGAGTATTAAAAAAGGAATATGAGAACAACTGCTTTTATCCAGAGACGATTTATCGTCCCTGGATTTTTGCGGATTCAGTTATTTTAGGAGGAGACAGATAAGATGATTGATTTGAAGAATGTTAGTAAGAGTTATTCCACAGGTCAACCGGCGTTAAATGGCATAAATCTGCATATTGAGCCGGGAGAATTTGTGTTTGTGGTGGGAAACAGCGGTTCAGGAAAATCTACCCTGATAAAGCTTTTGTTGAAGGAATTGGAGCCTACAGAAGGAACTATTACCGTGGATGGGTTTGAGCTGGGCACCTTGAAACGACGGAATATTCCAAAATATCGTAGAAAAATCGGAGTGGTTTTCCAGGATTTCAGATTGTTAAAGGATAGAAATGTGTACGAAAACATTGCTTTTGCCCAGAGAATTATACAAACTCCTACCAAGGATATCAAAAAGAGGGTTCCAAAGATGCTGTCATTGGTAGGACTGGCAGAAAAATACAGAGCATTTCCAAAAGAGTTATCTGGTGGAGAACAGCAGAGAGTGGCACTTGCCAGGGCACTGGTAAATAAGCCGGAAATTCTTTTGGCAGATGAGCCTACAGGAAATCTTGACCCTAAAAATTCATGGGAGATTATGAAGTTATTAGAACGTGTGAATAAAAATGGAACTACAGTTTTGGTAGTTACCCATAACAGAGAAATTGTGGATGCTATGAAAAAAAGAGTTGTCACCATGCAAAAAGGTGTGATTATCAGTGACGAAGAAAATGGAGGATATATTTATGAAGATTAATGGAATAGGATATGTCTTTCAACAAGGTTTTAAAAGTATATACAAAAATAAAATGTTTTCCCTGGCATCTATGGGTACCATGGCGGCCTGTATCTTTTTATTCGGAGTGTTTTTCTCTGTTATTTTGAATTTTAAAAATATTGTTACACAGGTAGAATCAGGAGTTGCCATTACCGTATTTTTTGAGGAAGGACTTTCTGAGGAAGAAATTCAGGATATCGGTGGAAAATTAGAAAAGAGAGATGAAGTATCCAGTGTAAATTTCGTCTCAGCAGAGGCTGCATGGGAACAGTTCAAAAAGGAATATTTTGGAGATAAACCGGAACTTGCAGACGCATTTGCAGATGACAATCCATTGGCAAATTCAGCCAATTACCAGGTCTACTTAAATGACGTGGAAAAACAGAAGAAACTGGTGGATTTTGCCAAATCCATTGATGGAGTGCGTCAGGTGAAATCTTCGGAACAGGTGGCTACTACATTATCAAGCTTTAATATTCTGCTGGGTTATGTCACAGCCGCTATTGTGATAATTCTAATGGCAGTGTCTATTTTCCTTATTAGTAATACAGTAATGATTGGTATTGCAGTGCGAAAGGAAGAGATTGCGATTATGAAATTAATGGGAGCCACCGATTTGTTCGTTAAGGCACCTTTTATTATAGAAGGAATTACCATTGGATTTATTGGATCGGTAGTGCCGTTAATAATACTGCGTTATTGTTATGGTGCGGTATCTTCGTATATGACAGAGAAAATATTAGGATTAGGAAATTGGCTGACGTTTATTGTAGCCGGTGAAGTGTTTGAAGTATTGGTTCCGGTATCCTTGTGCTTGGGTGTTGGAATCGGCTTTTTAGGAAGTTATATTACATTGAGGAAACATTTACGGGTTTAAGTTTTAGAAAGGCTTTGTTATGAAGAAAAAAAAGATTTTGGGGTATATGTTGTGTGGAATGGGCTTTATTTATATGTCAGGGATGGCATATGCCATGGAAGAAGGCAGTATTACTCCTACCCAGGCAGAAGTGCAGGAAGGTGGAAACTCACAAACCCCCACTCCAACTTCAGGGGATTCGCAGGGAAGCAGTGTGATAGCTCCCACTTCTGTGGCAGTTAGAAAAGCCAATCAGGAAGTGGATAATGCCAAAGAAGAAAAAGAGACCATGAAACAGGGGCTTGATGCAGCAAAGCAGATGCTAAGCGATTTGAAATCCATGGAACAGACTGTGGCAGGCCATGTACAACAATTGGATGTGGAGCTGGGGGGAGTGAATCAACAGCTGGAAGATTTACAGACCCAGTTACAGGATAAGATTTCCCAGGTGGAAAAAGTGGCCGCCGATGTGGGAAAAGCAAGGAAGACGGAAGAAAAACAGTATAATGATATGAAAGTTCGCATAAAGTATATGTATGAAGAGGGAAATGACCAGATGCTCACTATGTTTCTTGCTTCAGAGTCCATGGCAGATTTTCTAAACAAAGCAGATTATGTTGTCAGTGTTTCAAAGTATGACAGGGATATGCTCACAGAATTTGAAAGGATTCGAAAAGAGGTGGAAAGCTTAGAGGAAAAACTGACGAAAGAACAGCAGGAATTAGAAGAACAGCAGGAAAGCACCAAAAAGAAGATTGCAGCTATCCAAATGTTGGTAGAGGCCAAAGAATCTGAGTTAGATACCGTTCAAACCCAGATTGATAATAAAGAACAGCAGATTAAGGAATATGAAGAGGCTATTGCTGAGCAGGACAGGGTGATTAAAGAACTGGAAGAAACTGTTCGTCTGGCAGAGGCGGCAGCAAATAAGAGTGACCCGGATGGTTCAAAGACGGTAATAAACAGGCAGACCTATGATGGAGGTATGTTCACATGGCCTTGTCCGGGATATACCAGAATCTCTAGTGAGTACGGAATGCGTATGCACCCTACGTTGATGGTAGAAAAATTCCACAACGGCTTGGATATGGCAGCACCTGCCGGAACCGATATTCTAGCCGCCTATGATGGAACCGTAGTGGCAGCAGACTATAATGAATCCATGGGTAACTTCGTCATGATTGCTCATGGGGATACCTTATATACTATTTATATGCATGCTTCAGCACTGTATGTAAGTGCAGGAGATACTGTAAGCAAGGGAGAATGCATTGCTGCGGTTGGAACTACAGGACGTTCTACCGGAAATCATTTGCATTTTGGTGTGCGTCGAAATGGAGAATATGTAGATCCGATGGAATATTTACAGTAAACATGGAAAGGTTTGGAGGAAGAAAATGGAAGAGAATGAGAATCAGCAGGTAATACAGCCACAAGGGACAGTAGCACCAAATAAGAAAAACAGATTAGCGATTTTGCTATTAGTGCTTTTGGGCGTAAGCTTGATTTTGGTCATGTTCTGGGCAGGATATTTTATAGGTAACTATAACGCAAAACATAATGGTCAGGGAAACAATGGAAATACCATATTAACCCAAAGTGTAATAGAAAAAGCAGAGGGAATTCAGAAGATTATAGACCAGTACTATCTTGAAGAGGAAGATATTAATCAAGTGCAAGAAGGCGTGTATAAAGGAATGCTGGAAGCGTTGGGAGACCCATATTCAGTATATTATACAAAAGAAGAGTATGAAGAATTTCAACAATCCTATGCAGGAGAATATTGTGGAATCGGGGCTGTGTTAACACAGAATGCTGATACTGGAATTATCACAATTGTCAGGCCTTTTGAAGGCTCCCCGGCAGCCAAGGCAGGAATGGAGACAAATGATATACTGTATAAAGTAGAGGGGGAAGAGGTTACAGGTCAGGATTTATCTAGTGTAGTTGCCAAGGTAAAAGGCGTTGAAGGTACAAAAGTCAATCTTGTTGTCATGCGTAATGATAAGGAAATAGAAATGAGTGTGGAGCGAAAAACCATATCTATTCCCACAGTAGAAAGTAAAATGTTAGACAATAATATTGGCTACATACAAATTGCAGAGTTTGATGAAGTGACAGTGGATCAGTGGAAGAAGGCTTTTGAGTCTTTGAAAAAACAGGGAATGACGTCCCTTATCGTTGATGTGCGAGATAACCCAGGGGGTGGATTGGATGTGGTGGCAGATATTCTGGATACCATTTGCCCTAAGGGAGTGCTAGTTTACCATGAAAATAAATATGGCATGAGAGAGGAGTATACTACAGACGGAGAAAACCAGATAGACATTCCTCTTGTGGTTTTAGTCAATGGAAATTCTGCCAGCGCCTCAGAAATTTTTGCCGGTGCAGTGAAGGACTATAAAATTGGAACTTTGATAGGAACTACTACCTATGGTAAGGGAATTGTTCAGCAGATGATAGGCCTGAAAGACGGCTCAGCCATGAAGGTAACCATTTCTAAATACTATACTCCAAGTGGTGTATGTATCCACAAAAAGGGTATAGAGCCGGATATTGCTCTGGAATTTGACTTAGAAGCATATAAGAAAGATAAGACTGATAATCAGTTAAACCGTGCCATAGAAGAGTTAAGTAAGAAATAATGCAAAAGGAAACCATTACTCTACGAAAAACCAATTATTTTTAGAAAAAATGTTGAAAAAAACCCGTGATGTGGTATAATATTCAGTATAAAACACCATAAGAGGTAGCAAATGAATATGGTGTTTTACGATAAAGGAGATATCCTTTAGAATCAGGGAAACTGAAAGGAGTTGGACAACATGAAGTTCATAATTACAGGAAGAAACATTGATGTTACGGAGGGGTTAAAAACAGCAGTAGAAGAAAAAATTGGTAAGTTGGAAAGGTATTTTACAAAAGATACTGAAATCCATGTTACATTAAGTGTTGAAAAGGAACGACAGAAAATCGAAGTTACCATTCCGGTAAAAGGAAATATTATTCGTTCAGAACAGACCAGCACAGATATGTATGTATCCATTGATTTAGTGGAAGAAGTGATTGAACGTCAGCTAAGAAAATATAAGAATAAATTAGTTGATGCAAAGCAGGGCGGTGGAAGCTTTAATCAGGAATTTTTAGATAATGATTACGATATAGAAGATGAAGTAAACATTATTCGTACCAAGAAGTTTGGAGTAAAGCCAATGTTTCCGGAAGATGCCTGCGTACAGATGGAATTGTTGGGACATAATTTCTATATGTTCAAGAATGCAGAGACAGATGAAGTGAACGTAGTTTACAAGAGAAAAGGAAATACATATGGTTTGATTGAACCGGAATTCTAGAAAAATCAGGGGAAAGGACGCATCCGTTATGTGTATCACATAGCGGATGTGTTTTTTTATAAAATTTTTATTGTGAAAGTAAGACAAAAGTGTTACAATGTGGGATAGAATTGTGAAGTCATGGAATTAAAAATGATATTAGGAGTATAGTATGAAGTTAGTTGAGAAGATTTTTGGAACACATAGTGAGAGGGAATTAAAGCGAATTTATCCTATTGTGGATAAGATTGAGGCTTTGAGAGATGATATGATGGCTCTCTCGGATGAGGAACTTAAGGCAAAGACAAAGGAGTTTAAAGAACGCTACCAGAAAGGGGAAACCTTAGATGAACTTTTGCCGGAAGCATTTGCAGTGGTAAGAGAAGGTTCTCGTCGTGTGCTAAACATGGAACATTATCGTGTACAGCTAATCGGTGGTGTAGTATTGCATCAGGGACGTATTTCAGAAATGCGTACCGGTGAAGGTAAGACATTAGTGTCAACCTGTCCCGCATACTTAAACGCATTAGCTGGCAAGGGCGTACATATTGTTACAGTAAACGATTATCTGGCAAAGCGTGATGCTGAATGGATGAAGCAGCTTCATGAATTCCTGGGATTAACCGTAGGCGTTGTGTTGAATGATATGAGTAACGATGAGCGTAGAGAAGCCTATGCCTGTGATATTACCTATGTTACAAACAATGAATTGGGATTCGACTATCTTCGTGATAACATGGTAGTTTATAAGGAACAGTTGGTTCTTCGTGATTTAAATTATGCCATCATCGATGAAGTTGACTCGGTGTTAATCGATGAGGCCAGAACACCATTGATTATTTCCGGTCAGAGCAGTAAGTCTACCAGACTTTATGAAACCTGTGATATTTTGGCTCGCCAGTTAAAACGTGGTGAGGAAAGTGGAGAGTTTTCCAAGATGGGTGCCATTATGGGTGAAGTCATTGAGGAAAGTGGAGATTTTGTTGTAAATGAAAAAGACAATATTGTAAACCTTACCGAAGAAGGTGTACATAAGGTAGAAAAATTCTTCCAGATAGAAAATCTTGCAGATCCGGAGAATTTAGAGATTCAGCATAATATTATTCTTGCCCTGAGAGCCCACAATTTAATGTTCAGAGATCAGGACTATGTGGTGAAGGATGACCAGGTATTAATCGTAGATGAATTTACAGGTCGTATCATGCCGGGTAGAAGATATTCTGATGGACTTCATCAGGCCATTGAAGCAAAGGAACATGTAAAGGTTAAGAGAGAAAGTAAAACATTGGCAACCATTACCTTCCAGAATTTTTTTAATAAGTATACAAAGAAGGCAGGTATGACTGGTACTGCACTTACAGAGGAAAAAGAATTCCGTGATATTTATGGAATGGACGTAATTGAGATTCCTACCAATCGACCGGTTGCCAGAATTGATTTACAGGATGCAGTATACAAAACAAAGAATGAGAAATTCAAAGCAGTAGTGCGTGAAATCATCGAAGCCCATAAGAAGGGACAGCCTGTGCTTGTTGGTACCATTACTATCGAAACATCAGAATTGATTTCTAAGATGTTAACCAAGGAAGGTATCCCTCATAAAGTCTTAAATGCTAAGTTCCATGAAAAGGAAGCCGAGATTGTAGCAGATGCAGGTATTCACGGAGCTGTTACCATTGCTACCAACATGGCAGGTCGTGGTACGGATATTAAGCTTGATGATGAGGCAAAAGCTTTGGGTGGTTTAAAGATTATCGGTACAGAGCGTCATGAATCCAGACGTATTGACAACCAGTTGCGTGGTCGTGCCGGACGACAGGGAGATCCGGGAGAGTCCCGTTTCTTTATCTCATTAGAAGACGATTTGATGAGATTGTTCGGTTCAGAAAAGATTATGGATATGTATACAGCTATGGGTATTCCGGAAGATGAACAGCTAGAGTTTGGTCCTCTTACCAAAGCAATTGAAAATGCCCAGTCTAAGATAGAAATCAACAACTTTGGTATTAGAAAGAATTTGTTAGAGTATGACCAGGTTATGAATGAGCAGAGAGAACACGTATATAAAGACAGAAAACGCGTTCTTGACGGAGACAGCATGCGTAACACAGTATACAAATGGATTCAGGATATTGTTGAGAAGAAAGTTGACATGGCAATCGGTGATGACTCTGAAAGTGAAGAATGGGATGTTGTGGAATTAAATCAGTTAATTCTTCCAATTATTCCATTACAGGAAATTACCAAGGAAAAGGTAGAAGGGCTGTCTAAGAAGGAATTAAAGCAGAAGTTAAAAGAAGAAGCTGTAAAGCTTTATGAAGAAAAGGAAGCGGAATTCCCAGAGGAACAGTCTATCCGTGAAGTTGAGCGTATGGTACTCTTAAAGGTTATCGACAGAAACTGGATGGATCATATCGATGATATGGAACAGTTAAAGCAGGGTATTGGTCTTCAGGCCTTTGGACAGAGAGACCCGGTTGTGGAATATCGTCTCAGAGGTGGAGAAATGTATGATGCTATGGCAGAAATGATTGCCGAAGATACTGTGAAATTATTGATGCACGTACGTATCGAACAGGATGTAAAACGTGAACAGGTAGCAAAGGTGACAGGAACCAACAAGGATGAATCTGCACAAAAAATGCCTGTAAAAAATAAAGAAGAAAAAGTTTATCCAAATGATCCATGTCCATGTGGAAGTGGAAAGAAGTATAAGCAGTGCTGTGGCAGAAATGCATAAAAACTAAAAATGGGTATTTTTATCTTTTGGTAGAAAATAGGTAAGAAGTGTGATATAATGGTGATAGTTTTCTAAGGTGGAGAACTATCACTATTTTTATAGAAAGAGGTGAAATAATGGTTGAATTAGACGGATTTAAAACACGGCTAAACGAATATAAGACACCATTAGTGGAATTGAGGGATTCACTTTGACTTAGCAAATAAAGGTCAAAGAATTGAAGAATTAGAAAGAAATATGGAAGCACCTGGATTTTGGGATGATCCGGAGAGCTCCCAGGAATCCATGAAGGAACTGAAAAGTCTGAAGGATGATGTGGAAACTTATGAAAAGCTGCAAAACACCTACGAGGAAATCGAGATTTTGCTGGAGATGGGATATGAGGAGAATGATGCATCTGTATTGCCTGAAATAGAAAGTGCTTTGGAGGAATTGGCGTCTGAATATGAGGCGATTAAAATAAAGACGTTACTTTCCGGGGAATACGACAAGGACAATGCCATTCTTACCCTGCATTCCGGAGCTGGTGGAACAGAGGCCTGCGACTGGGTGAGTATGTTGTACCGTATGTATCTTCGATGGGCAGACAGCAAGGGATATTCTGTGGAAGAATTAGACTATCTGGAAGGGGAAGAGGCTGGAATAAAATCAGTAACTTTTCAGGTCAATGGAATAAACGCCTATGGCTTTTTGAAGGCAGAAAAGGGTGTGCACAGACTAGTGCGTATCTCTCCATTTAATGCAGCAGGAAAGCGGCAGACTTCCTTTGCATCCTTGGATGTTATGCCGGATATTGAAGAAGATGTAGACATTGAGGTGAACGATGAAGATATCAGAATAGATACTTATCGTTCTTCTGGAGCTGGTGGACAGCATATCAACAAAACATCATCAGCGATTCGAATTACCCACTTTCCAACAGGTATTGTGGTACAGTGCCAAAATGAACGTTCCCAGTTGATGAATAAAAATAAAGCAATGCAGATGTTAAAGGCAAAACTCTATCTTTTAAAGCAGCAGGAACAGATGGAAAAAGCATCAGGAATTCGTGGGGAAGTCAAGGAAATCGGCTGGGGAAATCAGATACGTTCCTATGTAATGCAACCTTACACTATGGTAAAAGATCACAGAACCAATGTGGAAATATCTAATGTAGATGGAGTGCTGGATGGAAAGATAGACCCCTTTATTAATGGATATTTAGCTTGGATAAATAATGAATAAAAGGAGGAGAAGGATAATGGAGAACATTAAGCCGGTAATTTTTAAACTGCAGGGGGAAAAATATGGAATTGATATTAATCTGGTCAGTGGAATTGAAAGGGAACAGAAAATTGTTTCTGTCCCCAATGCTCCAGATAATATCAAAGGGATTATCAATATGAGAGGAATTATTGTTCCGGTTTATAATTTAGCAAGAAAATTCGGATTTGAGGACATAGATTCCAAAAACTCCCAGCTTATTATCACAAGGATAAATGATATGTACCTGGCAGTGGAGGTAGAAGGGGTGGAGGAGATTTTTGATATCTCTGCGGCATCCTTAAGTGAGATACCAAAGATTGTTTTGGGAAGCAGAACCTCTTATATCAAAGAAGTTGCTAAGGTAAAGGATGAGTTGATTATTATTATTGATATTGACAAACTTCTGTCTGAGGATGAACAAAAAGATATGGAAGAGTTTGTGAATGAGCAGAAGGGAACAGAATAGGTGGTAGAAAAAGGTTCAGCCAGAAAATGGTTGAACCTTTTTTGTGAAAAAATAAAAAAAATAAAAAATTAAAGAAAAAGTGAAACCTTTTAAGAATAAACCTGCACTATATAAATGAAAGGAAATATTTAGTCTTTATTTTTTTGAAGATCTTTCAGTGCATATTCACAAGCTTGTATGACGAAGCTTGAAAATGACACAGGTTTTCCATTAATTTCTGATTCTATTTGATTAATGAGAGAAACAGGAAAACGGATGGTTTTGTTCTCTGTTTCTTTTCGGTCAGTTTTTAATTGAAATGCCATTTTTTATACCTCCATATTACATATTATATTGCGGAATGCTGTAAAAATATGCATTGCTAAATGCAATACACAAAATACATGCAATATGCATTGCAAAATGTATGAAGATATGATAATATGGCGGATGTAAAATGCAAAGAAAGAAAAAAGAAGAAGTATTGAAGCACAAAGGGAGGAAACAAATATGAATTGGATGAAAAGAGTGATGTCTTATGGAGACAAGGTTAGCAGGGTTAATTTTGAGAGTTTTTATGGGAAAAAGGTTTACAATGAAGTGATGACTTTAGGTAACCAGAATAAAAATGTTGAAGGTGTGATGGAAATTGTAAATAAAGTGGAGGAAAAATATCAGTCACATTGCAAAGTGGTTAGGGAATTTAGTGAAAAAGAAGGAGATAGTGAATATACAAAATATAAGAGATGGTATTCGGTGCACAGGTGTAAAAGTATATCTAAAATTGTTTTCATTGGAATGCTTATATTTTATATTTTATCCTGTATCCTGTGTTTATTTTTACAGGGAGCTTTGGGAAGTATAATTGTTTTTTTGCAAGATATTGTACTTGTTTTATTTCCCTTAGTTTGTGTGGTGTTTACAGGTTCCAAAGTTACTGAAATGATATTTTCATTTGTATATAACTCCTATGCCAAGAATATTGCAAAGGTTGGAAATGAAATGGTAGGGAAGTTTAGAATGGAAATTAACAAATTTGGCCATCAGATAGATGAAATGTATTTAAATTCTTTAGAACCGGCGCATAGGGAGGTGGTACTTATGCGTAGAGACCAGGAAAGACAACACCAGGAGATGATGAAGAAAAAGGCAGCACACTACGAAGAAATGCGCAAGATACAGGAAAAAACATTACGAGAACAGCAGAAGATTCGAAAAACCCAGGAAAAACTGTTGGAAATTGAAAGGGACAGGGAAGCTCGTTATAGTAGATAATAAAGAGGATGAAGAAAATGAATGAGATGAAAAAAGCTGTAGAGCAGTTTTTGCAAGGAAATGAAAAAGAGTTTGAGAGCATATATCAGCTCTCTTATAATTATTTATATGTGTGTGCACTGAAAATAATTCCAGAGGAAGAGGAAGCCAAAGATGTTTTACAGGACGCATACATAGATATTTATCGAGGATTACATAATCTAAAGGATGCTGAAAAGATCTTAAACTGGGCAGCCATGATTGTGAATAGGAAATGTTTTGCATATTTAAAGAAACATAACCGCATACAGATGGCGGACTTAAGCGAAGATAGTGAAGAAATTGAGAATCTGGAAGCCGATGAGGAATTTATACCAGAGATTTATATGCAAAATAAGGAAAAACAACGATTACTAGGTAATATAATTGATGGATTAAGTGAAATGCAACGGTTGTGTATTATTGGTTATTTTTTTAATCAGCAAACACAGGAAGAGATTGCAAAAGAGCTGGGGATACCTGTTAATACAGTTAAGACAAATATAAGCAGAGGAAAAGCAAAAATAAAAACAGAAGTCTTGCAGTTAGAAAAAGAGCATGGAACGAAACTGTATGGTCTTGGTGCCTTTATTTTGTTGTATTTTTCTTTGGAGATGGAAGTATGTCAGGCAATGCCAAGGGCAGTAGACGCAGAGAAAATTGTTAGAAAAGGTAAGAAAAAAATTCCATCCAGCAAAAAATTTAGATTTCCTAAAATGGGCCTGGCGTTGGGCGTTGGGGCAGCGGTCCTGACAGGTGTATTGGGATTTGGCGTATTGCCCATGATGGAAAAACAAGATAATGTTTATCAAAGTGTGGAGAAACTAGTGGGCTTAGAACAGTATGAAGAGATGAAGGTGGCAAATAGGGGAAGAGTATGTGTCCAAAAAGAAGGCAAATGGGGGCTGGTAAGCTATGATAATAAGATAATTGTTCCGTTAGAATATGAGGAATGTTGTATTTTACCAAATAATGATGGATATACTTTTTTTACTAAAAATGGGATTTCTTATGTGTTTGACAAAGAGGGAAAGGAAATTTTTCATACAGACAAAAAAGTGAGTGCAGTCAGCGAAGGCATAATCGTTGCGGAAGATGAGGATGAAATTCAGGGATATTCTTGTGCTTATTATAAGTTGGATGGAACTTTGCTGGGAGAAAGTGAGGTGGATGAGGAGTATCCAGTGTATCCAGGTGATGCGTCGGCGGTAGGATTTCATGAAGGAAGTGGATTCTTTAGAGATGATTGTAAAAAAAGGATAGATAAAGATGGAGAAATCACAGATCTTACCCTGGTAGAGTATGCTGAAGAAATAGAAGAAGTAAAAAGGGAAAATGAGAATCATACCGGTTATGGAACAGCATGGGCAGAGGAGGGGTATGAATTTCCCATTGGTGCAATGGCGCAAGGATATTATTTTTGCCAGTCCAGAGGGGATGGAGAATGTGCAAATGATTATTATTACGTTTGTAGTAAAGATGGAGAGATAAAATACAGATTAGCAATGGCCAGCTTGTATTTGTATGCTGGGGAAAAGAAAACACAATCTCAAAAAAAATATTCATTTTACGTATACTGGGATAATGGCGTTACTTTGTATAATTATGGTACATTGGTTTGTGTAGAATTAAAAGAAGGAGAAAAGGGAATGTGTTATCTTATAGACACATCAAAACTAGAGCAGCCAGATATCAGCTTGTTGTATGGTCCGGAATGTCTGGATTATGATGCCAGTAGGATAACAGAGGAGTCTATGGTAGCTAAGGCTGAATTTATTTTACCAAGTAAAGAAAAATACTGGTTGATAAAAGATAACGGTAAATGGGGATATATCGACCATGAAGGAAACGTGTTACATATATATGACGATGCATCAGAGTTCTGGAACAAAAAAGCGTTAATCATTGAAGATGGAATGGCATACTGGATTGATGAATCTTTTGAAAAGTCCCAACCACTGTGTGAAGCCACCAGTGTTTCCTGTTACGGGGAAATCTTTAAGATAGAACAACCGAATGGTGAGTGTTTTTTTGTAAAGTAAAGGAGTGTGGATAAAGTGAGAAGAAAAAGAACAAAAATATGTGTGGTAGAAAAGGAGCAATATAAAATGAAAAAAATACAAAATAATATGACAAAACAGGTTTTTAAGCTTTTTATCATCATAGGTGTTATCTTAGGTATGAGTGTGGGAACCCTTGAAAATGTACATGCAAAAGAAAAGATTTATTATATGGGATATTATTATGTTGCAGAGAATCAGCCATGCATATTTAAAGAACCTACAAAGGGTAAAATTCAGCTTATTTCCAGCGCAGGAAATAAGTGTAGTGTGTCAGGTAATAAAATCAAAGTAATTTGCAAGAAAGAAGGGGATATTGTTTATCGTGTAAAGGGGAAAACAAAAAAATTTATTATTTTTCTTAATGGGAATGAGCCAGACCCACAAGTTGGAAAGAATATAATATGCCAAAAATGAAATTTAAAGGTAAATACTATACGAATTTTCTTGATGTTTTGTACGTAGTAAAAAATAAACCAGATTGGAATTGGGTTAAGATTGAATGGTCTGGAAAAAAAGAAGTTAATAAAGTTGCTAAGTATAACCGTAACATAGGATATGGATCGCGAAATACGCAAGGAGCATATCCCTCCTGGCAGGATATAGGAGTGTATGGAAAGAAGGATTGTATCTGGGCTGCTTTGTACTATGATAAAAAAAGTGGATATGTTGTAGAAAAGGGATTTGTTATTAATAATTCCTGGAATGCGAAAGTGGAAAAAGTGGTCTGGAAAGCATATAATACTAAGAAAACTTTTATAAAACTAAAAAACTATGGTATATGGTAAATACCATGGTATAGAACTTGAAGAGGTCTTGAAAAAGTGCACACATAAATTATAAGTAGGATAGATGCTAAAACGTTAATCATTATCATGTCATTTATCCTTTCTCTCCAAGAAAAGGTTGCAATCCCCATCCAATTGTGCTAATATCTTTCTAGTAAAAACACATGTATTTCCCATACATACATTTCAGGAGAAGAAGATGACAGATGTAAATAAGTATTTTGTCGTGAAACAAAAAGCAGTTCCGGAGGTGCTCCTTAAGGTGGTAGAGGCCAAGCGATTGTTAGAATCAGAGAAGGCGATTACCATACAGGAAGCAACGGACAGGGTAGGTATCAGTAGAAGTTCATTTTATAAATATAAGGATGATATTTTTCCTTTTCATGAGAATGCAAAAGGAAGGACAATCACCATGGTGCTTCAGCTTGATGATGAGCCGGGGTTGTTGTCGGATATACTTAAGATTGTAGCGCAGTATCACGCAAACATTCTGACCATTCATCAGAGTATTCCCGTAAATGGTGTTGCTACATTGACATTGAGCGTGGAGGTTTTACCTGCCACCGATGATATGTCTCAGATGATAGAGGAAATGGAAGTACTAAAGGGCATACATTCCATAAAAATATTGGCCCGGGAATAAAAGTAAGAGAGGATAGAAATTATGATTAATGTTGCATTATTAGGTTATGGTACGGTTGGTTCAGGAGTAGTGGAAGTCTTAAATACCAATCAGGAAAGCATCAACAAAAAGGCAGGAGATGAAATCAATCTAAAGTATGTATTAGATTTGAGAGATTTTCCAGGAGACCCTATTCAGGAGAAAATTGTACATGACTATGAAGCAATTGCAAATGACGATTCCATCGATATTGTCATCGAAGTTATGGGTGGAGTAGAGCCAGCTTATACTTTTGTAAAGCGTGCGTTAGAAAGTGGAAAGAGTGTATGTACTTCTAATAAGGAATTGGTGGCTAAGCATGGTGCAGAGCTTTTAAAGATTGCAAAGGAGAAGAACATTAACTTCTTATTTGAAGCAAGTGTAGGTGGCGGTATTCCAATTATCCGTCCATTAAATTCTTCTTTGACTGCAGATGAAATAGATGAGATTACAGGTATTTTAAACGGTACAACTAATTATATTTTATCAAAGATGGCAGATGAAGGACTTGACTTTGACACAGTATTAAAGGATGCACAGGATAAAGGGTATGCAGAGCGTAATCCGGAAGCTGATGTGGAAGGTTATGATGCTTGTAGAAAAATAGCAATTCTTTCTTCCCTGGCATTTGGACAGCAGGTAGATTATGAAGATATCTACACAGAAGGAATCACAAAGATTACAGCAGAAGATATTAAGTATGCAAAGGCTATGGGTCGTTCTATTAAATTACTGGCATCCAGCAAGAAGGTGGATGGAAAGGTCTACGCTATGGTTGCACCGGGAATGGTTTCTACTATGCATCCTTTATACAGTGTAAGCAATGTATTTAATGCAATTTTTGCTCACGGAAATGTATTAGGAGATGTTATGTTCTACGGTAGTGGAGCAGGTAAGTTGCCAACAGCCAGTGCGGTAGTTGCAGACGCTGTGGATGCAGCAAAGCATTTACACCAGAATATCATTACCTTCTGGAGCAGTGAAAAGCTTGCTCTTTCAGATATCAGCACATCAAAGAAACGTTTCTTTGTAAGAATCAATGGAGATTTAGCAAAGGCAAAAGCATTGTTTGGAAATGTAACTGTAGTGGATGTAGGAATTCAGGGAGAAGTAGGATTTATTACAGAAGTGATTAGTGAGGCAGAGTTTGCAAAAGTGGCAGAGTCTACCCAGTGTATCGTAAACCGTATTCGTATTGAGGATTAAAAATATATTGATAATCAAAGTATTTTGTGCTAAACTCCTACATAGGGCGTATGCCAAAATATAAAAAAAGGGGAAAAACCATGGATAACAATTTTAACGAAAACAATGGGACTTCAGACAATAGTGTAAATTTGTCAAAAGAGCCGGAAAACAATTTGAATCAGGATGTGAACAACAATCAGTTTAACGGAGGAAATTCCTTTCATTATACTCCTCAGCCAAATGTAAATGAGCCAGATCCGGGACATGGAATGGCAATTGCTTCTTTGGTACTAGGTATTGTGTCAATACTCAGCTGTTGTTGTGTTTACTTATCTGTAGTTGCAGGTGTTGTTGGAGTTGTCTTAGCAATTTTGTCTAAGAATAAGTCCAAAAACAATAAGTTTGAGGGATTGGCTATAGCAGGGTTAATTTGTTCCATTATTGGTGTTGTGATTTCGGTAGGTTACATCATTTATGTATTGGTGGTGATGAAAACACCTGAATTTCAGAATATTTACCAGCAGATTTTAGAGCAGAACTCAAACTTATAACGATTCAGAACAAAACAGAGGAAAGATAAAAGCTATAGGGAATATCCTATAGCTTTTTGCATGAGTATTTATGTGGAGATTTGGTTATGGGAACGACAGAGAAGAAATTATATATCTTAGGAATTGGAATCAGTATTCTGGTATTTGTGGTGTGGGTTCTTAGTTTGTTTACCCCTTTTTCATTAAAAAATATTGTACCACCTTGTATGCTTCACCAGCTGACGGGATTGTATTGTCCAGGCTGTGGAGGAACCAGAGCTGTGATGGCATTAATAAAAGGAAGGTGCTTAAGCTCTTTTTTTTATCATCCGGTTGTGCTATACTCATTTTTGCTGGCAGCGTATTTTATGATAACCAACTCCATTCAGTTAGTGTTAAGAAATAAATGGAACATAGGTATGAAATATAAGGATAGATATTTGTATTTACTGGTTGGAATTTTATTAGGAAATTGGGTTGTACAGAATATATTTATCCTGGCGGGGCACCCAATTGCAGGATTGATTATGGCATTGCAATTAGAATAGTGAAAATAGAAAGGAAAAACAAAAATGGACATAATAAAAACCATAGCCCAGGAACTGGGAGTAAAAGTATGGCAGGTAGAGGCTGCTGTAAAATTAATCGATGAAGGAAATACCATTCCCTTTATTTCAAGATACCGTAAGGAAGTGACAGGAAGCTTAAATGATGAGCAGCTTAGAACACTTCATGAGAGACTTACCTATCTTAGAAATTTAGAGGATAAAAAGCAGCAGGTATTATCAAGTATAGAGGAACAGGGAAAATTAACAGAGGAATTAAGGGAAAGAATTTTGGCAGCACAGACCCAGTCTTTGGTTGATGATTTGTATCTGCCCTATCGTCCAAAACGTAGAACCAGAGCTACCATTGCAAAAGAAAAAGGATTGGAAGGTCTGGCAAATTATATTTTACTTCAGGCTGCAAAGGAGCCCATAGAAAAGGAAGCGGCAAAATACATTTCAGAAGAAAAAGAAGTGGCAAATGAAAAGGATGCCATCGCAGGAGCCATGGATATTATCGCTGAGAACATTTCAGAAGAAGCGGATTACAGAATACATATCCGTGAACTTACTATGAAACATGGTATGATGGTATCTACTGCTAAGACACCGGAAGAAAAGTCTGTCTATGAGACTTACTATGATTTTAGCCAGCAGGTGAATAAGGTGCCGGGATATCGTGTGCTTGCTATGAACAGGGGTGAGGCAGATAAGATTCTTACCGTAAAAATACAGGCACCGGAAGAAGACATTCTTAGTTACCTGAATAAAAAGACCATTGTAAAGGACAATCCTTACACTACACCTATTTTACAGGAAGTGGTGGCAGACAGTTATAAAAGATTGATAGGACCTGCCATCGAGCGTGAAATCAGAAATGAACTGACAGAAAAGGCAGAGGACAGTGCCATTTTAGTTTTTGGAAAGAATTTAACCCAGCTTTTGATGCAGCCACCAATTGTAGGACAGGTAGTATTAGGCTGGGACCCGGCTTTTCGTACAGGTTGTAAATTAGCTGTGGTGGATGCCACAGGAAAGGTACTGGACACAAAGGTTATCTACCCAACTGAGCCACAGAATAAAGTGGAAGAATCAAAGAAAATCTTAAAACAGATGATTGAAAAATACAATATTACATTGATTTCTGTAGGAAATGGAACTGCATCCAGGGAATCAGAGCAGGTAATTGTAGATTTAATCAAGGAAATAAACAAACCAATTTCCTATGTGATTGTAAATGAAGCAGGGGCATCAGTTTATTCAGCAAGCAAGCTGGCAACAGAAGAATTTCCAAACTTTGACGTGGGACAGAGAAGTGCCACGTCCATTGCCAGACGTTTACAGGATCCATTGGCAGAATTGGTTAAAATTGACCCGAAATCCATTGGAGTAGGGCAGTATCAGCATGATATGAACCAGAAGAAATTAGGAGAGGCTTTGTCTGGAGTGGTAGAGGATTGCGTAAATAAGGTTGGAGTAGATTTAAATACAGCTTCTGCATCCCTTTTAGAATATATCTCCGGAGTGAGTAAGGTGATTGCCAAAAATATTGTGGCTTACAGAGAGGAAAACGGAAGATTTCAGGATAGAAAAGAGCTTTTAAAGGTAGCAAAGCTAGGACCTAAAGCTTTCGAACAGTGTGCAGGATTTATGCGTATCACCGGAGGTAAGAATCCCTTAGATGCCACCAGCGTGCATCCGGAAAGCTATGAGGCGGCAAAGGGATTATTGGCAAAGCTTGGATTCACACCAGAGGACGTGACCGCAGGAAATTTAGCAGGTCTGTCAAAGAAAGTAAAGGATTACAAAAAATTGTCGGAAGAATTAAATGTGGGAGAGATTACTTTACGGGATATTGTGAAGGAATTGGAGAAGCCTGGAAGGGACCCAAGAGATGAAATGCCAAAGCCTGTGCTTCGTACGGATGTGTTGGATATGAAGGATTTGAAGGAAGGTATGATTTTAAAGGGAACGGTAAGAAACGTGATTGATTTTGGTGCTTTCGTAGATATTGGAGTGCATCAGGATGGCTTGGTTCACATTTCCCAGATTACAGACCGATTTATCAAACATCCCATGGAAGTGCTTTCTATTGGTGATATTGTAGAGGTAAAAGTTTTATCTGTAGATATGCAGAAAAAACAAATCAAATTAACTATGAAGATGTAAATTATTAACAAAATATAAAGTTTTATTAAGAAAATTAAAAAATAGTATTGACAAATCAAATTATCAAGGTATAATTAACTTCAGAAACAAGGGAGTTTCGAAGAGCGAAAGGCTCGTCGAAGCTCTCTTTTTGTCTTTAGGCAGATGGTGTTACTTGGAAGCGAGACAGAACGACTTAGAAGCGAGACAGAATGACTTAGAAGTGAGACAGAATGACTTGAAAGCGAGACAGAAATGACTTGGAAGCGATGGACTAAAATCAGCTGTCTGCCTAAAATAAAAATAAAATAAGATGTAAAAGGGCAAAGGCGTCCAGACTACTTGTGGAAGAGAAGAAGGTAGTGGGAGGTCTTTTTTTATTTCTTATTTACAAACATATTAAACTATTAGGAGGAATGTTTTATGACAGAAGAAATTATGAATGCGATAACCAGTGAGGTATATGGCGTCTGGTTCTTAATTGGAGCAGCGTTGGTATTCTGGATGCAGGCTGGTTTTGCAATGGTGGAGGCTGGTTTTACCAGAGCTAAAAATACTGGTAATATTATTATGAAGAATCTGATGGATTTTTGTATTGGTACTGTAATGTTTATCCTCATCGGTTTTGGATTGTTCCTGGGCGAAGATGTGATGGGTATTATAGGAAAGCCTGGATTTGATATTTTTACAGACTATGCAACTTTTGACTGGTCAGGATTTATTTTTAACTTAGTATTCTGCGCAACCACAGCAACCATTGTTTCCGGTGCTATGGCAGAGAGAACAAAGTTCTTATCTTACTGTATTTATTCAGCAATTATCTCTGGTATTGTTTATCCAATTGAAGCACACTGGACCTGGGGCGGTGGATGGTTAGCCCAGATGGGATTCCACGATTTTGCAGGTTCTAACTGTATTCACATGGTAGGTGGTATCGCAGCCTTAATTGGTGCAACAATCTTAGGACCAAGAATTGGTAAGTTTACAAAGAGAAAGAATGGAACGATCAAGGTGGGTGCTTTCCCAGGACATAACCTAGCTTTAGGTGCTTTAGGTGTATTCATTCTTTGGTTAGGATGGTACGGATTTAATGGAGCAGCTGCAACTTCCGTTGCCCAGTTAGGTTCCATTTTCGTAACAACAACCATTGCTCCAGCAGTGGCAACGGTTGTGTGTATGGCTTTCACCTGGGTTAAATTTGGTAAGCCGGATGTGTCTATGTGTTTGAATGCCAGCTTGGCAGGTTTGGTAGCAATCACAGCTCCTTGTGATGTGGCAGATGCTTTCGGTTCAGCAGTGATTGGTGCAGTTGCAGGTATTTTGGTAGTAGTAGGTGTTTGGTTATTAGATTATAAGTTACATATTGATGACCCTGTTGGTGCTGTTGCAGTTCATATGATGAATGGTATCTGGGGTACTATTGCGGTAGGTTTATTTGCTACAGATACAACACCAACTTACGCATTGGCAAATGCAAATGGTGATAAATTACTTGGTCTGTTCTACGGTGGAGGATTTGAATTACTTGGAATTCAGTTGGTTGGTATGTTTGCCACAGCAGCATGGACAGTAGTAACTATGTTGGCAGTATTCCTTTTAATAAAGAAGACAGTTGGTCTACGTGTAACAGAAGAAGAAGAAATTCTAGGTTTGGATTCTACAGAACATGGTTTGGATTCCGCATATGCAGGTTTCTTAACTTATGGAGACAGAATCAGCAGCCCTGCTACTGTTCTTCCTGCAGATGCTGTTCCAGTGGATGATGCAGTCCCAGTTATGGTAAGAGAAGAAAAGGAAAATGTTGCTTCCGATGTAAAGCTTTCCAAGGTATCTATTGTATGTAAGCAGAATAAGTTTGAGGACTTGAAGGAAGCATTAAATGGAGTAGGAGTTACCGGTATTACTGTAACTCAGGTATTAGGATGTGGTGCCCAGAAGGGTAAGACAAAGTACTACCGTGGTGTTGAAATGGATATGACCTTACTTCCAAAGGTAAAAGTAGAGGTTATTGTCAGCAAGGTTCCAGTGGCATCTGTTGTAAAGGCAGCAAAGGCAGCTCTTTATACAGGTAACATTGGAGATGGTAAGATTTTTGTATACGATGTGGAAAATGTTATTAAGGTAAGAACCGGTGAGGAAGGATTTGAAGCCTTACAGGGTGAAAACTAATAAAGGTTTTAAGTGATGATAGAAAAAGCAGTGGTCATATGACCACTGCTTTTTTGTACATATTTGTTTCATTATTTCTAAATATTCACTATGTTTCGGTAGAACCTTGCACCCTGTTGCAAGGTTCGTAAAGCGCCGCCGTTAGGTGTGTGCATCATCGTTACAATCATTCGATTCAAAAGCGAAAGCCCGGAGTGGTGGAAGCACTCCGGGCTTTCTATATGTCCTAAACTATAAGGGGATAGAAAAACGCAATATTATATAAGACATATATTATAAAAACAAAAAAAGGAGCTTCGTCAGGCAAACGCCTTTCGAAACTCCCTTGTTTCTATAAAAATTATTATACACCATTCGTCAATAAAGTCAAGTATTTTTTGATAAATTGTAGTCTGAAATGTATTTTTTGATAAATTGTAGTCTGAAATGTAGTATCTTGAGGAAAAATGTGGTATAATGAGGGAAATGTAAATTTTGCAAAGATGGGGCAATTATGCATGCGTAAGCATTGCCCCATTTACGTATCTGTTCAGTAGCTCTGAACAGATACCAAAAGAGAAAAGATAATGTAGAGAGGAAAAGTAAGGAGAGACTTATGGGGGCAATGACATTAGGAGAAGTACAACAAAATAGCATACTGCATATGGAAGTGTTAGGCAAAAGCGGCCGGTTAGAATACGATTTACCAGTCTTGTTTACAGCACAGGGAGCAGCTTTTGTATCTCCAATTACATATAAGGGACAGATTGTGAATTTTAACCGGACAGACATAATGATAAATATACTGTATACCAGGAATGATGAAAAACCAATTCAATGGTGTGGATGCCAGGTAAAGACAGTAGCGTACAAAGGAAATAAATATCATATGATTTCCTGTAGCAAGATAGGACTAGAGGTAAATCGAAGAGGCAGCTATCGGCTTTATATGGGAATATCCGGTCTTGCAACCATAGATGGGTTTGACGGCAAGATGCGTGTGGTGGTAAAAGACATCAGTGCAACTGGGTTTTCGTTTATTGCACCAAAGGAAAATATGACAAAAGAAGGTGCAGATGTAAGACTTGCCTTTGAGGAAGAAAAAAGTGATTTGCGATTTGATTTATCTGGTAGATTGGTTCGAAAAGTGGAACTGGACAACGGACAAATTCAATATGGATGTAAATTGTATGTGTCAAATAAGGTAATTGATAATTATATTGCTAAGAGACAGAGGGAGCAGGCGGCTCACCTGCAGAATAAATTAATTGAAAAAAATAGAGACACCATAAAAAGATAAAAAATGTAAAAAGTTTGTAATAAATTTGTTGCAATTTGGGGAGAATTACTATATAATATTAAATATAAAAAGATGATGTGTACAAAACAGACAAATAAAATTTTTATGGAGGGAAGATTACATGAAGTTTAGTAAAGTGAATGCATGGCTTATGGCGCTTTCTTTCACAGCTACAACAGTATGTACCAACGGATTAACAGTACAGGCAGAATCATCACTACCAGAAGTGGAAAGCAACATCCAGGATGAAACTGTGATTGTTGGAAATTCAGCAGGGAATATTGCTGGAAAAGTAATAGGACAAGAAGGGTTTCAGAACAGGAATGATTTAAAAAACGTTATATTGTCACAGGGAATTACAGAAATTGGAAAACATGGATTTTTTCATTGTACTTCTTTAAAGAATGTGGTTATGCCATCTACTGTAATAAAAATTGGAGCAGGTGCTTTTCAGGACTGCACCTCTTTGGAATCTATTGATTTAACCAAGACAAAAATCACACAGATTTCGGAAGAAGCTTTTCGGGGATGCATCAATTTAAAAAAAGTTTTATTGCCAGAAACTGTGACTAGTATAGAAGCCAATGCATTTTTAGGGTGTGGCGCATTGGAACACATTTCTTTGTGGAAATTAAAGAATTTAAAAAAAATAGGAAGTGGTGCTTTTAGTAACTGCATTTCATTAAAGGAATTGACACTTCCGAAGCAGGTTCTGGTGATCGGTGGAGGTGCATTTTTAAACTGCATGGGACTGGAAAGTATTACCATTCCCCAGAATGTATCTTATTTAGGGCAGGGTATTCTGGAAGGAGCAAGTCAGGTTACGGTAAAGGGCGTGATAAATTCCTATGGATATGATTATGCAATGAAAAAAGGGCTAAAGTTTGAAAAAATATCAGAAGAAATTATGGTTTCAGATATTCAGGTTATGGGAGAAACTTTAAAATGTCAAGAGAATATAAAAAAATTGAGAGTAAAACAGGGACAGGTTGTTTCGCTGGATGTAAAAGTAATGCCAGGGAATGCAACAGATTCTGCTTACACTTGGGAGATAGAAAAACCTGAGGTACTCTCCATTGATTCTAATGGAAAACTTACAGGATCGAAAAAAGGATTTACCGGTGTTATATTACGGGCAAAGGGTGGAGTAAACAAGAAAGATTATTTTGAGGTTTCTGTTGTATAAAACGATAGATTATGGGTAATGAAAAGAGCCAACAGTGTGAAATGCTGTTGGTTCTTTTACGTAAACTTAACATTAGAATGATTTGAATTTAATAAAGCCATGTTAGAATTTCCAAAGATTCAAAGATAAACAAGGAGGAAATTTTTTATGAAATTAAAAAAAATAACGGCAGCTTTATTGGCAACAACAGTAGGATTTTCCATGGTGGCATGTGGAGGGAATACCAACACCTCAAAAAATGCAAATGAAACAGAAACAGAAACCGTGGAGACAACTTCAACAGAGGAAACAGCCTCAACAGAGGAACAACAAGCAGAAGAGGAAAGTGGAGAAACTGAGAGTAATCAGGAAAACCAGGATTACAGCGGCACAGTGGTAGTCACAGGTTCTACTTCGGTAGAAAAGATTTTATCTGCCTTAAAAGATGAATTTTGTGCTATGTATCCAAATGTAACCATCGAGTATACGGGCAGTGGTTCTTCTGCAGGTATCAAAGATACAAAAGCAGGTATCAACAATTTAGGTACATCTTCCAGAGAACTAAAGGATGATGAAAAGGAAGATACCTTAAATACACAGGTGTTTGCTTATGACGGTATTGCGGTAATTGTAAATCCACAGAACGAAGAGGCTAAGGATATTACCAAGGAACAGCTTGCGGATATTTATTCTGGTAAAATCACCAATTGGAAAGAAATTGGAGGAAAAGATGCAGATATTTTTGTAGTTTCCAGAGAAGAGAGCTCAGGAACCAGAAGTGCTTTTGAGGAACTGATTGGATTAGAGGATGCAGGCGGGCTTACCAGTAATGCAGCAGTTTCAGAGGGAAATGGTCCTGTTCAGGCAGCAGTGGCAGAGAATGCCAATGCCATCGGATATGTATCATTTGCGTTTATTGATGATACTGTAAAGGCACTTACCGTAGGTGGAGTAGAGCCAACAGCAGAATTGGCGAAATCAGGAGACTATCCATTATCCAGACCATTTTTATTCTGCTACTATGATGACAAGGTAACAGATGCAGGAAAGGCATTCTTGGATTTTGCAATCTCTGCGGATGGTCAGAATATTGTAGAAGAAAATCACGGCATCAGAGTTGATTAGGAAGGAATGGATAAAATGAACACAAATGGTGATACACTTGCCATGGATGCAACGGATGCAAAAGCAAAAGTATCCATGGACAGAAATTATAAAAGAGAATTGATTGAATTTGTGGTAGAAAAGATATTTTTCTTTTGCGCATTTATCAGTGTTATATCGGTAATTGCAATCATAGGGTTTGTTTTTTATAAGGGGTTACGACCATTTTTTTGTGAGGACAGCTATAGTTTTGCCAAGTTTATATCGGGAATTAGATGGGCACCATCAGAGTCGGTGTATGGAATTTTCTATATGATTGTTGCTTCTGTATTTTCTACAGCAGGAGCTGTACTTGTTGGAGTACCTATCGGAGTATTAACTGCTGTTTTTATTGCAGAAATTGCACCAGAATGGGCAGTGAAAATCATTAGACCAGCAGTGGAATTACTTGCAGGAATTCCATCCGTATTGTACGGTGCATTTGGATTAGGTGTGATGGTACCCTTGATTAAGACAGTATCACCTAAGGTTCATGGACAGTCCATGCTGGCTGTAATCATAGTATTGACGATTATGATTCTGCCAACCATTGTTTCTTTATCAGAAAGTGCTATCAGGGCAGTGCCACGCTCTTATACACAAGCTTCTTTCGGTTTAGGGGCAACAAAGATTCAGACTATATTTAAGACAATTTTGCCAGCAGCAAAGTCTGGTATTTTGTCGGCAGCTGTTCTGGGAGTAGGCAGGGCCATTGGAGAAACTATGGCTGTTATGATGATAGCGGGAAATCCTACTGCCGGTTTGCCAGACAGTATCTGGTCTATGGTTCGACCGTTGACAACAAATATAGCTATGGAAATGAGCTACGCATCCGGAAGACAGGTGGAAATGTTGTTTGCTACCGGTGTGGTTTTGTTTGTGTTTATTATGATTGTCAATCTGATTTTGACAGCAATCACAAACTCTAGTGCAAAAGGAGGCAAATAACATGAGTAGACAGAAAAAGGACATGACAGTTACGGGTGTCATTTATGTATCTGCTTTTTTTACGGTAGCGATTCTTGCTGTCATTATAGGGTTTATTTTGATCCAGGGAGTTCCAAAGCTAAGCATGGACTTTTTGAAAAATGGATATGAGGATAAGAGCACTTATGTAATGATAGAACAGCCATCCCTTGAAGGTACTGCATATTCCGACGGGGTACAGTGTATCAGTGAAGATTATGGTGTTACATTTTCCTTAAGTGAAGAAGGTTTGTTGGTAGAAAGAACTTCAAAGGGTTCGCCATTAACAGCAGGAAAAGATTTAACAGGAGCAGCTTACAAGGTAAAAAAAGGAGATATTATCACAAAACTTGGAGAGTATTCTGTAGACCAGGATATCAAGAATGGTATTTCTGAGGCAAAAATTTTAGACCAGACAGTACAGGTACTAAACTCCAAAGAAGGTATTGCAAGAATTAAAGTTGTAAGAAAAGGTGGCGGGGTTTTCCCTATGATTGTCACCACCTTTTATCTCATTCTTTTAACATTGTTGATTGCAGGACCTGTTGGTGTGTTGGCGGCTGTATATTTAAATGAATATGCAAAACCAGGCAAAATGCTTACTTTGATTCATTTTGCAATTCAAAATCTTGCAGGCATTCCTTCTATTATATATGGACTTTTTGGCTCGTTGATATTCGTACAGATGATTCATTTGCAGTATTCTATTTTAGCAGGGGCTCTCACATTAAGTATTATGCTTTTGCCTACCATTATTTCTACCACGGAAGAGACCTTAAAGACAATTCCCAAGACTTACAGGGAGTCTTCTTTGGGACTAGGTGCCACAAAGCTTCAGACGGTGTCAAAGGTAGTGCTGCCAAATGCCATATCCGGTATTCTTGTTGCCATGATTCTTAGTATAGGACGAATTGTGGGAGAATCTGCCGCATTGCTGTTGACAGCGGGAACAGTATCCCAGATACCGGCACGGTTATCTGGCAATTCAGCAAGTGGAGCCACATTGACCATCAAAGCATATATGTTAATGAAGGAAGAAAATGATTTATCTACAGCTTGTGGTATCGGCGTGATTTTACTGGTGATTGTAATAGTGTTAAATGTTTTATCTAAACAGGTGCCACGATTATTTCTAAAAAAAGGAGAAAACTAAAACATGGAACGAACAAAATTTAATGTAAAAGACTTGAATTTATATTATGGTGATTTTCATGCATTAAAAAATATCAATATGGAAATTCCTTCCAAAAAAATAACAGCCTTTATCGGACCATCAGGTTGTGGAAAATCTACCTTTTTAAAAACAATTAATCGAATGAACGATTTGGTTGAGAACGTGAAAATTGAAGGAACCATAAAGATGGAGGATGTGAATATCCTAGGAGACATCGATGTAATCAAATTGCGTAAGAGAGTGGGAATGGTATTCCAGCAACCCAATCCTTTTCCTATGAGTATCTATGATAATGTGGCATACGGACCAAGAGTACATGGAAAGAAAAAGAAAAGTGAACTGGATGAGATCGTAGAGAAAAGCCTCAGGCAGGCCGCAATATGGGATGAA
Source organism: Lachnospiraceae bacterium (assembly GCA_045119215.1). Lineage (GTDB taxonomy): Bacteria > Bacillota > Clostridia > Lachnospirales > Lachnospiraceae > RUG11237. The sequence continues at coordinate 2,360 of JBGVDD010000106.1, read as the reverse complement.
GTGAAAGACCGGTTAAAGAAGAATGCCTTGGGTTTATCCGGAGGACAACAGCAAAGAATCTGTATTGCCAGAGCATTGGCAGTGGAGCCGGAGGTAATTCTTATGGACGAGCCTACCTCTGCCCTGGACCCTATCTCTACACTTAAAATAGAAGATTTGGCCGTGGAATTAAAGAATAAATATACTATTGTTATAGTGACACATAATATGCAGCAAGCCAGCCGTATTTCAGATAAGACAGCCTTCTTTTTACACGGAGAGGTAGTGGAATTTGCGGATACAGAAGAGATATTCCACAATCCTCAGGATAAGAGAACGGAAGATTATATTACTGGTCGTTTTGGTTAAAGGAGGGAAAAATGGCGATGAGACAGAAATATATGGCGGAATTAGAGGCAATGAACCAGGATGTTATCCGAATGAGTACCTGTATAGAAGAAGCAATTGAAAAGTCGGTTACCGTATTAAAAACCATGGATTTAAAGGAAGCCAATAAGATTATTGTAAATGATGATATTATTGATGAAATGGAGAGGGAAATCCGTCGGGAATGCATTCGGATTCTCGCAAAACAGCAACCGGTAGCTAAGGACTTAAGAAGAGTTACCGCAATTCTTAGAATGATTTCAGATATTGAACGTATTGCAGATCATTGTGCTGACATTTCGGAATATGTGATTCTGCTGGCAAAAGAAGATAAACTGCCCATGCCGGATAAAATCGATGATATGTTTCTAAAAATGAAGGAAATGGTAGTGGGGGCCATTGACAGTTTTGTAAGTGAAGATGTGGACAAGGCAGGTTTCGTACAGAAAAGTGATCAGGTAGTGGATGACTATTTTGATAACATATTAAATGAGCTTTGTGAGGAGATGAAACATCATCCGGAGAATTTGAAATCTTACGTATACTATGTTATGATTATCAAATATGTAGAGCGAATGGCGGATCATGCCACCAATATGGCAGAGTGGAATATGTACATGATTACAGGGGAAATGGAGACATAAGTAATATGAAGAAAAGACTTTTTATAACGTATTTTGTCATAGCGGTTGTTGCCATGTTAGGAGTGGGAACGGTTTTCTTTACTAGGGGATATCAATCCTTTCTGAATGTAAGCGAAAAGAACTATATGGCTGAGGCAGAGTTGATTGGTACGATTTTAGAATCACATTCCCAAAATGAAGGCTTTCAACTGGCAGACTTCGTAGAAGAGTATTCTAAAAAATATGATGTGCGGATTACTGTAGTTACCAGGGGGGGGGAGGTTCTGGCTGAGAGCAGTACAGATTACGATGAAATGGAAAATCACTCCAGCAGGATAGAAATTCAAAAGGCAATTGCAGGAGAAAAATACTATATAAAAAGGTTTTCAGAAACATTGGGAATGGAGTGCATGTATTGTGCGATTCCTCTTTCCTATGAGAATGAACAGGGGGTACTGCGAATTGCTGTACCCTTAAAGGAATTAAAGGGGTTAGAATACAGATTGCTTCATTCTATCAGTATCATGATTGTTTTTATCATTCTATTTATGCTTCTCATTGCTGTAATATTCAGTGATTATATGATGAAGCCCATTGATGAGATGACAAATGCGGCGAGAAAAATAGCAGCAGGTGATTTAAAGGTGGAACTTTCAACCAAAAGAGGGGATCAGCTTTCTGTGCTGGCAAAGGCTTTCAATACCATGGCAGAAAAATTAAGATTAAACATGGATGAACTGAATTCCAAAAACAGTGAACTTGAGGCTATTTTATACAGTATGGGCCAGGGAGTGGTTGCCTTAGATGATGAAAACAATATCATATTCTGCAATCAGCAATTTAAACATCTCATAGACTGGGATAAAGATAACATTACCGGGATTTCTATCTATCATGTCTTAAGAAACCAGGTATTGTATGATATTATAGACAAGGTAAAGGAGAATCAGGAGACCCAGGAAAAGGAGGGGGAAATCTACCAGAAGGAAGAATGTATTATGAGAATGGTAGGTACTCCTTTATACCGAGATGGAAATGAGGAACTGGCTGGAGTTCTTGTGATTTTCGAGGACATTACCAAAATGAGAAGATTAGAGCGGATGCGAAGTGATTTTGTTTCCAATGTCTCTCATGAATTTAAAACGCCCCTCACATCCATCAAGGGTTTTGTGGATACCTTAAAAAGTGGAGCTATCGAAGATTCCAAAGTACCAACCAGGTTTTTGGATATCATCGACATTGAGACGGAGAGACTATCCAATTTGATTCAGGATATTCTTGTTTTGTCCGAGATAGAAAACAATGCAGAGTACAATGTAAAAGATAATGGTATCAAAGAGATTCTTCAGGAGGTAAGCAGTCTGTTGGAGT
>JBGVDD010000105.1:0-4234 GCA_045119215.1 Lachnospiraceae bacterium | reverse complement strand
CGTTCTACTAAAATGTGGTACTGCCGTCTCTATGCAATCATGATGCTACAACATCTTGATGCGTGGAAAATGCCTAGCCGCGTAGATCTACAATTCAACTTCTTGCGGATAGCCAACACATAAGTATCATACCACAATTTTTAAAAAATCTCATCCTTTCCTTAGGGAAACTGCGCCCTTTTTAAGTTTATTTGATATTTTTCCAAAATCTCACAATATTTAATTGTCAAATTTCCAAGCTCAATTTACTTATTGTGAAGCCGAGAGGCTATAGAGTAAAAAGGTGACAAGTCTACATCAGCTTCCCGAACCCCTCACTCATGAGGGGGACTTGTTCCCATTTTTGCGCCAAATTGATTACATAGTGCATCTTGCTAACCAATCTGTGCACATCTTTTTCGCTTTATAAAGCAAAAACAGGAGACACCTATATGGATGCCTCCCGTAAAATATCGTTGCTATAACTTCCTACGGCGGCATTATCCGCATCAGGTAAAGGGTCGAAGTTGATTACTTCCTCTCAGCCTGCCATTACAAGCTCCCCTGTTTTTATTTATTGTACACCCTTCTAGTAATTTCTACAAGAGATTTTTGCTTTTGCCACTTCAATACCCGCAATGCGGTTACATGAACTTTATTTTTATTCATAACTTCTCCACAAATCTACAATGAGATAAATTTACTCCCAAACCTCACAAGGTTTCTTTCCATGCTTTCTTCCCCACAAATAAATGCCAACACATGCCAATATCAAAACAAAATCTGCAAATAACGTTCCTTCAATACCAAAACCAACATTATAGGCAAAACTATTCGTTGCTGTTGAAGCATCCAGCTTTAAAATCGAATATGGCACTACAACTCCGCTGTTTGGCAATCCGAAAATAATATTCTGTGTAAAATTCCATGCTGCATGAACCGCCATGGCACACCACAAACTATCCATATAATAAACCATAAGAGAAAATAAAACTCCTACCACAAAAATATTCAATACGGATAAAAATGTGACTCCTTCATTTGTCAAATGCATTAGCGCAAACAACAAAGAATTTCCTATTATAGCCACTGCCGGACTTTTATAACTTCGTCTTAATCGTTGATACAAAAATCCTCTGCAAATCAATTCTTCAGCGGACGACTGAACAAACACAGCAATAAAAATAATCACAACATATAATGGATGAAAAGTATCATAATACAAAGAAATATCATTATGTAACCATGCTGCCAGGATACAAATTCCATTCAGACCAAAACCGATTGCAAGACCAAGCAAAAGATTTTTCCAGTTGTTGCCTTTTGCCTTACACCCAATCGCTTTTAGAATTGGACGATTTTTCTTTGTAAAACGCAGATATAAAATAGCTAAGACCCAAATACCTATGAACATAAAATACATAGATGCAGTCATCGCAACATCGGTGCTTGTGGCAAAAGGAATCAACCCGATAAAGCTACCTAACATTTGCCCAAGAAAAGCAAGCACTATCGTATACAAGTACAACATAGGCAGTGTATCTGATAACTTATTTTTTAATAATTTCTTTTTTCCATTTTCAGCAATTTCTTTTTCTTTAAACATTCTTTTCTCCTTTACAATAACCTGAATTCTTCCTAATTTTTTTATTTCACATTCCTTCCGCCGTTGTCCATTTTATAACAAATGTATTGTATTTTTCCAAATTTGTGGTGAATGGTATCAAATTAGGGGTGAAGTATTATCACTTCTCTAAATTGTTAATGTCATTTTCTTTGTTTTTATAATTTGTCATCTGCTTTATAATATTATACAACATATGATATTATATATCAACAACACATTACTCTACCTCAACATTTCTTTTAAAACAAAGATATGTTACGCTGAAATAAATGCTATACACAAGTAAAAACAATACCAATGCCATTCCAAAGAACAAATAATTTCCTGTCTGAACTTGTGTTCCTGTAAGCATAAGTTGGTTTAGCTTAAAGGAAATCAACATACTAATTAGCACCGGAATTACAATCGGACAGCCAAAATAAATCAACAATTGCTTCCAGATTAGTTTTGCTCTCTGCCGGTCATCTACTCCCATGTGATGTAACACACGATAACGATATTTATATTTTGTAGAATCACTTAACTGCTGTACTGCAAGAATGGTTAGTGCCACACAGATAAATACCAATGCCACATAGAAAATAGAAGATACTACTGTAATAATCGCCGCTTCTACCTCTGAAACCAATCCACCATTTTTCACCATAACATTATCAAAGATGGCATACATACTGTCTAATCCCATTCCATGATCCAATTCGCCCTCTCTTTCGGCAGAAGTGGACCAATTTTCTACATCCTCAGCCACATATTTTTTTAGTTTTTCATAAAGATTGTTGTTTGTTTCTTTTAACGTATCGCATACATACTGGGAATAATACACATCCATCTGCTCTGCTACCGCATCCGGTACCACTACTACATAGGCTGCACCGTTTTGTCCGTTCTGTGCAAAGTCCTCATCATAGATTCCCTGACATTGATATACCTGACCACGAATTTCCATAGCCTGATTTTCCTGTAACCAATCTATATAATACTCAGAAACCGAAGCAACACAGTGAATTGCATATTCCTTTTCCTTTAATGAAATTTCCTCTAATCCAAGAAAACCACGTAACACATTATAATCACTTAATCTTATGTAAGTATCGTATTTAAAATAACCACCGGAAATCCGGTTGTCTTTTAATACCGTCCGCAAGGTGTCATGTTCTCCTTGATAAATGCTATATACAAGATCATTTTTCACCCAGCCATCCTGCTGTAACAGTTCTCTTGTTTCTTCAAAATCCTCACCTGCATCCAAATCGGTAAGACAAATGTCAAATGGTGTATACCTTTCAATTTCTTCTTTTAAATTGCCTAATCCAATGGCATAATTACTACTTAATAAAGCTAATGTAAATAACATGGCAATGGTTCCCATGGTAAATCCCATTGTGTTGATTTTCGATGCAAGCTGTCTGAACACAAACACATGCATTTTCTTATACTTAAAACGTTTTGTTTTGCTGACTAACAATACCAATATGCCGGATATTCCCATGTAAAAACCATAAATAAAGAAGATAATACAAATGACCACTACAATAATCGGCGCTTTGGTGCATGCAATGGCTCCTGCCACAAGAGATAACACAAACAAAATTACATTTCTTGTAACGTGCTTTACCTCCACCTGTTCATTCACTTTATCTGCATTCATTAAATCGTGTATTTTTAACTTTTTCAAATATCGATTGTTACGAAATACCACAAGTATTTGTATGGCAAAATAATATACAATTGTGAGTAACATGGCATATACACTAAACTCTGCTTTTAAGCTGTATTCTTCTCCAAAAAATGCAGTAACAATAATTACTAATCCCTGAAACACAAAGCTTCCGATAAAACAGCCTAACACAAGTGCAATCACACCAAATATGATATTTTCATAGAAAAATAATTTCGAAACATCTTTGTTTTCCATTCCCAATATTAAATAGGTTCCAAATTCCCGGCTTCGTTTTTCTAACATAAACTTTGTCATGTAGTTTACCAGCCAGGCAACTACAACAAGTACAATGATAGAAAATAAGATAAGCAACGTTTTATAATCTGCCATATGTACATTCATTCCAAGAATCATATCCGAAAACATCATGGAATTAAATGCAAACATCAGTGAAAGAATTAAGGTAATCGTAATCACATATAAAAGATAATCGTTTATGGAACGCTTGATATTGCGAACCGCCAATTTAGTAAGCACCGTTTGTTTCACCTCCTAGCAGAACAAGCACATTTAAAATCTCATTATAAAATTCTCTTCTGCTTTTTCCCTGTGCGCTTAGTTCTTTGAATAAATTTCCGTCCTTTAAAAATAAAATCCGCTGCGCGTAGCTTGCGGAAAATGCATCGTGGGTTACCATCAAAATAGTAGCATCCAGCTGCTCGTTCATCTTTGCCATAGTTTCCAATAAAAGCTGCGCTGATTTAGAATCAAGTGCCCCGGTCGGCTCATCGGCAAGAATCAGTTTTGGATTATTAATCAAAGCTCTTGCACAGGCACATCTTTGCTTCTGTCCACCGGATATTTCATAAGGAAACCGTTTTAAAATATGCTTAATGCCCAACACGTCTGCCATGTCTTCCACCCGTTTTGGAATGTCTTTTACCTCTGCCTTGTTGATCGTTAGTGCA
>JBGVDD010000104.1:0-3303 GCA_045119215.1 Lachnospiraceae bacterium | reverse complement strand
GTGAATCAATATTATAATTCATTGTAATTCTTTGACGAAGAGGTTCATTTGCAGAAAGACGTAAGGTATTATTGAGTTGTGGAAGTCCTACAAGCAATACAACAGCTCTGTCTCTGGAGTCCATTTCAAAGTTAAACAGCATCTTTAAATCATTTAGTATAGCATTATTGATGTAGTTGGCTTCATCTATAATTATTACCGGAGTTATCCTTTTTTCAAGTGCCTGCCTTGTTATTTCAGCCTGGATGTTTCGGTAATTATCATTTTTTTTGTGACATACTTCAAGTCCCAGTTCTTTAGCCATATGCTTATAAAATTCGCTTACTGTAAGCGTTGATAGTGAAGTGTAGGTAACCTTATAAAGTGAAGGATTAAGAGAACTTATATAGTGGCGTATGCATGTGGTTTTTCCCCGCCCCGGTCCTCCGGTTATTATTCCAAATCCCCTGTTTGACAGAAGATAATCAAGCCTTATTTTGAGTTCCCTGTAATCTTCAGTTTCAATATGTACATCTTTTGCGTTTTTAATAAAAGGATTAAAATCCATACCATATCTTGCAATGTAATCCTGCATTATTCATTACCTCCTGCGAGTTTTACTTTTGTTCTTTTTATATGGGAATTGTCATGCTTGTTTAAAAGTTTTATGGGTGTAAGTTCACCGGTAGTCTTATCTACTACGTATACTGAACTGAAATCAGTACTGTATCTTATGGTAATCTTTTTTCTGGAATAAATATAAGGAACTTCGTATTCCGTACCCTCAAGAACTATGACATTATCAGCTGATACACGGCGTTCATACTCAAGCAAAAATGATTTTTCTATAACTTCATCTGACAGACGCTTAATCATGCTGCTTTCCTCAAAAAATCTGTCCTCAGGAGTTTTTCCATTAAGAGATGAGTGTATGCTTTTATTATAATGGTTGACAAAAACCAGTAGTGATGCTGATAATTCTTCAAGCGAATTAAAGCTGCTCATGTCCAGCTGTGACATCCAGTGGTCTTTCATTGTTCTGAACCACCTTTCAATTTTTGCTTTTCCGACTGGAGTATATGGAGGGTTATAATTAATTACAGAACCGATTCTTGCCGCAAGCAGGTCAATCTGTTTGTTTTTATATGTGGAACCATTATCGAAATTAAGCTTTTTAGGTCGTCCGAAGCGTATTACGGCAGTTTTCATAACAGACATCAGATTAACAAAGTTGTCATTGAAAAATATATTTATGCCTACAATCATTCTTGATGCATCGTCAATAAGAGCAATAACATATGTACGTTTCTTCTGACCATTAATAGTTATATATGGCCCCACGCTTGAGTCGCCACACCAAACTTCATTAATGTGTTCTCTTTCATATCTTCTCATGTCTTTTTGTGGAAACAGTCCCTTTTCTTCATTAAGACGATTTACATATCTGTTAATTGTTGAAAGAGATACAGTTCCCTTTTTGATAGTGCCATTTTCAATAAGCTTTTGATGTATAAGGGTTGCGGGAATTCGCGGGTATTCTGTTTTTAAAAAGTTTATCTGTTCAGTTATGTCACTGTCAAGCTTGCGGGATTTCCCGGTATCAGTGCGACGCTTTGGTAACAGTGCATCAAAGCCTGAATCCATATATGCATAATACCATCTTTCAATGGTTGCTGCAGAAATCATAGTATCTTCCCCCCGTGGATTGGTGTAAACTTTTTTTGAGGCATCACGAAAAAAGCCTTTTAAAGATAATGATTCATCATAAGTTCCGCTTACAGCCGGAGCAATGATGCCATATCTAAAAAGAGCAATTTTTTGTCTTTCATTGTCATTCATGATTTAAAATCTCCTTCCAAAATGTATTTTATTTAAGTATAGGAGAAAACAAAACAGATATGAAGTTAAGTTATGTGGGTGCAGAGACATAAAATATTTACGGTGCATTTAATTTGCATAAACTGGCGTGAACATAGTGAAAAACACTTTTTAACTAGCTCTGTGGAATTAAGTCCCAATGAGATGGAGAAAGCGGCAAGCCGTTGAACCCAGTGTTCATTAAAGTTATGTATAATATATGAAATATTCGATTCGTCAATCAACGGATTATCCGTCATGATTTTTTCCTGAGAAATGTTATGGATATAATTAGTACATATGGAAATATGCTCATTTAACAGAATCTGAGAATAAGGAACAATCTGGGATGGCATGAGAGCATGAGTTTTGCCACAGTGTGAACATTTAACCCTGACAATGTTAAGTACTGCCTGAATACCGCCTGAAAGTTTAATAGTGCGACTGTAACGGGCATGTCTGGCAAGTGTTCCATAATGACCGCAGGAACACTTTAACTGGTTAATGTTAATTGAATTTATTAATAAATCGTAAGAAGTTTGGTTTAAATTGTTGATTTTATCTGAAATAATTGTTATCATAGTAGTCGTATTATTGTCGTATCTTGATATGACATTTATATTAAAAATAGGAGCGGTACTTTTGCGGGTAGGCTCCTATTTTTTTGCCATAATTTAAGATAATAACACAGAATGGACCAATATCAAATATTATGACTAGAATTTAGTCAGGTAAATGATGATGGTCCATTAATTATTTTGAAAAATAATGCTTGTTTGGGTTGAGGATAGAGTGACTATCAATAAAATAATGAGGTTTTGAAGGAGAGTTATCAGCTCTCCTTCGTAGTTGTTCTGGCTGCTTTCATAATTATTGTATTTTTGCCAACGATTTCACAAAAGGTTTAAACATTTTCTTGTATAGAGAGCCAAGTTCTGTTCCATAGTGATTCTGAAGAAGTTTAAGAACATTATTGGGATTGTTTTTGTGCTTGTATAGAAAATCTACAAGTTCATCAGTCACCGGAGCATTGGCTACATCAGTGTATTTTCCAATATACTGGCAAAGTACAGAAAAACGCATTTTGCTATTCCAGTTACGTGGAGTAGCATTGTAGTCCTTTTTTATAACCTCGCGATAAATGTTTAAACCATTTTTGTTTCCGAAAAAGTGAACCAGGAATAAATGTAAATATGAAGTATTATTATTTGGACATGCAGCAATAATATCATCAATTACAGATTTTGGTTCATTATACACTTTTTCGTTTGTTGATGGTGCATCAGATAGAGAAGGCACTTCTATATCTGATGATACAGGAATGGTTGTTGTATCATTATTGCAATTGGCGGAGTAAATCCTGTGGATGGATATTCCTCTGTCTTCCCAGAAATGAATAATTGCATCAAATCCTGTATCTTTTGAAACAATATATATTTCATGTTCAGGTTCCTTGCAAAGCTGATA
>JBGVDD010000103.1:0-47987 GCA_045119215.1 Lachnospiraceae bacterium | reverse complement strand
CCAAAATAGATACATCAAAAGTTCCACCACCTAAGTCAAACACCAAAAACTTTGTTTCCGGTGCATCCTGGTATAATCCGTAGGCAATTGCCGCTGCTGTGGGCTCACTGATAATTCTCTCCACCTTAAGACCAGCTAACTCACCGGCTCTTTTGGTGGCACGACGTCTGGAGTCATTAAAGTATGCCGGCACAGAAATCACTGCTTCCGTCACTTCTTCTCCTAAATAGCTTTCTGCATCTTCTTTTAAGGCTCGAAGCACCAAAGATGACAATTCTTCCGGCCGATACTTTTTTCCGGAAAGCCGGTATTCCTTATTGCTTCCCATATCTCTTTTAAACACCGATGCACAGCTGTCAGGATATAGCAAACCTCTCTCCTTTGCTGTCTCTCCTACGTATACCTGTCCTTCTTCGTCAATACTGACCACAGACGGTGTAAGATTTTTTCCAAGTCTATTTGGAATAATCTCCGGACCATTTTCTTTAAAACATGCCACCAGACTATTGGTGGTACCTAAATCAATACCAATAATCATTTTTCTTCCTCATTTCTTTCTGTCCTATTCTGTAAATCTTTGATAGCAAATCTTGATTCCCAATGATTTCCCAGAACCTCTATCACCTTTTGAAAAAAATCCAACGCTTTCTCGTAATCTCCCATAATTTCATAACAACGGGCACGATACAAATAAGACTCAAAACAGCAGGCAGCATTGCAATTAAAACATTTTGGTGTCTTTAACATTTGTTCAAAATAAGAAATTGCTACTTCTATATTGCCAGATGCAGCTTCTTCCCATCCTTTTAATCCTAATTTGTATGGAACCTTTCCATTGTTATATAAAAACTCCTCTTCACTGCACCCTTTTTCTTCCAGGTATTCCTCCTGGAATCGGATTGCCTTTTCTACCTGTTCTCTTGCCTCTTTTTCCTTTCCACTTAAGATGCACGCTGTTGCAATGTCAACATAATGTTCATACATTTCATCCCTGTCTGTTTCCAGTTCTGCCGCCTTTGTATACAACGGAATCGCCTCTTCGTATCTTCGAACACGGAACAATTTCCAAACGGCCCAGGAAACGTAAAAAGCTGCTTCATCGTCATAATATTTTTTGGATCTCTCATAATACTCTTCTAATTCCCTGCTGTAGCCATTTGCCAAGGAAGCATGAGCGATATTTTCCAGAATCTCATCATTTTCCGTACATTTTTCATAGGAAGCAATGGCCTCCTTGGTCTTGTCCTGGGCTTCATAAATTTCACCCATTTCATTGTAGAAGGTATCCACACTGTCAGGATACTTTTCCAGTCCTTCCTTGCACAATGCCATGGCAACATCATACTTTCTGATACGGCGGAAGAATGCAATACACTGTTCATAATATTTTGTGCGCTTTTCTTCTTCAATGGTATCCATCACTTCTAATACTTTATTGTAATATTCTTCTGCTTTGTCATATTCATTATTCAACGTATATACCCTTGCTAACTGACTGCGAAGATAGATGCTTTCCGAATCCATCTTTAACGCCCATTTTAAATCCTCTATGGCTTCCTCATAGCGCATATTTCTCTTGTACCAGTCAGCTCTTACCAGCACATGATAAGGAACTGCCTCATCTTCAATTTCCCTTGTGATATATTCTATGGCCTTTTCAAAATCCTTGATATGGCAATGCTCTTCATACTCCTCCTGCCAGTATTCACCTAGTTTTTCGCAGGCATCGCCATAAACCTTTGCAAGTTCTAAGGTCTTTTCAAACAGCTCCCTAGCTCTTTCCCTGTTGCCCATTTTTTCATGGCAAAGTCCCATTTCATAATAATATCCCGGAGAATTTTCATATATTTCTGAGACTTTTTCATAAAGCTCTAAAGCTTTTTGCGGCTGATTCAGATTATAATTGCACCATGCAGATCCATAAATTGCAGCATAATGATCATCCTGAATTTCAAGAACCTGATGGTATTTTCCCAAAGCTTCTTCATAGCGTCTTAAGCGTTGCAACAATACACCCTGCTCAAATAAAATCGCCTGAATACCGTAGATTTGTCCTTCTAAGCTTCCTTCCTCATCTGTCTGTATTTCCTGATACAGCTGCTCTATCTGTTGTAGCAATCTTTCATTTTCTTCCTCGCTATTAACCAGCCTGCGCAATGCCTGAAGCTCTGTCATGCGCAAATCAAAAGAAAAATCGATATTATTTTCCCGAGCCTGATTTATAATATCCATAACATCCTGATTCTGTCCATTGCGAAGAAAGATATCTGCCGCATAAAAATACATCTGCTCTATTCCTGCATAAATATCTTTTGCCCGGTAGAAATCATCAATGACCTGTTGTCCCTTATCCAGATGATAACAACTCTTTTGTCTGAGAACATATGCCGGGAAATATTCCTCATCATTCCGGAGAAGTTCATCACAAATGTCCACTGCTTCTTCATACTTTTGGCATTTCACTTTCAACTGGGCCAAATCCCTCATGAATTCTTTCCATTCATCGAATTCTCGTAACTTTTGCATTTTATCAATAGCAAGTTTTAATGTGTTTTCTGCTTTATCAAATGCTTCGAAAGCCATCTCGCAATCAAAAAGCCCCTGATACACCTTAGAATATTCTTCTGCACACTTCTCCTGCTTTGCCTTTTTTTCCTCCAAAAGTGCAAGACATAATGACAATTCTGTCTCTGCTTTTTCGTTTTCCTCTAATCCGCGGTATACCATGGCATATTTATAGTGATAATCATACTTTTCTTCATCATTTGACGGTTTTGCCATGGCAATGGCCCGGTTTGCCCCCTCAAAATCTTCTATTACACAGGACTTATGACATAACTGAATGATTTCATCAAAGCTTATGTCTTCTTTCTTTGCCTTCTCCCACAAGTCATACACTATGTGACTACAACAGGTTCTGCGCATATTTTCCAGATAATCATTGCCTCTTACCGCATTAGAATTTTCTTCTAAGAATAAATTTGCTGTAACATAGTCTTCCTTGTCCATATAGTATCTTGCAAGGTTTATACCAATCGGTACATAATTTTTTTCTTTCTCCCAGATATTATGCCACAGCTTGGCAGCTTTTTCCTTTTCTCCTAAGTTGAAATAAGCTTCTCCCACGTAATGGGCTATGTAATAATCCTTCCAGGCTTCCTCTTCTAACTGCTTTGTCAGTTCCCTCTGTACCTCCTTCTGGCCCATGCGCATGGCAAAGCGGAGTCCTTCCACCTTTCCATAGGGATGATAAATCCCGGATTTTTCAAGCCAAGTGAACAGCTGATAGCACTCCTGCTCTTCCCCTTCTTCTACCAGATCCCGGAGTCTGAAATAGTTCCCAATAAATTCGTCCTCATTATTTTTCTCATATATGTCTCTCTCATAGACAAAGCCATCATAAGGCAAAAACTCTTCATTATTTAGGCGATTTAACACAAACTGTAAGTAATTTTTCGGGAACACCTCAAGCAGCTCCTCCATATCCTGACGAATCTGGAATACTTCATCGCAAATCAGCCAGATTCTATGGGGAATATTGCTGTGATTCATAAAATACGCCAACAGTTTTTCCCTGACTTCATAAAAAGTATCCAATCCTTCACATAAAGGATGCTGAAAACGTTCTCTCCACACCTTTTCATCCCGACGAAGGTACAGATTATTATAAATTTCATCAAATTCCTCTATCCAATAGTCTACCTCTGTCTTCTCTTGTGTCACTTCCTCCTCTATTTCTTCATTTTTTCTTGCAAATGCTATGGCTGCCTCATAGGCTTCCCGCAACCTTCGAAAACCGGTAGGATTTTCTTCTGGATTATTTTTTTTTAACAATGTTCTGTAAGCAGCTACAATCTCTGCCTCATTCTTTGTCTCTTCTATGTTCAAAATCTGAAATACTTCTTTTCTCTCCATCTTTCGCTCCTCACTATGCATCTATTCTATGGTTCTAGGCAGATACTGAATCAGTAACAGTTCAGTCATAGGCTAAACTGTTACGAAATCGGGCAATGCCGACAAATGCAAAATTGCCCGATTTTTGTTAAATACACATTTTCTCACGGTCAGCGCAGTAAATGCGCAGACCTGCCTGAACTGTTACCGGAATCATATACAAATTCATCCAATACACTGAAATAATTTTCAAAGGTCTTCCTACAGCACAATGGGTCAAGAATCTCAATTCCATCTGCCCGTAGTCCCAACAGGCTAAATGCCATTGCCACTCTATGATCATCGTAGGTTTCTATCTTTGCCGGTTGCACCTGTCCCGGGTAAATATAGATATCATCTCCCTCTTCCCTACAGTCAATACCACATTTAGAAAGCTCTGTCACAATGGCTGCCATACGATTGCATTCCTGTCCTCTGATATGTCCTACATTGCGAATTACCGTTGGACTGTTTGCAAAGGGAGCCAGTGCTGCCAGAGTCAAAGCCTGGTCTGAAAAATCATTCATATCAATATCAATTCCCTTTAAGTCTTCCTTCCTTGGTCCCTGGATACAGATTCCATCTTCTTCCTCTGTTTTAGTACACCCCATCTGCACCAGTAAGTCAAGAAATTTCATATCCCCCTGCATAGAATCAGCATGAACATTTTTCACCTTGACCCTGCCCTGGGTCAACGCCGCCATTCCATAAAAGTAACAGGCGGCCGATACGTCCGGTTCAATGTAATAGTCTCCAATATGTAATTCCTGATTTCCTTTTACTTCGTAGATTTCCCCGTCAAAATTTACTTCCACTCCAAAGCCTTTCAACATATTTTCTGTAATATGTATGTAAGAGCCCGTCTTTTTCTCACTGGTGATTTGAATTTTAATTCCACTTTTTGTCACAGGGGTTACCATAAGCATAGCACTTAGAAACTGAGTACTCTTACTGATATCCATCTGAATGTCCCTACAATTCCCACCATTTCCTTTTACCTTTACCGGCAAGTGTTCCTCTTCATTTAAATAAATAAACTCCGCTCCCATACAACTTAGCACCTTAAACAATTCTGCCATAGGTCGTTTTTCCATCTGCTTAGAGCACTGGATAGTGTATTCTCCATCCGACAAAGCCAACATGGCTGTGATAAATCTTGCTGCTGTTCCCGCACTTCCCACATGGATGGCAGCCTTTTTCTTTGGAATATTACCACCTGTCCCCTGAATCTTTACTGTTTTTTCTTCCTCATTAATGTCAAGCACAAAGCCCAGGTCTATCAGGCACTGCAAAAAATGTCTGGAATCATCGCTAAATAACACCCCTCTAAGGATAGAGCTTTCCTTCGATAAGGCTGCCAACAATAAGGCTCTGTTGGTCATACTTTTGGAACCTGGCACTACCACCGTACCTGTGATTGGTTTGTCTATTGTCTTTACTGAATATACTTCCATGTTTCGTTCCTTCCTTTTTATACAATATCATCTATGAGAAATCCAATACAAAAATGCTTCTACATTCTTGTATTATAAGACACACTTTCCTGTACTGCAAAAAATCCCCAGCCAATGCTGAGGATTCCTAGTAGCGAGAAAGGGATTCGAACCCTTGACCCCACGGGTATGAACCGTGTGCTCTAGCCAACTGAGCCATCTCGCCATATTCAATTATTCAAAGAAAAAGTGGGACCTACAGGGCTCGAACCTGTGACCCTCTGCTTGTAAGGCAGATGCTCTCCCAGCTGAGCTAAGATCCCATGTCACTTTTCTTCGTTGCCATCTCTCGACTGCTTGATTATAATACCATAGGGTTTTTGTAATGTCAACAACTTTTTTTCAAAAAATTTAAAAATGTTCAAATTTTTAAAAAATTATATAAAATTCATACAATTTTGCAGGTGGAATCATGTGGTTTAGCGAACCCGGTTCGCTAAACCACATGCCCTGGCTTAAGTTGATCACTTTCTACTGGATATACATCCTTGCCTCATAAGGACGAAGAATTGTTGTATCCTTAATTTCTTTATAATTTCCTAACAATAACTTCATATCATTTATTTTCTCTGACAATGGCATTTCTACCGTCTCACCATAGAAATTACAGATAACTAACAATTTCTGGTCTTCTGTCTTTCTCTCGTAAGCAAAGATATTCTCGTCATCTTCCAAAAGCAATTGAAAACGTCCATCTACAAACACCGGATATTCTTTTCTAAACTGTACCAGCTTTCTGTAGCATGAGAAAATGGAATCCGGGTCATTGACCTGACTTTTTGCATTGATTTCTTTATAATTTGGATTTACCTTGATCCATGGTGTACCAGTTGTAAATCCTGCATTCTCGGTATCGTCCCACTGCATTGGGGTTCGTCCGTTATCACGTCCCTTTGCATGAATAGACTCCATAATTTCTTCCTTGGTATAGCCTTTTTCTAATCTTTCCCGATACATATTGACCGTCTCAATATCCTGATACTCATCTATTTCGTAAGCTACATTGGTCATACCCAGTTCTTCTCCCTGATAAATGTACGGAGTTCCCTGCATTCCATGTAATAAAATAGCAAACATTTTGGCTGACTGTACTCTGTACTCTTTGTCATTTCCCCAACGGGATACGATACGCGGCAAATCATGGTTGTTCCAAAACAGACTGTTCCAGCCACAATTATAAATTTCTGTCTGCCAGCGTGTCAGCACTTGTTTTAATTTCAAAAAAGGAAGAGGTGCCAAATCCCATTTTTCTTTTCCTTCCTGCTGGTCCAATCCAATATGCTCAAACTGGAATACCATAGAAAATTCACTTCCATCCGGATTACTGTAAAGCTTTGCCAGTTCCGGAGTTGCACCCCAGGCCTCTCCCACAGTAATCAAATCTCCCTTTTGGAAGGTTTCTCTACTCATTTCCTGAATATATTTGTGAAGGTTTGGACCATTCTGTGTAATTTTTTTATCCGGCTCCTTGGCAATCTGGTCAATAACATCTAAGCGGAATCCGCCTACACCCTTGTCCATCCACCACAAAATCATATCATAAATTTCTCTCCGAACCTTTGGATTATCCCAGTTTAAATCCGGCTGTTTTACGGAAAACTGATGGAAATAATACTGCTGTAATTCCGGAACCCACTCCCATGCAGAGCCGCCAAAAACTCCCTTCATATCATTGGGTGGTACACCTTCTTTTCCATCTCTCCAAACATAGTAATCGTGATAAGGATTATCCTTACTCTTTTTTGCTTCCAAAAACCAACGATGCTCATCTGAGGAATGATTCAAAACCAAGTCCATAATGATACGAATATTATATTTCTTTGCCTCTGCTATCAAAGCCTCCATATCATCCAAACATCCAAACATAGGCTCAATATCCTGATAATCAGCAATATCATAACCATTATCATCCTGCGGTGACTTGTATACCGGAGAAAGCCAGATTGCATCAATGCCCAGCTTTCCAAGATATTCCATTCTCTGAATAATCCCCTTTAAATCTCCAATTCCATCTCCATTACTATCCTGAAAACTTCTTGGATAAATCTGATAAACCACTGCTTCTTTCCACCATTTTGTATTCATAAAAACCTCCTAAAAATTTCAATTTAATTGGCTGAACTGTTACATCAAATTACACTAATTACACTAATTTCATCACAATCAATTCATCTTCCTTGTTTAGTGTCAGTTTATTTTCTGTCTGAGAATACACTTCTCCTTCTTCTTTTGCTGACAACACCACACTATCCAGTCCATCCTGTTCTCCGTCTGTTCGGGAGAATAGATAGGTGGTATGATTCTTCACACACCCAATGGGCAGGTACGCTTGATTGGTTGCCTCATATACCCAGAGAATCAGTTCCCGCTTTGTGGCAAAGGTAAGTTCACCAGATAGATGCTGAAAGAAGGTTGCCACATTGACACAGAGCAAATCCCCCTCATTCTGCATTTCCTGATCTATATTTCTTGATGTAGGGTCTCCTTCGGATGTAATGATATCCTTCATCACATCATAACGGAGTGGATTCTTACCTAACTGAGCGTATAGATGACCTAAGAAATCATCACTTACAATGACCTGATCCTTATTCTTCTTTTCCACAATATCTTTGTTCTGGGAGTCTAAGATTTCCACTACCACATCAAGGTCATCCCTTTCTGCCACCATATGTTTTAAACTGTTCCAGAACAATAACGGCTTTTCATCTAAATGAGGGTCAGCAACCTGATCGTCTGATAAAAGCAAAATAACATCTGCCTTAGTCTTTATCAAATCACCTAACTCCTGTGCCGCATGGAAAATATCATTTATGATAACAGGAGAACAGTTCTTTGATTGTAAAATCTCCTCATATCTTGGATTTTCGTAATACACCTTTAGTTCCTGAGCACTCTCTAATGTGTCTGCTAAAGTTACATGAAGCTTGTGATTTCCGTATTCTTTTCGAAAACAGCTTAAGCTTTCTAATATGTAACCTAGCTTGTGATTACTACCGATAATCAGTAGTTCAGATTTTTCAAAAATAATCTTTGGCTGAAACCCTTCCTTGGGCAGAGCCTTTTTCAAAACAAAATCCTCTCCAGATTTTCTGAAAAGCTCTTCTTCATTTTCTGCCACATAAACCCTTTTCTCTCCCTGGTCGAACAAAGGAAGCACAGAACGCTTTGTCTTTAATTCTCCTAAAAGGTCTGTATCCGGTTTATCTTCAATATAAATCTCTACTCCCTCAAAACTGAACAACTGTTGCATTACCTCATTGATAGATGGCATAATCGCTGTTACTGCCAGTAATTTTCCAATAATTTCATTATAGTTTACCGGAACAGAAATCTGATTATTCTTCTCCATACGATAACTTTGAACCATCTGCTCCATATCAGGACTGTTGGATTCCACCACAATATTTGCCTTACTCTTAGTTTCAAGCTGTGAAAAATACCAGGTGATAAACATAAATAATTTACTTACCTGAAAACTCTGACTGTCCAGGGAGGATGTTTTATTTTCCTCTTCATACTCCGGCTCCATAATGAGAACGGTCTGAGCATCCTTGAGATTAATATTGTCTAAATCCAGCTTGGACATAGGATTTCCATCCCTGGCAATAATATTTTTAAATTTCTTCTTCACATGATTTTGATTATACATCATTTCGATTTCATTTTTAACTTCCTCTTTGTCCATATCAGACAGGATTGTGATATAAGTATTCTCCACATCATCGAAACAATAATCGTAAATAATGGCCGGAACCTTTTTATTATAATTTAAAATCACAATATGGTTATTTAATTTCATACGTCTTTTACCATTGGTAGATTTTTCCAAAAAACCACTAATAATACTAGTAATGTAACCTACCGTACCACCAGTCAAGGAAATCATACCTAGCAATACCACCACTGTAGTGATAAACAGTGAAATGGGATAATCACTGTACACATATCTACCGCTTGGATTAATCATCAGGGTAAATGCAAACCGAATCATTTCCGGGAATGTCCTATCTTGATTTTCCGGCAGAAATAGCAGTAAAATTGACGAAAGCAAAATAGATGCCAGATTTACCAGTATAATCAGTAAGAAAATATGAGTGCTGGGATTATTTTCCTTAAAGATATACCATTTGTTCTTTAGTTTCTTTTTCATAAGTTTTTCCTCTCCCTTATATTTTTATCCCATTAATATATCGTAACATTTTTCCATTTCTTAACCCAGTTTTTGGATGGGACTCCCTGGTTTACTGATACCCGGTAATATTTACCTGCAGGCTTCGGTTTCCCCGAAATTCATTGATGCTTGGATAATAGGTAATGGCAATAGAGATATTGTTGGGCAGCCCACGAAAGGCTTTCTCCACTTCCCCTTCCGAAAACTGTTCATTTAAAAAGGCTTCAAAGTCATCACAGTTTCGAAACATTGTGGATTCCATGATACAACCACTTTCTTTTTTCAATCGAAGTCTCAACATATCTTTATTTTTCCCAATGCGTGCCATGGATAATATCCCTATATTTTTATCTGCAAACACAGGCTTTTCATTTCCTTTCCCAAAGGGTTCCAACACATCTAACTGCTCTATCAAAGCTTCATTGATGTAATCTAGGGGCATTGGTACATCAATGACAATCTGTTCTGTCAAATCTTCTGTGGTAAGGGTACAGTTTTCATTTAATCTTCTTCGAAATTCCTCCACCTTATCCTCAGGTAAGGACAATCCTGCCGCCATAGGGTGTCCTCCAAATTTTGTAAAGATATCCTTTACTTTTGTCATTTCATCATACATAGAATAGCTTTCAATGGAACGACCGGAACCTTTGACTCCCTCTTTTGCTTTCGTAAGCACAAACACTGGCTTATAATATTTTTCACGGATTCTCCCTGCAATAATTCCCGCAATGCTTTCGTGACAGTCCGGCAAATATACTACCAACACCCGGTCTTTGTAAAGTCCTTCCTTCTCTATCATGTGAATCGCAGTTTTTACCCCCTCATCAGTCATCTCCTTTCGGTTGTCATTTAGCATTTTCAATTCTTTTGCCAGAGCCTGAGCAGATAATTTATCCTTGGCACACAATAAAGATAATGCTTTCTTTGCAGTATCCAACCTTCCACTGGCATTCATACAAGGTCCTAAAACAAATCCTATGTGGTATGCGGTAAGCTTTATTCCCTTCAACTCACAGACTTCCATAAGACTTTCCATGCCAATATTGGTAGTGTGTTCAAGCTCTTTTAACGCCTCTTTTACAAAAATCCTGTTTTCTCCCTGAAGAATCATCACATCCCCCACAGTAGCAAAGCCTGCAAAGCTTAACAGTTCTTTTAATTCCTTCCTGGGAATCTGAAACACTTCATACAGAGCGGTCACCACCTTATATGCCACTGCCGCTCCACACAGTTCTTTAAAAGGATAATTGCAATCCGGCTGTTTGTGATTTATGATGGCATCCACCTGAGGCAGGATATAATTTCTTTCTCCCTGCTCCTCCATGTACGGCACCTCATGATGGTCTGTGACAATCACAGTCATTCCTGCATCTTTTGCAAACATCAATTCTTTTGCAGCGGCAATTCCATTATCACAGGTCAGTATTGTGTCAATCCCATTCTCCACTGCCTCCTGCACCAATTGTTCATTGACACCGTAACCATCCTTGATTCTGTCTGGTATTTCAAAATCTACCAATCCCCCACAACGCTTCAGCCCCGTGTATAAAATATACGTGGAACACACTCCATCAATATCATAATCTCCAATGATTCGAATAGTTTTCCCCTGTTCTATTTTTTCTTTTAGAATCTCTATGGCTTTCTCCATATCCTTTAGTAAATAAGGGGAATAAAAATCCTTTTCTCCTCCTTTTAGATATTTATCCAGTTCTTCTTTTTCTATCACATCACGGTTTCTGATAATTCGAGCAATCACCTGGTCTATACCATATATTTCTCCTATTCTTTTAAAATCTGCCCTTTTAGAGGCAACCATCCATTTTTTCCTCATGTTTTTTCCTTTCCCCATGAATAAAGCAGATGTGTATAAGATATTCTCGCCACCAATTCCTTATTTCACATACTTTCACACACAATTCACAGCAAATGCACAAACTTCTCCACAGTTTATCCACATTTTCTGTGGATAACTCTAGGTTTTTTGTCTGTTTTTCTTGTCACTTTTTTTGAAAAAATTTTTTTCCATTCTGTCCACATTTTTATCCACGTGGTTCCGGGAACCCGGTTCGCTGTTCCGCCGCTAGAAAAAAACCGTAGGTTTTTTGAACCTACGGTCTAAGGTATTACACTTATTTCACTTTTTTCATTACTCTCCACAAAGCACCTGTGATACATACAGAAGAATATGCTCCACATACAATACCCACAATCAATGGGAGTGCAAATTCACGGATAGAGCTTACACCTAAGATATACAATGCTGCTACCATAACAAAAGTAGTAAAGGATGTATAAATACTTCTTGTCAAAGTCTGTGTAATACTTGTGTTTACCACTTCATCAAGGTCTGCCTTCTTCATCTGAGCCATACTTTCTCTGACACGGTCAAAGATAACGATGGTAGCATTGATAGAGTAACCTACAATGGTAAGCATACATGCAATAAAGGTATTACCAACAGATACCTTCGCTGCTGCATAAAATGCCAACACAACCAAAACGTCATGAAGCAATGCAAGCACCGCACTTCCCGCAAAACGGATATCCTTAAATCTGAACCAGATGTAAATCAACATACAAACCGTTGCGATAATCACGGATACTATAGCATCTCTCTGCATTTCTGAACTGATGGTCGAACTGATGGTTTCTGTGGTAATCAACTTAGTATCTACATCAAAATTTTCTTCCATAGCTGTATTGAAAGCTTCTCTTTCGTCTAAGCTAAGTGTTCTTGTCTTAAATACTACCTGATTTGTATTGTTTACCTTCTGTGCCTGAATGTTGGCATCCTTAGTAATCTCTTCGATAACAGGTTTTACCTTGGCGTCAATGTCTGCAATTGTCATATCATCGTTAAAAGTAACGCTTGTGGATGTTCCTCCCATAAATTCCAGACTGAAGTTTAACACATTTCCTGTGGTAGACTTATTTACTCCTAAGAAGACAAATCCGCCTACAATCAATACAATAGAGATTGCAAAGAACACTGTCTTCTTTGCCAGGAAATTAATAGTCTTTCTGTTCTTAGCCTTTGCATAGAACTTTTCGTTCTGTGCACCAATGGCATAAAATGCATTTACTAAATACTTTGTAATCACTAATGCGGTGAACATGGATACTACGATACCAAGTGCCAGTGTGTAGGCAAAGCCTTTTACTGTTCCTGTTCCCATAAATGCAAGCACTGCTGCGGCAATCAAAGTTGTGATATTACCATCGACAATGGCTGACAATGCCTTTTCAAATCCGGATTTAATTGCTGAACGAACATTTTTTCCCGCTGAAAGTTCTTCACCGATACGGGCAAAGATAATAACGTTGGCATCCACCGCCATACCTACACCCAATATAATACCTGCGATACCAGGCAAAGTTAATGTAATCTGGAATGCATTTAATAATCCTAAAATTAATCCCACATAAAGTGTCAGTGCTATACAAGAAGCAAAACCTGGCAATCTGTAGAAGATAATCATGAAAATACAAATAATTGCAAATCCAATAGCTGCTGCCTTTAAGCTGGTAGGAATGGCTTCCTCACCAAGCTGTGCGCTGACAATATTAGAACGTAATTCTTCTAATTCAAGCTTTAATCCACCAATACGGATAATGGATGCAAGTTCGGATGCTTCCTCATAATCTGCCATACCATTAATGACACAGGAACCTCCGGTGATGGCACTCTGGATAGATGGGTTACTAATCACCTGTCCATCATATACGATAGGAAGTCTTTTTCCTATATTATTGGATGTATATTCTGCAAAACGATCTGTTGCTTCATCTGTCAATGTTAAAGCTACTACAATCTCTTTGTTTCCCATTTCATCCTGCTGGTTTTCCGGCTGGGCATCCTTGATATCTGTACCGGATAATACCACCTCTCCATCTTCTGACTGGATGGAAAGAGAACCTGGCTTACCTAAGTCTTCTAAAATCTCGTTGGCATCTGTAACACCAGGAATTTCGATATTAATTCTGTTCTCACCTTCCTGGTATACAGCAGCTTCTGTACTGTATGTTTCTACACGCTTTTGTAATTTGAAAATGGTATCTGCCATATCCTCTGCACTTGGATGTGCCTCTGTTGTCTGATATGTAATACTTACACCACCTGCTAAATCCAGTCCCAGCTTAATGTCCTTTGCAGAACCATACTGTGAACTTCCCAAACCAAACGCTGACAGATATCCTAAGAATGCTGTCGCTAACACGATAATCAAAAGAACTGCAATTCCTTTGCTCTTTTTCATCTGCATTTTGTCCTCCTTCTGCGGTGCCCCGCCTATTCTTATATATTTTTGAGGTAGAATCCCTTCTACGCTTCTTCATCGGCCATAGCCGCCTGAATCATAATAGCACACTCCACCCTTTTTCGCTGTAATTCACAACCTACTTCATAAACATCATTGATGGAGCCGTGGAAATTGTATGAATTTGCTGCACATCCACCACTACAGTAGAATTTTGCAAAACAATTCTTGCACTTTTCTTTCGCATATACATTGCAGCATTTAAATTCATCCACCACATCTGTCTTCACAATGCCCTCATCCACATTTCCAAGTAAGAATTCTTCCTTACCCACAAACTGATGACACGGATACAAGTCACCCCAAGGGGTTACTGCCAAATATTCTGTACCGGAACCGCATCCTGAAATTCTCTTTGCCACACAGGGACCGCCGGATAAATCTATCATAAAGTGGAAGAAATTAAAACATTTTCCATCTTTCTTTCTGCGTACCATTTCTTTTGCAAGCTTGTCATATTCTTCACACAGCTTTGGAACATCTTCCATCCTAAGAGCGTAGTCATCTTTCTCTTCTGCCACCACCGGTTCCACAGAAATCTGCTCGAATCCAAGGTCTGCAAGATGAAGCACATCCGCTGCAAAATCTAAATTGTTTCTCGTGAAAGTACCCCTGACATAATAATTTGTCTGATTTCTGCTTTCTGCTACCTTTTTAAATTTAGGAACAATCAAATCATAGCTTCCTTTTCCATTTCTGAAAGGACGCATCTTGTCATTAATCTCTTTTCTTCCGTCAATACTCAGAACAACATTTGCCATTTCTTTGTTGGCAAATTCCAGAATATCATCATCTAATAGCACTCCATTCGTTGTCAATGTAAATCTGAAATTTTTGTCATGAATTTTTTCCTGTTCCCTACCGTAAGCTACCAGCTGTTTTACCACATCAAAATTCATCAGCGGCTCTCCACCAAAGAAATCCACTTCCAGATTTCTACGACTTCCAGAATTAGCAATTAAAAAGTCTAATGCTTTCTTTCCTACTTCAAAGGACATCAATGCACGCCTTCCATGATATTCTCCTTCTTCAGCAAAACAGTACTGACATGCCAGATTACAATCATGGGCAATATGTAAACATAAAGCCTTTACCACAGTAGGTCTTTTCTTAAAATCTTTCAGGTATGGCTCATACACATCTTCTGTGAAAAGCATTCCCTCTTTGGTCAATTCCTGAATTTCTCCCAACGCTTCCTTGATGTCTGTTTCGTCATACTTATCCTTAAATCTTTCCACAGCCAATGAAATCACTGTGCCATCTATATTTTCAGGATGTTCCTGCTCATTTACAAACGCAATCAGCTCATAAACCATTTCATCTACCACATGAACAGAACCGCTGTTCACATCCAGAACTATATGGTATCCATTGTTTATATACTGATGAACCACTCAAATTCTCCTTTCAGTTGCTTACCGCACAAAGAAGCAGCGACCTAAGCCGCTGCTTATTCCACAAAAAAACAAAACTGCTTTTAATTACTTGTTGTTCTCACAACTCTGATTTCCTACAGTACAAGATGTCTTACATGCTGACTGGCAAGATGTCTGGCATTCTCCACATCCACCTTTTTTCATAGATTCTTTTAAGTTACGTGTTGTTAAAGTCTTAATATGTTTCATATATGTTTCCTCCTTCTGATTAGTTACATTATTTATAGAAGTATATCATAACAAAAAAGATTCGTCAAATTTTTATCATAAATTTTATATAACAAATCAAGAAATTTTGCATAAAATATAGAAAAATATTATTAGGTGTCTTATGAAAGTAATTCTAGATGCAGGACATGGGGGCTTTGATTTTGGTGCCACCAACAAAAACCGCAAGGAAAAGGATGACAACCTGGCCCTTACCTTGGCGGTAGGGAAGCTGTTAGAACAGGCCGGAATTCCTGTAGAGTACACCAGAACCCAGGATATCTATCAATCTCCCTACG
This sequence comes from Lachnospiraceae bacterium, assembly GCA_045119215.1. Lineage (GTDB taxonomy): Bacteria > Bacillota > Clostridia > Lachnospirales > Lachnospiraceae > RUG11237. The sequence goes on along the minus strand of JBGVDD010000103.1, from coordinate 32,126 downwards.
AGAAGGCCGATATCGCCAATGCCTCAGACGCAGACTTTTTTTTATCCATTCACAGGAATGCAGCAGACGATCCGGGTACAGGCTCCGGCGTAGAAACACTAGTATTCGATGAAACCTCCGATATGATGGCTTTAGCAGATGCCATCAATCAGAATTTGGAAACTGTGGGATTTGAAAATCTAGGTGTGATTCCACGACCTGACCTTGTAGTATTAAACAAAATAAAAATCCCTTCCTTATTAGCAGAGGTAGGATTTATAGATAATGACAAGGATAACAAGATCTTTGATGAAAATTTTAATGAGATAGCCCAGGCCATTGCTAATGCCATCATCCAGTCAAATCCTATGACTTCGGCTACCATAAATTCCCCAAAACCTGTGTTATACCGGGTAAATGTAGGGGTATTTCGCAACGAAGCCTATGCTTATGACTTATGGAGGGAACTCATCATCAAGGGTTATCCTGCATTTATCTACCGAAAAAACGGATACAATTTTGTCCAGGTTGGTGCATACCGGGATCTTAACGATGCTGTGAGAATGGAACAGAATCTAAGGCAGGCAGGATACAGCACCTATATCACCACCTAGTCTAATAGCAAAAGGTGTTTCCTTAAAGAAACACCTTTTGTTTTACTCTTGATTTTCTCTCTGCTGCCCATTTTCATCTTTCCCTAAATCCGCAGGTATGGTCATAATGATAGAGTCTATTCTGTTTTTATCCACCTTTTCCACCAAAAGAGTAATTCCATCACTGGTGGCTACCTGCTCTCCCTCTTCTGGAAGACGATCTAATAATTCAATCACCAAACCTCCAAGAGAATCATAATCATCTGAAGCCAGGGTTAACCCCAACGCATCATTCACATCATCTAACTTCATAGATGCCTCAATCCTATATTGATATTCAGACAATTTCTGAATCAGATTTTCTTCATCCTCATCATACTCATCCCTGATTTCTCCTACAATTTCCTCCAGCAAATCCTCCAAGGTAATGAGCCCTGCGGTGGCCCCGTATTCATCTAATACAATTGCCATATTAATAGCATCCCGACGCATCTCAATCATTAATTCTGAGGTTTTTTTATACTCGTAGGTAAAGAATGCTTCCCTCATAATATCCTTGATATGAAACTCCATGGTATTGTCATACAAAAGCAAATCCTTCATATTTAATATACCAACAATATCATCCGTATTCTCACCATACACTGGAAACCTGGTGAATTTTTCTTCCTTAAAAATCTGAATCAGTTCTTCCTTGGTAGCATCTATATGAGCCAAAGTCATATCCACTCTTGGAATCATGATATCCTTTGCCAGAGAATCTCCAAAATCCACTACATTATATATCATCTGGCGTTCTTCGCTTTCAATAACACCATCTTCATGACTTACATCCACAATAGTTCTTAGTTCATTTTCTGTCATGGTATCGTTCTTTGCATTGGGATCTACCCTCAACAAGCGAAGCACTCCCAATGCCAACCGGTTTACTAAAAAAATCACCGGTGTCAGCACCCACATAATAACATAGATTGGGGTAGCATATGCCAAAGCTATCTTCTCCGAATATATGGTAGCCAAAGTCTTGGGTGTAATCTCACCAAAAACCAACACTAATAAAGTAAGAATACCTGTGGCAATCCCCACTCCGCTACTTCCAAAAGCCTTGGTGGCCACTACCGTTGCCATAGACGATGCCAAAATATTTACTATATTATTTCCGATTAAAATTGCGCTGAGCATCTTTCCTGAATCATCTACAATTTTCAACACTGTAGCTGCTTTTTTATTTCCTTCCTCTGCAAGAGTAAGCAATCGTATCCTGTTTACAGTTGTCAATGCTGTTTCCGCCGATGAAAAAAAAGCTGACAAAACCAACAGTATCACCAAAATCAATAGTTGTATCACATCACTGGGCTCCAAACTTTCTCTCTCCTTTAACTCATAACAATCATACATCCCGGTAGGATAACTACGATGTTACCTTTTTTCGCTACATTTGTCAAGAGATGCCATCCCCTTGCTTTATAATGAATATTTTCTTTCATATTTTAATATAATAAAATAAGTCGAAAAATATATAAATCATAACTTAAAGGAGGTTCGTTCTATGAAGACACTTTTTCAAAATATGCTAAAATGTATGTTACTCTCTTGTATTCTTACGTCAATCTTGCTGTTAGTGCTTTCCTTTCTTTTGTTAAAATTTGATTTATCCGAATCATTTGTAGGAATTGGAATCACCTGTGTCTATGTAATCAGCCTGGTAATCGGTGGCTTTCTCGCTGGAAAATTATTTTCCTATCGAAAATTTTTCTGGGGTTTTTTATTAGGTATTTTATATTTTCTGCTACTGGCATTTGTATCTTTTGGTGTAAATAAAACCTTTGTCAATGATGCCACTCATTTTATCTCCGTATTATTAATGTGCGGACTAAGCGGCATGTTAGGTGGAATGCTTTCTCCAAAAAAGCGCTAATCCATTACCTAAAATGATACCGAATACAAATACCTGGGTTTACATAATTTCATAGCTATGATAAACTTTAAAGAACAAAGGAGGTACTTATGAAAAAATTTAAAAAATTTTTTGCATTGCTTGGCATCATTCTTCTGGCTGGACTCTATCTCTCAACCATTGTGTTTGCATGCATAGGTAGTGACTACAGTTTCACCTTGTTAAAGGTATCTATTTATTTGACCATTACTGTACCGGTTGTATTATATGCCATGATAATGATTTATCGGTTACTGGCAAATCATAATCATGAAATTAAAACTAATATCAAAGAAAAATCAGACAAAAAATAGAACTAATTTTCTTAGTTCTATTTTTTGTCACCTTTTCAATATTTATTGTGATTTTCTACAAATTATTCCCAGTTTTTTTGATACATCCTTGTATATAAAACACAAACAAAATATGTTATAATACGTTTACCGACTATTATAAAAGATGAGGAGTGATTTTTATGCACAAGAAAAAATTAACATTTAGTTCCATGTTGGTTATAGTGGGGCTGTTTCCATTAATGGTAACTGCCATTTTCCTTTGTATTCTATCCGTAATTCAAATCGGAAGAAGCTTAGAAGAAGGCACTTACCAACGATTAGAGGTAGCTGCCGAAGGACTGGATTGGTACTATCTTTGGGATGTAAGGAACAACGGAACCCCTACCTACGAACATGATTACGTGGATAGCCTGGAACACCAAAATGTTGAAATGACACTATTTATGGGAGATACCCGCTTCATTTCTTCGGTGAAAGATGCCAAAACCGGTGAGCGTATGGAGGGAACCACAGCAGATCCTAAGGTGACAAAACAAGTCATGGCAGGTAACGATTACCATGCCAAAAATGTAATTATTGGGGGCACACCATTCTATGTGTATTATACCCCAATGATAGGGGATGATGGAACTGTAATTGGTATGGCATTTGCCGGAACACCGGTTTCTGTTGTAAATAAACAGATTATCTCCGCTATACTTAGTATGGTCATTATTACCATAGTACTGATTATAGCCTTTGCCATTATGATAATGATAATTTCTGTAAAACAGAAGAAGGCGATAAAAGAAGTCTCTGCAAAAACAGCAGAACTTTCTAATGGTAATCTAAATATTAATATCGAGGCCCATAGCGGCATAGAAGAGTTTCATCAATTGATTCGTGCTGCCCAGACGCTAAGGGATAATTTACATACCAGCATCACCAAAGTAAATCAAAATACCTCTGTCATTAACCAAAATACCAATAACACGGCGGAAAGTATCACCACTTGTAATAATGCTGCTGATGGCATTGCTACTTCCGTTGATGAACTGACAAAAGGTACCATTACTATGGCTGAGTCTGTACAAAATAGCACGACCTCTGTGGAAAACATAGGAAAAGAGATTACGGAAATTACTTCCCTCTCTATCAATGCTAACGATAATGCCACAGAAGTCCGAAAAGTCAGTGATGATGCAAAACAACAGTTAGCACAGCTACTAGATGCAAACGCTAACACTATCCGAGTATCCCAGGATGTTGTTTCTGGTATCAGTGAAGCAAATATTTCTGCAGAAAGAATTCGTACCGCTGCGGAAGTCATTGCAAATATTGCCAGCGAAACAAATTTACTGGCGTTGAATGCTTCCATTGAAGCTGCCCGTGCCGGAGAAGCCGGTGCCGGATTTGCAGTAGTTGCTTCCAGCATACAGTCTCTGGCAAACCAATCAGATGCATCTGCACAGGAAATACAAAATATCATACACGATATTATCAGTATTTCAGAAAATAACGTTTCTTTGGCAAACGATATAAAAAATGCAGTAGACAATGAAGGTAATGTATTAAGTCAGGTAAATGATAGTTTTGACATAGTAAACCAAAAAATTGGAATTGTTGCAAATGCTATTTCTACTATTACAAACAAAACAGACAACTTAAATCATCAAAAAGACATTGTATTAGATGAAATCAATACCTTGTCAGCAATTTCAGAAGAAAATGCTGCAAGCTGTGAGGAAACCAATGCTTCCATGGAGGAACTAAAAGCAAATATAGAATGTATCTACAATCAATCCATGGATACCAAGGTAATCACAAACGATCTTTCAGAATCTGTTGCATTTTTCAACTTATAAGCTTTAAAAAACCCGCCAGACGGCGGGTTTTTCTTATTCGAATAATTTATTCTATTTTTTCCTTTAGTTATCTTCCTTCACTGGTGGCAATTCCGTTTCGGATTCTTCTTCCTTTTTATTCAATTCTTTTACAATTACTACTGTAATAATCAAAAGCGCCAACGCAATTACTGCAATCGCCCCCAGAATGAAAGGTAAATCTGAGGAAGATTTCTTCACTGAGTTTACATCTTCTGAATTTCCATCTGCATTTCCATCCGGCGTTTCTCCCGAAATCATATCTCCCTCTTCCTGGCTAAGTTCATCTGTGTTCTTTACCTTTTTATTTCCATAAGCCATACCATAAACAGAGAAATATTTGCTCTGGAAACTTACCGTTTCATCTGCATTATCTTCATCCGGCAGGGAACCTACCTTTTTGTCATGCACCCGTATGATACAATAATAGGGCCATCCCTGGTCTTTTTTTGGTATAGGCAATGAAATATGAACTGGCACCAGGGTTTCAGAAATGGTCTGCTTATCATCGTCCCGGACAGATCCTTTCGTATTTACATACTTAAATACTCTAAGGTCTACATATTTGTATGGAGTCTGATCTTGCAAGGCAGCATATTCATCGATTAATTCTTTATTTCCCGATGTCACAAACGCATCTGATACATTCAAAATCACTTCTACCGGATGACCGCTGGTGATATCTCTTGATGTTAATACCAACGCCAATCCCCATACATCACTTTCCCTAATCGGGAAATTCTCAATATGATTATCAATGGTTACTGTTACATTACTCAGATTAGAAACCATTTCATCTAAACTGCGCAAGGACTCTGTATTTAACTGTGGCAATTCTTTTTTATCCAGATTATGTAGCATTTCCAAGACTCTTGCCAAATCTTTTCTGGCTCCATCTGAGGTGCCATTCTTTACTTTCTGGAATACATCATTAATCTCTTCCTCCACCTCTTCCGGGGTGTAATCTTCTCTTTTTGCCCCCGATACTTTTTCCGTAGTAGTATTATTATTGGTATTTGAGGAAGGAGTTGATGTTACTTTACCGCTGTTTCCAGAGGAATTATTTGTCCCTGCCGGAGTCTGTGCTGCCTGATTACTGTTTGTTCCCTGGGTTGGCGCAACGCCATTGATTAACAAGGTTGCTTTCTTTCCCTTGTATGATACTACAATGACATTTGTCCCCTCCGCTGTGATTTTGGATGGGGATAATTTAAACTTTGTAATAGTCCCTGTAGTTCCATCGGAGTAGGTCGCGGTAGTCAATATATTTACTTTTGCTATCTTCTTCCCTACTACAATATCATTTCCCAGATATTCTGCAGTGATACTCTCTACTTTCAACGACGGTTCCTGGGTCGGTTCCCCTGTCACCTGACCTTGGGATGTGGGTTCTGGTGTTACTGTAGGTGAAACAATCCCCGCTGTGGGGCTAACTGTCGGTGTAATGCTAAGCTCAGCTGACTGAGTTAAGGTGGCTGCCTGAGTTAATTCAGCCGCTTGAGTTAAGGTGGCTGCCTGAGTCAATGTTGCTGCCTGGGTTAAGCTGGCTGCCTGGGTTAGTTCTGCTTCCTTGGTTACTTCTGCCGCCTGGGTCAGGCTGGCTGCCTGAGTCAGGGTTGGGTTGGGTGTAGGCGTCTGACTTGGATTAATTCCCGGTGTCACATCTGCGCCCCCACTAATCCCCGGTGTGATACTTCCTGTGGGAATCGGGGTACCAGAAAGTTCAGATGCCTGGTTACTCCACAAGGCATATAATGTTAAATCTGAGGTGACAAAATCCTGGTTTGTGAATTTCTTATCGTAGGACTTTGAACGATACCATCCTACAAATTCTTCTCCCTCCTTGACCGGTGTTGGTAAAACCACGGTGTCTCCCCAGGAGATATCAGTAATATCCTCTACCGGTTTTCCTCCACAACTGTCAAAGGTAATCGTATAGCGTTTCCCCGGTTTTCCTGTCTCAATCACAACAGATGCATTCAAATCTTCATAGCTTACCGTAATCACATTTGCTCCCTCTGCCAAAATTGTCTCAGGAGTGTAGGTAAACTCTGTTACCAGTCTTGCCACATTGTCATTGTAAGTAGCAATGACCCGAATGGAGTTCATAGGAATCATATCCCCCACCTGCAAAGCTCCTCCAATATACTGAGCCTGCATAGAGTATGGAATCAACTTAAATTCTTCCCATTTTGCATAAAGTGTAATATCCTTTGTGACTTTTGACTTTTCCGTAAATGGTACTCTACAGGAACTATCCCGATACCATCCGCCAAAGGTATATCCTGCTTTCGTAGGATTTGGCGGCAGTGCAATCGTCTCTCCCTTGGATACTCCAGATATGCTATCCACCCAAGTTCCGCCCATACTGTCAAAGCTTACTCTAAAGGTCTCTCCTTCCGGCACATAACCTTCCACGGTAAACGTTCTGGTAAACGTAATCACTTCTTCCTCATCATAAGGATTGGTCTCCTGATACTTTACTGTAAACACATTACTTCCTTCTGTTTCCACTAATGTGGAAGAAATTTCATAAGAATCTAAAATGGTTTTTACCGAGTAATCATCATAAAATGCTTTTACTAAAACTTTATCTAAGTCAATGTTACTCCAAATTGGCAAATCCGTTCCTGTATACTCCACCTTTAAGTTCTTCAGAGTTTTCTTTACCCACTTGGCATAAATCTTCATATCTTCTGTCACTCTGGTATATTCTGTTACCTTCTTGGAGTATTCGGTATCCAAATACCAACCACTAAAAGTTTCTGTTGCACGACTGGGCTCTTCGATTTCCGCCTGGGAAAATCTACAGTACTTGGGCACCTCAATCACATATGGTGCACCTGCCACCCCATCTTCTGATATATCTTCATAGACTTCGATCTTGGCCATCCCACTATCCACATTGGTGTTTTCTCCCCAATACTCATTAAGATACACTTCAAAAGTATCTGTTTTTCCATCCTTTTCTACTTCCATTACAATAGGGGCACCATTTGCTGGAAATGTATTATTTGTTTTATTAAATACCAGTTTTCCGTTTTCACAGAAACACTCAAAATCATTCTTTCCTTCCTTCAATCGGATATTGTAATCTGTAATCTCACCTTCTGTGCCATCACTATGATATGCTTTTACCGATAAATCAGATGGATTGATGCTAGCCTCCCACTGAAGCACGCTAGGCTTACCATCCGCCCCTAAAATGAATCCCCCTTCTCCATTGGATTCATATACCTTATTTACTGTCAGGACTCCTCCAGTATATTCAGCCTTGATTGCTGAAACACAAATTTTCTCCCACTTAGCATATAAAGTAATGCTCTGTGTTATAGTAAATTTTGTAGGGCTCTTCGTTTGAAGGGTACTGTCTAAATACCAGCCAGCAAATTGATACCCCTCTTTTTCCGGCCGAATGGTAGTAAGACTGATAGTTTGATTTTTAGAGATATCTGTAATACTATCCACCCCTGAACCGCCATTGGAAATAAAATCTATTTTCAACTTTCCATCTGTTGCCGGAGTATTAGAACCCACAATATTTATCTTGCAGGTTTTTCCCATATAAGTTACTGTAATGGGGTTGTCTCCCTGATTCTGCACACGTATTGGATTGATATCAAATACCCGTACAGAGGAAGAATTTTCTTTGTTATCATAGTCAGCCTTGGAATAATATGCATAAACCAAAATCTGTCCTTTTGAAATGAAGCTTCCTATTTCCTGCTCCTGACCTACAAACTGTGCCGTAATTCCATATAATGATTTTTTCCCATCCTCCGTATAGATTTCATCGTTGTCCGCAAGGTAATCTTTTTCAGATGTATTATAATAAGCCGTGTATCCAGAATAGTCTGTCCCTACTGGAAGTTTTTTTCTCTGGTTGTCTGTTCCCAACAAAAAATAGGTATAATCGTAAGTGGCAGAATCCAAACCATCGTTTTTTGAATCCTTATCATCATCATATACACTCATGTGATACCACAAGCCATCAAGCTGAACCAGATTCCACACTTTTGTGTTGCTTCCCGCCTCAGCTCCTTGTAATATAGCTGCCGGTATTCCCATTTTATACAAAATCTTGTACACAAGGCCAGCATATCCTGCTGCTGAAGATTGCCCATACTTAAAAGCAGTATAAGGCGATACTGTAGCAATGGTAGTGCTATTATCCACCTCTGATATCACACTGCTTCCTTTCTTTACATTACCACATACCCAGTCATGCACTGCTCTGATTTTATCATAATCACTAGCACCCTCTGGCAAATTTAAATCCCCGATAATAGAATTCAGACTGTCATCTATGTAATCTGTTTCATCAGCACTTTCCCAGTACTCTATATCAAAGGTAAATTTGGTATACTTATTGGTTGGATTTACCACATAATCCACATCTATCGTCTTGTAAATCTGTTTTAAATAATCTCCATCGCTGGTACTTGCAGTATCGATTTCAAACACTTTTTTCAGCAAATCACTTTTAATTTTTCCACGATCACCATATGTGTCATAATCGCTTCCTGTATAACACACACTAAAGCTGCTGTCCCTGCTCGTCATATGTTTGGACACGTAGGCTGCTACAGCTGAAATTGTGGAATAGCTGGCATCCTTACTGACACTTTCTCCCTCTTCCCCTTTCAGTTCACCATCAGTTGGAAGATCTCCGTCTGCATTTATAGGATTTTCTATCACCACACTTCCCTTGGTTGCTGCCTGAACCTGCCAATCTACAGGCACCAGGGTACTCATTGCCGTTGTTACAGCAAGCAGTACCGCTGCCAGTCTTTTTCGGTTCCCCAGTTTCTTTTTCACCATCATACCACCCTTTTCCTTCTATATTATAGATTATCTATTATTCATATATAACTTTTCAAAAGCTTATTCTATATTATATCGACATAGGCATTTTAAATAATAATAACCCATCCCTATTTTTTTCTTTCAACACTCTCTCAAATTCTTCTCTTGCCTGGGTATAGCTATGAAACTGGATTCCATGAATTCCCTGTTCCCTTGCCGCCTGTATATTGGCTGGTACATCATCAAAAAACACACATTCCTCCGGCACCAGATGATATTTTTCCAATAACATTTCATAGATCTTTTTCTCCGGTTTCACGCATTTTACCTCATAGGAGAAAATTCCTCCATCACATAGTGAGGTGAAGGAAAGTTGCTCTTTTGATTTTTCCCGTAGGGTTTTTCCATAATTGGAAAGATAGTATACTTTAAAGCCTTGTTCCTTTAACTCCTTCACCCATGCTTCGGCATAGGGATACGCCACAATAGTCTGACCTAATTCCTCCCAGATATTTATTATATCATCACGGTACTGGCTGGCTACTTTCACAAAGCTTTCCAGGATTTGTTCATCGCCCCACACTCCCCGGTCTGCCTCCTGCCAGGTTTTATTTTCAAATACCGCCTTGGCAAGAATTTCTTTCTTTTCTTCTGTGAATCCTTTCTGTGCTAAATAATCTTCCCAGACAAAATCCACCATTACTTTTCCTATATCAAAAATTACTGCTTTTATCATTTTTCCAACCTTCATTTTAAATTTTAAAAGGCTGCCCCTTTCGGAACAGCCTCTTCTCTTTATCTATATATGATATCATCTCTTCCTGGTCCGTTAGAAACCATGGTAATCGGATATCCTATTTTCTCCTCGATAAACTCTACATACTTCCTACAGTTTTCCGGTAAATCTTCATATTTCTTAATTCCACGAATATCACATTTCCAACCCGGAAGTTTCTCTATCACAGGCTTTGCCTTTTCTAACAATGCTGTTGTAGGGAATTCTGTTGTAATTTCCCCATCAATTTCATATGCGGTACATACCGGAATCTCATCTAAATATCCCAGTACATCCAGTACGGTAAATGCCACATCTGTGGTGCCCTGAAGGCGACATCCATATTTTGATGCCACACAATCGAACCATCCCATACGTCTTGGACGTCCTGTAGTAGCTCCATACTCTCCACCGTCACCACCGCGTCTTCTAAGTTCATCTGCCTCTTCTCCAAAGATTTCGCTGACAAATGCTCCTGCTCCTACTGCGGAAGAATATGCTTTACATACGGTAATAACCTGTTTAATTTCATATGGTGGTACCCCTGCTCCAATAGCTCCATAAGCAGCCAGAGTAGATGAGGAAGTTACCATTGGATAAATTCCATGATCTGGATCTTTTAAGGTACCTAACTGTCCCTCCAATAATACTGTCTTTCCTTCTTTTAATGCATTATGTAAGTACAATGATACATCACACACAAAAGGCTTTACCATATCTCTGTATTCATGCAAGGTATTTAATAATTCTTCCTGATTGATTGGTTCTTTATGATATAGGTGTTCCAAAATAATATTTTTGGTTTCACAAACTCGTGCCACCTTATCTTTTAGTAACTCTTCGTCAAACAATTCACTTACCTGGAACCCAATCTTTGCATATTTATCCGAATAAAAAGGAGCAATTCCTGACTTGGTAGAACCAAAGGAGTTCTTACCCAATCTTTCTTCTTCATACTGGTCAAACAAAATATGATATGGCATCACAATCTGCGCTCTGTCTGAAACCAAAATCTTTGGCTGTGGTACACCCTTGCTTACAATTTCTTGTACTTCCTTAAATAACAATGGGATATTTAAAGCCACACCATTACCAATAATACTTGTTGTATGATTATAGAAGACTCCCGACGGAAGTGTGTGCAATGCAAATTTTCCATAATCATTTACAATGGTATGTCCCGCATTCGCTCCACCTTGGAATCTTACAATAATGTCAGCCTCTTTTGCCAACATATCTGTAATCTTCCCCTTACCTTCGTCTCCCCAGTTTGCTCCAACAACTGCCTTTACCATTTGCTGTTCCTCCTAAATTTCTGCTATAAATTAAACGTTAATCTCCGCTTTCATTCCCAGAATATCTTTATTTGCGTCCAACACCGGATTTACTACATTCTTTAAGAATGCATTGACCTGTACTTCTGCACGTCCTGTATATTTAGACGGATCCATACATTTTTGTAATTCTTCTAATGACATATTAAATTCTGGATCCGCAGCGATTAATTCCAGTAAATTATTGTCTAATCCTTTTTCCTTTACGTTTCTTCCTGCTTCCATGGAAAGTGTACGAATCTTTTCATGTAATTCCTGGCGATCTCCACCAGCCTTTACAGCATCCATCATGATATTCTCTGTTGCCATAAATGGAAGTTCTGAACGAAGTCTCTTTTCGATTACCTTTGGATATACCACAAGTCCGTCTACTACATTCAAACACAAATCCAAGATACCATCAATTGCAAGGAAACCTTCTGGTATACTTAGACGCTTGTTTGCAGAGTCATCCAAAGTACGCTCAAACCACTGGGTTGCTGAGGTAATCATAGGATTCATTACATCTGCCATTACAAAATTTGCCAATGAAGCAATTCTCTCACTTCTCATTGGATTGCGCTTGTAAGCCATAGCTGAGGAACCAATCTGATTCTTTTCAAATGGTTCTTCCACTTCTTTTAAGTGCTGTAATAAACGAATATCATTGGAGAACTTATGTGCACTTGCTGCAATCCCTGCAAGTACATTCAACACTCTGGTATCCACTTTTCTGGAATAGGTCTGTCCGGAAACAGGGAAACACTGTTTAAATCCCATCTTTTCTGCAATCATTGGATCAATCTTATCGATGGTTTCCTGGTCTCCATCGAACAATTCCAAAAAGCTTGCCTGTGTTCCTGTAGTTCCCTTAGAGCCTAACAGTTTCATATTGTCAAGCACATGGTCTAAGTCTTCTAAGTCTAACATGAATTCCTGCATCCAAAGAGTTGCTCTTTTACCTACCGTAGTCGGCTGTGCAGGCTGGAAATGAGTAAATGCAAGAGTTGGAAGTGCCTTGTACTCATCTGCAAACTTAGCCATTTCAGCAATAACATTAATTAATTTCTTTTTCACTAATTTCAAAGCTTCAGTCATTACGATGATGTCTGTATTGTCTCCTACATAGCAGGAAGTTGCTCCTAAATGGATAATTCCTTTTGCCTTTGGACACTGTACACCATATGCGTACACATGGCTCATTACATCGTGACGAACCAATTTTTCACGTTCTTTTGCCACATCGTAGTTGATATCATCTTTATGAGCCTTTAATTCCTCAATCTGTTCTTCTGTTATATCAAGACCTAATTCTCTTTCTGTCTCTGCAAGTGCAATCCATAATCTTCTCCAGGTTCTGAATTTCATATCCGGTGAAAAAATATACTGCATCTCCTTGCTGGCATAACGTTCTGATAATGGGCTTTGGTATCTGTCTGTCATTTTTATCCTCCTATTTCTGGTACTCACCACGAATATCTTCTTTTGGTGGCTCTAATGGATATTGTCCATTAAAGCATCCTTTACATATTGCCTGTCCATCTACTAATTCTTCCAAACGATTTATATTTAAATATCCTAAAGAATCCGCTCCAATGATTTCACGGATTTCCTCTATGGTATGATTGTACGCAATCAACTGTTCTCTTGCCGGTACATCTGTTCCAAAGTAACATGGCCATAAAAATGGTGGGGAGGAAATCCTGACGTGAACCTCTTTTGCTCCTGCCTCCTTTAGCATTCCCACGATTCTATCGCTAGTGGTTCCGCGTACAATGGAATCATCAATCATAACCACTCGTTTTCCCTGTACACTTTCCTTTAACACGTTTAACTTTACTCTTACACTGGATTCACGACTACTCTGCTTTGGCTTAATGAAAGTTCTTCCCACATAACCGTTTTTAACAAAAGCCGTTCCATAAGGAATCCCCGATTCCATAGCAAATCCTAAAGCTGCTGCATTTCCAGATTCTGGAACTCCAACTACCACATCCGCTTCTACTGGTGAATCCATAGCAAGAAAACGTCCCGCTTTAATTCTTGACTGATATACGTTCACTCCATCGATATTGCTATCTGGTCTTGCAAAATAAATATGTTCAAAAATACATCTTCCCTGTTGTTCTTTTGGAAGACACATACTGGTATCTGATACAATCCCTGCCTGTGGAGTTATGGTCACAATTTCTCCTGGCAGCACATCACGAATAAACTCTGCCCCTATGGTATCCAAAGCACAGCTTTCCGATGCTAATATATACGCATTATCTCTCTTTCCGATACACAATGGCTTAAATCCTTGAGGATCTCTTGCTCCAATCAATTTTCTTGGGCTCATTACCACCAAAGAGTAGGCTCCTTTAATCTTCTTCATTGCAAGCTTTACCGCTTCTTCTACCGTCCCACAGTTTAATCGCTCCCTTGCAATGTGATATGCAATCACCTCTGAGTCAATGGTTGTCTGGAAAATAGCGCCTGTATATTCCAGCTCTTTCCTTAATTCCAGTGCATTAATTAGATTTCCATTGTGAGCCAGACCTAAAGTACCTTTTACATAATTTAATACCAAGGGCTGTGCATTTTCTCTTGTGCTGGCACCTGCGGTTGAATAGCGCACATGTCCCACACCAATGTCACCTTTTAGACCCTCTAAATCTTCCGGGCTGAATACCTCATTTACCAACCCCATTCCTTTGTAGGAATCTACCTTACCTTTTGGTCCGTTGGTATCAGATACTGCAATACCACAGCTTTCCTGCCCTCTATGCTGTAACGCAAACAAACCATAGTAAATAGAAGAGGCCACATCCCCGCCATCAAAATCATAGATTCCAAATACACCACATTCTTCATGAAGTTCTCTGTCTTGCTGCATATTTTGATTTTCCATCGCTTACTCCTTTGTTCCGAAAGGTTTTTATTGACTCTTTTTTGGGCAAACGCCCACAAATTTAAGTATATAACATAAAATATAGAAAAGCAACTGAAATTATCACTTTCCCAGGGTTTTTATCACAAAACCCAAATATTTATATTCTATTGCCGATTTAATTTATGCCCTCTGTTCCACCGAATCCACTATTTTCAAAATTTCTTTGGCATATTCCTTGTGTTCCGCAACTAAACTTGAGATTTCCTCCTTTGCATCCTGCATAATTTTCATATTGGTATCTAACTGTGTACGAATCTTCTGCCGTCTGCTAATCAACCGATGCCTGATTTCCACCATTTCCTTATTGTCCACAATTGCATTACACTGTTGTGGCCACACATTGGGATCTTGAATTCCCAATTGTTTTAATTGTTTTACCAGTAAATCCCCGTAAAACTCCAAATCCTGATCATTTTGCTTGATTTTCTTTTGTTCATCCTTCTCCTTTAAGTAATACTCCCAGATACGATTTAATTCCTGGGCACTTTTTACGTTGTACCTTTCATAACTGTAATCCAAGGCATTTTCCACATTTACAAATTTTATTTTTCTTCGGTTTTGTAACCCAATGGCCTTATTCATACAACGCTCTATATAATTTAACTCTTCCTTTCCATCCTTAAGCTTTAAAAACAAACCGGCAGTCACCAAAACCGCTGCCAATATAGACACAAAATATGCCAATCTCACATCTCCTTCAAACAAAATCTGAAAAGCCAAAAGCAGTATAATAACCGCCAAAAGCGTGGTAAATGCAATCAAAGACATTCCCTTTAAATTCTGCTGTTCCTGCAACAAATCCTGTTTTCTCATCTTTAAAGCTGCCTTTTCATTGTCCAGATGACGCATATCCGACTTTAAAATCTCACGGTATTTTTCATTTTCTATCATTCTATGTAAGGCATCCGGGATATCTTCCTGATATCTTTGAACAAAATTATATTGTCTTACAGTAAGTTTACTTCGATTCTTTTTGTAAATATTCTGTTCTTCTTCCAAACCTTGTATTTTTCTAACAGTAGCGCAGATACTTCTTTTCTCTTCTTCTGAGAGATTTTCGATTAACTGCATATCATTTAAATACGCCGTAATCAATTGGTACTCATATTTTGCAGTTTCTGTTTCATCGGAAGCTTCCAACATCTGCTCACAACAATTTCTTACATAGCGTTCTCTTTCTTCCTTATCTTCTATGCGGATTCGTTCTCTTTTAAACGCCATTTGTCTGGTAACATTCTCCAAAGAGTCTTCTTGTACACTCTCTTTCGGATTCCCATTTTGGTTATAATGATATTGTTCTCCTTCCTGTTCCTTTTGTTGTTTTCCCCGCTTTCTTGAAAAGATATTTTTTTCTTTCAGCCATTTTCCAAACTTCATTTTTCAACCTCAATATACCCTAAATCGTCATACTCTCTTTATAATCTTCCTTGTACTTTTCCAAAACCCCATCCACTTCTTCGTAGTACTCCATCACATTTCCCAGAGTTTTTTGTTCAAAAATCTCCCTGTTTCTTCGCCTGCTCTCCTGTTTGTCCTGCCCTTCCATGACAATACGAAATTTCTCTTCCACTGCCAATGCCACATCCTGGATTATCAGCTCTTTTGTCACACGTTCTATATATTCATCCCTGGGCAAATACATATGAAGAGCAATCAGGTACCCCTCCAGGCTCTCACTGTCCTTTGTAATTTCGTAGGCTCTATAAAAATATCTGGCAGCCATCTCAAAGGAGAAGAGTCTCGCATACACAGTCCCTATATTGTGAAGCACGCCGCTTTTATACTCTAAAAGTTCCCTGTCTCCTAAGGAAATATCTTCCGTCACCGTTTCCGCCTTACACTCCCCAAATTCTGTCTCTAGGATTTGTTGATATTCTAAGAGAGCCTTGGAGTATTTTTCATGTTCCAGATAATAATCCCCACGGGCTTTTTTTCGAAACAGACTGCTTTTTCCTTCAATCTCCTGTAACTCCCTGCCTATGCTTTGTAGTTCCTGTTCCCGGAAAAATCCGGATTCCTCCAAGATTGCCAACACAAACTTTTCCAAGCCCTGCTTTGTTTCTATCATATGTCTAAGCTCCATGGCAAGGTGTTCAAAACCTAACTCCTTTTGTAAAAACATACACAATTGTTCTTTCATAATGTGTCGGTCCAACATGTGTACGTTCTTATACAGGCAATAACACAATTCTTCTATGGTATATATTTTTAGATCAAATTCCTTTAGATAAAAAGGTTTCTCTGCTTTTTTTTCATGGCATAGCAACAAACACTCCATCACCATTTCTCCCATCTGTTTTCTAAATCACAAAACACCTTCATTTAGCTTTTCTTCCACATGTTTCAAATCAAATCCTTCCTGCCATATTTTTCCTGTGGCAGGATAAATCTGTCCAAACCCCAGATCACGAATTTGAATCACACCAATTCCCCTTTCCCGAAAATACACAGTAAGTTCTAACCGGGTAGCTTTTCTCTCCCTTACCGGAAAATCTTTTAGCTTCACACAAAACACCTGCTGTTTTTTCCCATCCAGGCTTTTGGCCACCACCTCCACCGTCTCGCAATTTTGTGGAATGACCTCCACCGTCTTTCTCGCCTCATACCAATGAAGGTCTGCCGAAAGCAGTTCCACCTCTTCTTCTTTACAGTTGCCTTTTCCCAATTTTCTTGCTTGAATCAGAAAATTCATTTTTATATGGTCTTCTCCCAAAAATATATATCCAGAGCAAGCTTCCTGCAGTCTTTCCACTACATACCAAAGTCCACCTGTTCCATACAAATTCTGTCCTTTAAACACTCTTCTTCCCTGACACAAGAATTTTAATGATGTTTCATACCAGCGTGTTTCAAAGCCCTCGCCTGTCAGATAAACCACCAATGGTCTGAATCCTGCCAAAATCATCCGCAGACATTGCAAAAATTTTTCATCATCCGCTTCTATTTCCTCATGATATAATTTTGTCACTGACAAAAGCCGGGGCTGGGTATTCCCTTTCGTCTGTAATAATTTTGCTGTAAGCATATTTTTACTATAGTCTAATAAGAGTATCCCTCGTTCTACCTGGACTCCCTCTTGAAAGGCAGCATAGTAGGCAAATGCCTCCTCATAAGAAATTAAAAAACATTTCTCTTTTGGTATCATCAAGGATGACAGTATTTTTTGCCACATATATACCACGTTTTTTTCAAGTTCCGGCACTACAAACCCGCATCCATCAATTTGCTCAAAAGAAACATAATCAAGAATCAGACTCATAGTCTTTTTTATGTACATAGCCACTAATGCCTGGATATCATATTCTTTTCCTTCTATTACCACTGCAGCTTGTTCCCTAATATGCCCATAAAGTCCATCTGTTAGAATCGCTTCCCCAGTCTGCACTTTATTGAGAGCCTCTTTTCCGTAATACCACTGTTCTGCCCCATAGCGTTTTGCCATTACAAAAGGAATCCTGATGCTCTCTTCCGTTACATTGGATTTTACAGATACGATTTCCCCCTTTGTATCTGGAGATATGATATTGATCTGACAATATTCTTCTCCTAATTCATATCCGACACAAATTTTTGTGCACTGGAAATTTTGTCTTTTCATGGTTATCCACCTACTTCATTACAAACAATTGTTTCGTCATATATTCCATTGTATCATATCTATCTAACAGTATTTCCATTGTTTTTTCATCCTGCAGATTTCTGCTTATAATACAATCATTTAACATATTATATCTCTGATCCCCCAGCCGTTCCCCCTGGTCTGCCATCAACATTCTTCCGCTACTCACCAGGCTTTCCTGTCCTTCCTGTTGCTCCGTAATATAATATTGTATTGCTTCCCCAAAAAATAAAATAAAATCTGCCGTGTACACACCCTCAAACCATTCTTTCATAGAAATCACATGATATTCTCCATCCTGATGTTCATAGGTGTAATGCATCTGCACCACTCCCTTGCCCTTAGAGTGAAATTCAAAGATTGTCCTATTTTTTAACAAAACAAGCTCTGGTAAATCATAACTATAGTCTTTCATAAACTCAAAATAGCAATTATCCGCCAGGTATTTTTGCAGAATAGGCCCCAGAACCTTCTCCCTTTGTGCCATAGCTTTTTTTTCCTGGGCACAATATTTCAGCAAAGCAATTTCACATATCTTTGGTAATTCTTCTCCTACACGTACCATCTGGTATAAATGATCCAGGATTTTTGATTCCGTAATACGCTCCTTTGAAAAATACTCAAAACAAATACTTGAAATAAATGCTTTTTCTACACTTGGTCTGGCTCCCTGTTTGACATATTCCAGGAAAATATCCGAAAGTTCTTCTACATAGGAGTGGGCAAACAATGCCTGTATTAACATTCGCTCTTCCAATTCATAGCTATCTAATCCAAACTCTCGTGCCGACTTCCATAAGGTACGCATCTGAGACAAACTGCCTTGATAGTATCCCACCAGATAAGCCAGTAATTCCACATCATATTTCCCTTTATCATACAGGTAATGACATAATACGCGAAACATCTGATCTTCATACAGACTCTCCCGCTTTTCCCTAAGATAAAAACTACACATTCTCAATAACAGCTTCAGATTCATACCTTCCGCACCATAAGAACACACATAATTATAAGACTTTTCATACATTTTCTCCATAATCATGTATTCCACCATTCTGGCCCTGTCTTTGGTCTTCAAATCCTCTAATTGAATTTCCAGCAAATAATTATCCAGTTCTTCTGTTCTTTTGCTCTCATAATAATAATCCGCTATTTTCCTGTAAAATCCTTGCTTTTCTTCCGGTTTCACAATGAGACTGTCAGAAAGACTCCTCAGCTGTTTTATATTTTTTTCTGTAACTTCCAGGCATTCCCCTTTATTAATCAGCTTATGAATATAAATTCCAATCTCATGTTTTGCATATTTAAAGCATTGTTCCTCCAATATGGCATCCCCCAACAATCGCCTGGGTTCTTCTTTTAATCTTATGGGAAACTTTCTTCCATAGGCATCTTCACCTAACAAACAAAAAGTATCATTGTAAATATTTACATAGGCCACACCATCCGTACATGAAAACGCCTCTTCCAAAAACAAAGCACTGTGGCGCACCAACACACGCAGCACCTTTTCATTATCTACCCTCACTTTGTATGTAAACATTACAGCAGATAAGGCGTCCGCCTGTCTTTCATCCATAAAATCTTCCTTAAGTTCTTCCTTATAAATCAAAGCCAAGTCTTCATTCATATGTTTTAGCGAAAGCTGTTCTCGTGCAAATCTATAGATTTGTTCCCTATGCTTTTCATACAAATCATGGTATTGTTCTTTGTTTTTTAAAAGATTTGCATAAATAAATGCCTGCTTTTTGTATCCTAAATCACATTGAAACATAAAATACATCATGACATTTTGGGGGATTTTTATTAAAGAAGAGGTATCTGCCGTCATCAGATAATGCTCATACAACCTGGTGATTTTCAGTTCATTTTCCACACCTTTTTCATACCACCTAAAATATTTACGCTCCCTTTTATCATTTTTTATCAACAGCGAACAAATTGTTTGTAAGCCTTCCACGGTAGGATAGGTTTCATAACAAAGCGTAAGTACTTCATATAACATATACGAAATTTTCTGTTCCTTTTGTGCCAGGTAAATAATCCGAAGGCACAGTTCTTCATCCAGCTTCCCCCTTTTTCCTGCCCAGTGAAGCAACTTAACATCAAAATCATCCAAGTGGGTAAGCACACAGTCATCCCGCTTTAAGATATTAAAGGCTTCCAGATAAAGGATAGGATTATCACACCCACGACTACAAAACTGTTTAATGTCATGATATTTTTTAGATTTGTTATCCTCATAATCTTCTTCAAGATATAATTTTATCCACATTAACACCCAATGATATACATCTTTGTCCAATAAATCATTGATTGCTAAAAGTGCCTTATCCCTTAAAGACTCTTTCGGTTCTGCCAAAGCATTCAAATACAGATAATAACAATAATTTATTGGGTCATTTTTTCTTAAATTCTTTACATCCACATTATTTTTAAGAATAAAAACAGCTTCCTCTACCCTTTTTTCTGCCAACAACAGCTGTACCTGATAGAGCATAATCCCAATATCCCTCTTCCATCGAATATTTGATTGCTCAATGGCCTCTGTTGATTTTAAAATCCAGGTGGAACTATTTATGTTTTTCATCCTAAAATCCAGATAATACTGTATTAAGTCAAAGATAAGCCTTTTATCCTTTCGGATACGCTTTTCCCGTTTTCCTTTATAAGCCGTCACTTGATAATGCATAGTGTACTTTCCTGCACGAAAGGTAATTCTGCCTTGATTTTTTCCTGCATGCATTTTATCATAACGCACAAAGTAAGAGTAGGGACAGAAATTCCCTACAAACTCCTCTTGGTGAAGATATTTTTGGGACAGTTCTAAAAATTCTGCATCCGATGTCACTTCCACTTCAAAATAGCCCCAATGTTTTTTGTTTAATGGAATACTCTCCCGGATATCTTCCCAGACCTCAGAAAATTCTATATCATCCTGATCAAGCCAAAAGACAACTTCATCCTTTTTACGTATGGCAATCAAAAATTCTTCCAGTGCATAATTCCTATCCACATTTCCCATCAGTCCTTCATACAAAGGAATATACTGCCTGTCATGAGGTGAAAAAATTTTCACAAATTCTTCACTTTCAAATAGTCTAACTGCTTCGTTCCATGAATTTTGTGCAAGATTTGCAAAATGAAATAGATTACGGATACTTCCTAAAGAGGAAGAAACATGACATTTTTCAACAGTAGCTACAAACGGAAGGCTGTATTCTCCAGCATTACTGATGATATCTATCTTCCCTTTTACCACCTCTCCGATTCCCATGCCCCTGCCGTCAAACTTATAGTAGATTACGTTCTCAGTTCCACGAAAAGATGTCACAGAGCAGGTCATTCTAGGCGAAGAAATTGTCAAATAGCCTCTTAATTCTTTATCCCCTCTTATTTTGAAGCTTCCCTGATAATTTTCTCCCGGATGAAGATTACACTCTATCCGTTCCGGAGAAATTACCAAAACGGGATTTTCTGTATCAAATTTTCCTTTTGAAATTTTTTCCAACGTAATGTACACTACTCTCAACTCCTGCTTTATAATTTGACGTAACCTTGTAAACCTTCACCATCAGCCGGCATATTATATATGTATTCTACATGAAAAAAGGTATGAATGCAACCTCCTAAAACAATTGCCTTCACACCTTTATTAACAGTTTGTTACTGTTACACACCTTTATTCTATATATCTTCGTTTTTTGTATAACCTACAATATTTAAACAATGATCTGAAATTCTCTCCAGACTGGCCAGCATGTCCAGGAAAATAATTCCCGCATTGGCGTTACACTGTTGTTTTGCCAGACGTTTGATATGTTGCTTACGAAGTTCTTCTTCCATGTCATCTATGAAAGCTTCATCCCTCTCCACAATGTCAATTGCCCTTTCATCTTCTGTCTTTAAGACTTCCACCGATTTTTCAACAGCCTCCTCTGTCTTTTCAAATACTCTGGTAATTCCCTTGATTGCCACTTCTGAGAACTTTAATTCCTGCTTTTGCAGATTTTCTGCCAGAGATGCAATGCTGTCACAATGGTCTCCAATTCGTTCATAGTCTCCCACCGTATAGAACAGATTACTTGCCATAACATTCTGTTCTTCCGTCAACGGAAGTTTATTTATTTTCAAAAGATAGTTGGATATCAATTCTGCATACCTGTCCAGACTTTCTTCTATTTTGTATGCTTTTTTTATTTTCTTTGGATTATTGTCCACAATCGCCTGTTTTACCGTTTTTACATGTTTTACTGCAAGTTCTCCCATGTGTTCAATTTCCAACAATGCATTCTCAAGTGCAAAAGACGGAGTTTCCAAAATACGGTCATCTAAATGACGGATAATGACTTCCACTTCATCCTCTTCTGAGCTTTCTCCCCCTCGCAAAATGATTTCTGATGCCTTTACCAAAAATCCTGCAAACGGGAACATAATTACCGTATTCACAATATTAAACACTGTGTGGAAGATAGAGATTTCCACGCTGGAAACGCTGGATGTGCCCATTTGTCTGTTGAACAAAAAGAAGACAAACATAATAATTCCAAAAATCACTGCGCCCATCACATTAAACAACAAGTGAATCACAGCTGCTCTTTTTGCATTTTTTTGTGCACCTGCACTGGACAGCAGCGCAGTAATACAGGTCCCAATATTTTGTCCCAACATAATAAACACAGCAGAGTTCCAGTTTACCATTCCGTTAATAGCCAGTGTTTGCAAAATACCCACGGATGCTGATGAACTCTGAATAATGGCTGTAACCACCGCACCTGTCAGTATCCCTAAAAATGGATTGGAGCCTAACGTCTGGAATGCTTTCGCAAAAATCGGTGCATCTTTATATGGCTCAATAGATGATGACATAAAGCTTAGTCCAATGAAAAGAATACCAAAACCAATGGCAATCTGGCTCAAATCAATCTTCTTTTCATCTTTGGAAAACATAATTCCAAAAGCCCCGATTCCAATAATCAGCGGAGCAATAAATTCAGGTTTGAAAAAAGCTCCCCATTCGCTCATGGAAACAAGCCAGCTGGTTACCGTAGTACCTATGTTGGCACCCATAATAACCCCAACTGCCTGAGTAAGTTCCAGCAAACCTGCGTTGACAAATCCTACCACTAATACTGTTGTTGCCGAACTACTCTGAATGATTGCCGTAACTGCCGCACCTACCAGAACTGCAATAAATCTGTTATTCGTCAACACTGCCAACAAATGTTTCATTTTGTTACCGGCTGTTTTCTGCAACCCTTCCGCCATTACATGCATACCATATAGAAACATTCCAAGTCCGCCAACGAACTTAAACAACATTTCCAAATCTGACATCGACATATTTTGTCCTCCTAAATTGTTCTGTGATCTTTCGTCAAGAATCCACACTATTCTTAATTAAAATTTTGCTCAAACAAATTTATTTTATCTAATCTTTCAGATATTGTAAAGAATTATCATGGAAAAAAATATATATTTTATCTTTTGTTTATGATTTGTCCGCGGCGCAAAGACACTTTCTTTGTGTTGCGGAACGAAAGGGGATTTTCCATTGCATCTTAGAAAAACATATGCTAACATGAGGGTGTTAGTTCCCCTGTATTTAGCAACATGAAAGGATATCTTATAAGAAATATGAGAAATATAAAATTAATTTTAGAATATGACGGAAGCCGTTATAACGGCTGGCAACGTCTTGGCAAAGATGACAATACCAACACTTTGGAAAACAAATTATCCGAAGTAATCAAAAAAATGTCTGGTGAAGATACTGAACTTTACTGTGGCTGTAGGACAGAAACCGGGGTGCATGCTCATTACCAGGTAGCTAATTTCAAAACCACTTCCCCCATGAAATTGTATGAAATCAAAAATTATTTTAACCGCTATCTTCCTATGGATATTGCTGTTGTAGATATTGAAGAAATGCCAGAGCGTTTTCACGCAGCTTTAAATGCCAAGGAAATTACATATATGTATCGTATCTGCATCAGTCAGGTTCCTTCTGTCTTTGAAAGAAAATATATGTACTATAGTTTCAAAAAACCCGATGTGGATAAAATGAAAATTGCTGCCAATCATTTACTAGGAACCCATGATTTCAAGCATTTTTCTTCTGTAAAAAAAGCAAAATCCACAACCAAAAACATATCTTCCATTGAAATATATGCAGATGAAGAGGAAATTCAGATTTCAATTACAGCCAATGGTTTCCTCCACAATATGGTTCGTATGATTGTACAAACACTGATAGATATCGGTCTTTCCGAACGTCCTATTGATGATACCAAACTAATCCTGGAAGGAACGAAAAAAACTTCTGCTCCTGCCAAGGCACAGGGATTATTTTTAGAGCATATACAGTATTAGACAAAAAAAGGACCAAATGGTCCTTTTTTTCTGTAATTATCCTGTAATTTCAATCCACAAGTTTAAACGAATACTTCCCTTTTGCATACTTGTCATAACTATACTCACCACATACTGTCCTGGTTTTGCATCAACAGACCTAATGTGCAGAGAATTACTTTCGCTGTCCGGTGAAACATACAATCCCACATCATCATAAGTAATTTTGGAAATATAAAAATTTCCTGTATCAAAATGCTCAAACTCCACCGTAGCAGCATCGTTCTCTTTTAATTTAATTCTATCCATGTTTAATTGAGGTTGACCCGTAGGCGTAACCAAAGGCTCATGTATTGCCTGACCATCTGCCATAGCTGTCTCAACCTGATTGTGCATCATAACTACAGCTCCCAATATTCCCCCAATCAAAATAATGCATGCTGTCAATATCCGCCCTCTATGGTTCGAAATATTATACATAAAACTATAACTCCTTTTTCTTATTGGATGTTATATATCTTAACACTTATTTAATATTTTTGCAATATATTTTACACATTTAATTTGTTAACATTCTATGAATATATGATTGTATCAGTATGAACTAAGGTGTTACAGTCGGTTGACCCATATCATAAAAGCTGTCATGCTCTTGCTTACTAACCTCTTTAGAATTTCCCTTCATATACGTGTCCACTGCCATTATAAATTTTTCCCACTCTTCTTCATTCTCCACAAAATATTTCGGGCAAGCTTTTCCAGTCACATCATAGTGACGAATCACTGCCTCTGCCTCTAAATTAAACTTAGTACACAAATATGCGCAAAGTTTTACCACCGATTCATAAGTTGCATCATTAAACTTTCCAGTTTCATCAATATGACAGCATTCAATACTAATCGTATCAAAATTTCTTTGATTAGAAGCATATGCTCTCTCTGAGGTTGGAATACACTGAATGATTTCCCCCTCTAGTCCCACCACAAAATGACTACTGACGCTGGTTAAATGACTGTCTTTTAATCCTTCAAAAAAATCACGGTTTTGCTGTGCCGTGGTTCCTGGGTTGGCTGTATAATGGACTACAATCCCTGTAATTTTCTCTGTAGCAATCTGTGGTCTGGAATATTCATTGGGTGTCAACAATTGGATATCTATGTCTGGCTTGTTCTCCATAATACGGTACACAGTGGTATCCTTCTTTATTCTATCCATTAAATTCATACTTTCTTTGGCACCTTTATGCTGAATCACACTATTAACAATAAGAACAATAGCAAGCAGAATCAATGCCCCTCCACCAAAGACACAGGTTCTTGCAATATACACCTGACGTCTTCTTTTCTTCATCCGCAACTCTTTTCTTCTCTGATATTCTTCTGACTGTCTGTAATTTTGTCTCTGAATATTTCCCCTGTTGCCTCTGGGAGTATCTTTTTGGTTATTTCTATCTTCCATAATCCCCTATTTCCTTTCCATGAATGGTATTCAACAACACACTTAAGTTACAGTATACCACAGGTTTCGACAAAATTTCTTAATTTTTTTTAAATACTTTCTTTTAATTCTTTTAAACAAAAAACTCCCATGAAATTCATGAGAGTTTTTTACTATATAATTTCCTGTATTTTCTATAAATTAGTTTTCTACACTGTAGTTTGGAGCTTCCTTTGTAATATGGATGTCATGTGGATGACTTTCCTTTAAGGATGCTGCTGAAATCTTTACAAATCTGCCGTTTTCCTTCAAAGCTTCAATGTTTGGTGTTCCGCAGTAACCCATACCGGAACGAATACCACCCATTAACTGGAATACAGTATCCTCTAAAGTTCCCTTGTATGCTACACGACCTTCCACACCTTCTGGTACCAATTTCTTGGCATCTGTCTGGAAGTAACGGTCTTTACTTCCATTTTCCATAGCTGCAATACTTCCCATACCACGATATACCTTGTATTTTCTTCCCTGGTATAATTCGAAGGTACCTGGAGCTTCGTCACAACCTGCAAAGATACTTCCCATCATACATACATTGGCACCTGCAGCGATTGCCTTTGTCATGTCTCCTGAATACTTAATACCACCATCTGCAATAACTGGAATACCATATTCTTTTGCCACTTCATAGCAATTCATAACTGCTGTAATCTGAGGTACACCAATACCTGCTACCACACGGGTAGTACAGATAGAACCCGGTCCAATACCAACTTTAACCGCATCTGCCCCTGCTTCAATCAAAGCTTTGGTAGCTTCTCCTGTTGCCACATTACCTGCAATCACCTGCAAATCCGGATATTTTTCTTTAATCATTTTAACACAGTTGATTACATTCATGGAATGTCCATGAGCAGAGTCAAGAACAATAACATCAACTCTTGCGTTCACCAATGCTTCTACTCTCTCTAAACAGTTGGCAGTAATACCTACACCAGCACCACAAAGTAATCTTCCCTGAGCATCTTTTGCAGCTAATGGGTATTTAATCTGCTTTTCAATATCCTTAATGGTAATCAATCCCTTAAGATTAAAGTCTTCATCAACGATAGGTAATTTTTCCTTTCTGGAAGCAGCTAAAATCTTTTTTGCCTCTTCTAAGGTAATTCCTTCCTTGGCTGTCACCAATCCTTCGGAGGTCATACACTCTTTAATCTTTTTAGAATAATCTGTCTCAAATTTTAAATCACGATTAGTAATGATACCAACTAATTTTCTGCCCTCTGTGATAGGAACACCAGAAATCTTGAATTTTGCCATTAAATTATTGGCATCTTCTAATGTATGTTCTGGGGATAAATAGAATGGGTCTGTAATGACACCATTTTCCGAACGCTTTACTTTATCTACCTCTTCTGCCTGAGCCTGAATTGACATATTCTTATGAATAATACCAATTCCACCCTGTCTTGCCATTGCAATTGCCATTCTTGACTCTGTTACCGTATCCATTCCCGCACTCATCATTGGGATGTTCAGCTTAATCTTCTTTGTAAGCTGTGTAGATAAATCAACCTGATTTGGAATCACTTCCGAATAGCCTGGTACTAAAAGTACATCATCAAATGTAATGCCTTCACCGATAATTTTACCCATTAAAATATCCTCGCTTTCTTTCTTATGAATTTTAATTCGAATAGAAAGCGGATAACCCTACCCGCTTTCTATCCCTCGAAACAACACCAACCACGTTCTTTGTTTCAATGCTGTTTTCTGTTTATTTCTTGTATTGACTAAGTTTATCAGACTTTTTTCTTTATGTCAATAAATGTATTACAAATTTCCCCTAAAAACTTTTCTAGGTGCCACATTATACAACATTGTTACAATTTCTTCATTTAACTCCATCAAAACCCGGTACTGAATTTCTTTTCCATTAAAAATTACTGTATAGCTTGGCTTTCCGGTTCCACTGGTAAAATCAAGCTTTTTCAATTCTTTATTTTTATACTCCAAAAGGTGATCAGAGCCTGTGGGTGCAACAATAGAAATTTTTTCCACAGGCATATTGATAACCGCCTTACGTTTGTCTCTTGCGATAATCTTATCCACACTAAGTTCTCCACCTACGAATAAATATTCGTATTCTAAGTCAACCTTTCCTCGAAACAGATAATAAATTCCACAAAAAGCAGCCGCCACAAAAAAGGTGATCATATTTCCTAACAGAGTAAGGAGCACACTTGCTCCAATAATTCCGATAATAAGCGCCTTTCCTATGGTAGCCCAAATTGGTGGTTTTTTCTTAATTAAAAGTTCTACGTATGATTCTGACATGGTCTCTTCTCCTTATCTTATCTTTATTTTACAAACCTTTCCATTTTTAAGATTTATATCTGTTGTAGACAACAGTAACTATTTTAACAAATCACATTTCATAAGAAAAGACCTTTTTTGATTCTTCTTTCTAATTTTATATTTTTTATAGGATTTTAATATTCTCAAAGATTTTTTGTGCTATAATGCTTTATTATTTGGTTTTATTTGTAGGTATAGGAGGTTACAATGAAAGATAAAAAAAACGCAAAGCAAACAATTAAAAAAAAGCTATCCTATTTCTGGGATTACTACCGCTTTCATATGTTTGCAGGAATTTTTGTCCTGATTCTTGCCGTTGCAGGAATTTGTTTTTCTGTTCAAAACAATAAGCCTGTGTTCCTAAACGGCTACTTTCTCAATTCCAACTGGGGAGATGACCTTTCTAGGAAAATGCTGGAAGACTACGCTTCTTTTAAAGGCTGTGATTTAGATAAACACAAAGCCTATTTTAACAGTTCTGTTTACATTGATACCCAGTTAAAAGACCAGATGAGTTCCGTTGCCTACACCAAGGTTATGTCAGAATTTGACATGAAACGGGTGGATTTCTTTTTTGCGAATCAAACTATTTTTGATTATTTTGGCCCCAAGGAAGCATTTCTTGACTTAGAAAAGAATCTGCCAAATGATTTATTAGAGAAATATCAGGATAATCTGATAAAAACCCAGCAATATGATGAAAACGACAAGGTAGTAGGCGAATATGTTGCCGGAATCGATGTAAGCAATACCAAAAAACTGAAAGAGTATGAGAAATCCCGAAAAATGTATGAAGATTCTCCTGTCATCTTTTCTGTTGCCTATAATACCATTCGTTTGGAAGAAGTAATTGATTTTTTAAGATGGCTGGATGAATAGAAAAAAAGACGCAAGAGACTGTGCAAGCACAATCCTGCGTCTTTTTTATTTTCAACCTGGCTAGCGAAACTGTTGAACTACATCATAACAGTTCAGCCTTAGGCGAAACTGTTACACTACATCATTCCCATGCCTGGGGCACCTGCTGGCATTGCTGGTGCGTCTTCTTTGATGTTTGCTACTACGGATTCTGTGGTAAGCAATGTAGATGCTACACTGGTTGCATTCTGTAATGCACTTCTTGTAACCTTAGCTGGGTCAAGAATTCCTGCCTCTACCATGTTTACATACTGTTCATTTAATGCATCAAATCCCATACCTGGTTCTAATTCTCTTACTTTGTTGATAATCACAGAGCCTTCTAAACCTGCATTTGCACTGATGTGATACAATGGTGCTTCCAATGCCTTTAAGATTAACTTAGCTCCTGTCTTTTCATCTCCGTCTAATGTTTCCACTAACTTAGCTACTTCCTTAGATGCATGAATGTAAGCAGAACCACCACCTGCGATGATACCTTCTTCTACTGCTGCCTTTGTAGCTGCCAGTGCATCTTCCATACGAAGCTTAGCTTCCTTCATTTCTGTTTCTGTTGCTGCACCAACACGGATAACTGCAACTCCACCTGCCATCTTAGCAAGTCTTTCCTGTAATTTTTCTTTATCAAACTCAGAAGTTGTCTCCTCTAACTGAGCCTTAATCTGAGCCACACGTCCATCAATTGCTTCCTTAGAACCTTCTCCGTCAACAATGATTGTGTTTTCTTTCTGAACCTTAACAGATTTTGCACGTCCAAGCATATCAAAAGTAGTTTCCTTTAAGTCCATTCCAAGTTCATCAGAGATTACCTGACCACCTGTAAGGATTGCGATATCCTTTAACATTTCTTTTCTTCTGTCACCGTATCCTGGAGCCTTCACTGCTACTACGTTGAAGGTTCCTCTTAATTTATTTACGATTAATGTAGTTAAAGCTTCTCCTTCTACATCTTCTGCAATAATCAATAATTTTGCTCCTGACTGTACAATCTGCTCTAAGATTGGAAGAATATCCTGGATATTAGAAATCTTCTTATCTGTGATTAAGATATATGGATTGTCAAGGTTTGCTTCCATCTTTTCCATATCTGTAGCCATGTATGCTGAGATATATCCTCTGTCAAACTGCATACCTTCTACTAAGTCAAGTTCTGTCTGCATTGTCTTTGACTCTTCGATTGTGATAACACCGTCATTGGAAACCTTTTCCATAGCGTCTGCTACCATATTTCCAACTTCCTCATCTGCTGCAGAAATTGCTGCAACCTTTGCGATATGATTCTTGCCCTGTACTGGAGCAGCCATATTCTGAATTGCTTCTACCGCTGCCTTTGTTGCCTTCTTCATACCCTTTCTTAAGATGATTGGGTTTGCACCGGCTGCTAAGTTCTTCATTCCTTCATTTACCATTGCCTGCGCAAGAACAGTAGCTGTTGTGGTACCATCACCTGCAACGTCGTTGGTCTTTGTTGCAACTTCTTTTACCAGCTGTGCTCCCATATTTTCAAAAGCATCCTCTAATTCTACTTCTTTTGCAATAGTAACACCGTCATTGGTAATCATTGGAGCGCCAAAAGAACGATCAAGCACTACGTTTCTTCCCTTAGGTCCGATGGTTACTCTTACGGTATCTGCTAATTTATTTACACCTGCTTCTAATGCTGCTCTGGCTTCTGCGCCATATTTAATTTCCTTTGCCATGTTTCTTATCTCCTTTACCTGATATTCTCAATCAATCTTCTTTATTAATCTTCCACTACAGCTACAATATCGTTCTGCTTTACTACGATGTACTCGTCATTTCCAAGCTTTACTTCCTGGCCTGAGTATTTAGAGAAAATTACCTTATCCCCTTCTTTTACCAACATGGTAACTTCCTTACCATCTACCACTCCACCTGGTCCTACAGCGATAACCTCTGCCTGCTGTGGCTTTTCCTGTGACTGACCTGGCAAAACGATTCCAGACTTTGTTACCTCTTCAGCTTCTAACTGTTTTAAAACTACCTTATCTCCTAATGGTCTTAACTTCATTTCTATTTCCTCCTTTTTCTTATTCACCTGTGTTATTAGCACTCATTTGATTCGAGTGCTAATCGATAGTGTTATATTAACACTTTATGATAATTGTGCAATTCAATTTATGCAGATTTATCTCCATTTATTCCCATTTATTTGTATTTATTTGTGTTTATCTCATTTTTTCTTATATTCTATATTTTAAAGGGATTTAATTTTATTTTTATTTTCTCTCTATTTTCTTTTTATTTTTCTGTTTCCATAGCGGAGACTAACAACTGATAGATCTCCGGCTTTTCCTTTTTCATATTTAAAGGTTCCAAGGCCTTGGTAACCATCCCATGAACCGTACTTCCAGTATTTAACAGCTCTCCATCACTTTCCCGAAATACTTTGTAAGAAAACTCCACCTTTACCATATTTAGTCTTGTAACCTTTGTCTCCACAATCACAGTGTCTCCGTATTTTGCTGCTTTTATATATTTACAGCTTAATCCCAACAAAGGAAACATCACCCCATTCTCTTCTATTTTATCGTATGGCATTCCCATTTCCCTTGTAAAATCTGTTCTTCCCACCTCATACCAGACCGGGTAATTGGAATGGTGTACAATTCCCATCTGGTCTGTCTCTGCATACCTAACTTCTAATTTCGATTTGCTTGTCATTTTTTTCTCCTTTTCTATTCCATGGACTCTTGAAATTTCAAACATAACATGATAATATCTAAGTAAACAGAAAGCACCCACTCCAAAGGTGGATGCTCCGAGTTTAGGTCAGATAATGTCCTTACGGACACTTCCTATCCTGTTGGCAGACAGGATAGGCATTTTTATTTTCGCTTGTTTCTCTTATCGAGAAAGGCAAGCAACGCTACAATCAAGCTACCAAAGGACATCAGCAAAGCTAATATCCCAATGAAAATCG
>JBGVDD010000102.1:0-10470 GCA_045119215.1 Lachnospiraceae bacterium | reverse complement strand
GACACGAAGAATCTGTTAATACAGGACTGCTCCATCTCTGACTATGAGAAAAACAGACTTTTAGAACTATACAATGACGTAGAAGATGTAGCTATTGCAGAGTTTTTATGTTCTTGCTTTCTGTTTGGAATGTCAAGACCTTTTAAAAAAGCCACAAAGAACATCACACCGGCTTTTCTTACTATTGCCGATATTATATTAACAACAGATATTCCAAAACCGGTAAAAAATTTTATTAACAGAGAAGAAGATATCTCTGCCGTAACAACACTTTTACAACAACATACAACACTCTTCATTACCGGATTGCCCGGCATTGGAAAAAGCGAACTTGCCAAACAGTACGCCAAGGAACATAAGAAAGACTATACCAATATTCTGTATTTAGAGTACACAGGGAGCTTTTATGAAATGATTTCCGACCTTGATTTTGTGGATGATACAGATACCTTAAGTGAAAAAGACCGTTTCAAAAAACATTATCGTTTTCTGAAATCCTTGCAAGATGATTCGCTGCTAATCATAGATAATTTCAACACCCTACAAGCAGAGGACTCTTTATTACAGCAGATATGCACACTGAAATGCACGGTCTTACTGACAAGTCGCAACCACTATGATAACTATGCCAATTATGAGCTAAAGCCGTCTGACAAGATTTCTCGTGCACTGTTAGAATGTACCCTTTCCAACGTTTCACCGGAACTAATAACATCCTATCAGAACGAACTTAATATTATACTTGAAACCATTAACTATAACCTTGTGGCTACAGAGCTTGTTGCCAGACTGTTGGCATATCATTCAGTAACACCAGATACCCTGTGCCATAAGCTAAGAGAAAACATACTCCTTCCACAGGAAACAAACAACTTGTTACTAACCAAAGACAATCATAGGAAAATGTATATATTTCAAGAACACATGTTACAACTTCTCGGCTATAAGGATTTACCCAAAGAGGAACAACTGTTATTGTCATATATAGCACTGGCGCCGGAAAATGGGTTTCCATTAAAACTATTGCATAAATGGTGTGGCATCTATACAAGCCACCTCGACAGCCTCATTAACAAAGGACTGCTAAGTATCAACTGTGGTCGTGCTACTATGAAACCCTACATCCGAAGACTTACCAATGCCGGAAAATTTCTTACATCGAGTGATTGTGAACCGCTATTCGCAGGAATTTATGAAACTCTTGCAGCTGATAATTCCGAACTGATTCGCTTTACGCTAGATATGATAGACATGATTGAACGTTTTGTGAAAAATGAGCCTTCCGCACAGTGGATTTCCATTGTTCGTTCTTCTTTAGAATTTAACAACCGCTATCACAGGTATCGCAGCTATTCACGATTACTCGGTACCTATGAATACCTTTGCATAAAATCGGACTTTAAGAACAACTCTGACCGATATTTGTTGGAGCATTTCAAAGCTATCGAAGCATGGAACATCCATAATAACATCAATAAAGCTATTGATTTTGAGGAAAAAGCAATTTTCATAGCAGGAAAAGATGGCTCCGCCAATACATTTAATTTTTCTACCCTATATTTGGATGCAGGTCGATGTTATCATATTCAGGGAAAGAACGCTAAAGCTCTGGAATATGTACAAAAAGCATATGGCATTCTTGAATATACGAAAATGCAATATTCTCCAAACGGTATCAGTTGCTTAATTCAATATGCAAGATTATTATTTGACCAACGAGACTTCTCAGAAGCACTAAGAATTTATACAAACTGTCTGGGCATCATAAAAAATGTATTTGGAGCCGACTCCTTGATGGCAGGTTATATTACCCAAAACATTGCCGCTTTACATCATATAATCCGCAATGTAAAAAAAGCCAGACTTATGTACGCACAGGCAGAATCAATTTTAGACAAGCATCTTGGTCCTGAACACGAGGATGTATTGCAATGCCATGAACAGGCACAGCGATTAGATACCCTCGACACAATTTCATTATTGAAAATACCGGATGTAAATCAGAAAATCATCGCATAATACAAACAAATTTTCAAATCAATATTGACATAAAATCAACTCATTCGTATAATAATAGTAGTAGAAACAGCGTGCTGTTTCAGGTGGGCTAACACCATAATCCGAAAGACTTACCGGGCGAATGTACCGGCCGTTGGCAGGCAACAGAAAAACCTGAAGCCTTACTGGACGAATGTGCCAGCCGTTGGCGGACAACAGAAAAATTAGCCACTAAAAGAGAGTTGATAATGCTGCGGTATTATAACTCTCTTTTTTAACGCTCGAAAACACGCTGTTCCGGAAAGGATATCATTATGGAACAACAAAAGTTAAAAGATGCCATACGCATCATATCCCGTGCTGCAAAGGATTACGATGACAAGCTTAATGGTTACAACTACATCTTTATATACAAGAATCGTCAAAATAATCAAATTGAATATTTTGAAAGTGCATTTCTTCCACGTAACTTTCAACATCTTACCGGGATAGAATTTATTGATTCACAGGGAAATATATTACATAACCCTACGCAATTCTATCAGAAATGCCTTAACAGCACTTTAAAAGAAAGTGATATTGCATTCAAATCTGACGGCACTACTGAGTTAAAATTGCAGGCACTGCCACTAATAGTCAATTTCTTAAAATCTTCAAAAATGACAGCAATATATAATTCGATCCGTCCCAAGCTATCCGTTGACAGATTAGCAGGAACCACTAATTTTTGTCTTGGATTCACGAAAGACAAAAATTATTATGTACCCAGTTCCTGCTTACTTGAAGATATACGAAATCTTGCTGATGTGACCTTTCAGATTTTAGCCATTTTTTCAAAACCTGCGACAAAAAACACGCCTATTTACAAGGATGTTCGATATGTGGCAAAAGGCGTAAAATTAACCACACTCAGTTTTTCCGACGAATTGTCTTCTCTTATAAGTCTTGAAAATTATACCGAGAAATGATTAATTGCCCAAATTCTATTCGGATTTGGGCAATACTCTTTTCTATGAAACTCACTACATCTATCTGCTTCCCTTCGTTCTGATAATACCATTATGGAATCTGCCATCTCCTACAACATTCTGTAAGCTTGTCTCCACTCTTATCATAGCAGTCTGAGCATCCATTTCGGAATAAGCCTCTGCGTACATCCCTCTAAGAATTGCCTCTGCCTTCGCAGCACTGCTTTTCTGGTATTCCTTTTTATCTGTAATAAACTTCTCCCTCGTGGACTCGTCTGCCTGTGAGATAAGATTAATATAGGATTCTTTTAACGCCGCACATTCCTTCTTAATACTCTGGTTTCTCTGAGCCAGTATATCGCACTGTTTCATTTTCTGCTGATAAGAATCCTGATAACACCGAAGTTCATCCTCGTTCCTACATCCGGCTTTTGCAAGAATTTTGGTATTTGCTTCCTTTATATCACTAATCTCACTTTCTGCCTCCTGAATCTGTTCCTTATAATACTTCTTTAAGTCCCTTTGGAACAACTTACATTGTCCCAATTCTTGTGTCCACTGGTTAATATAAGACTGCTTTTTTCTTATGAGTGCCTGATTCTCTACATAGGACTGATAATTCGGATTATGATGCCTGATCTCATAATCCAGATCAGAAATCTTATTCAAATTATATTCCTGTTCATACTCCAGACATATGAGTTTTGCCCTTATATCCATAGCTTCAGATATAACATCCATATCCGGTGATGTGACTGTAGCCTGTTCCAGTTTTGTAGCGAATGTCATATCATATTCGTTATTTAATGCTTCTTCAAATTCATCAACTGGCTCTTTGAGCACAGAAGCATCCGTCCGGGTCGTATGCTCTTCCTCATGCTGTGCCAATTTTTCACTTTGCCTCCACTCTGATTCAGCTAGACGCATTCTTTCCTGCTCGTTTCTAATTGCCTCCTCCCTTGCCTTTCTTATTCGTTCCGCTTCTTCCTTAGCTTCTATTGCCTTTTCTATTCTCTGCTCCAGTGCCTCCTTATCATACTTCTCACCCAGAGACTTTCCACGAATGGACTTCTTCATATGTGGCATCCGAAAGGAGATGGTTTTATTAGTCTCGCGAATCTGCCAGTCTTCCACATGCTCCAGATAATATATCATATGGTCCAAAGATTCTGCATGCTGTATCAATGCATCCAGCCTCTCCCGAATCATATCTTTATCTGTTTTAAAATCAGGATTTGCCTCCTTTCC
Organism: Lachnospiraceae bacterium; assembly: GCA_045119215.1. GTDB lineage: Bacteria > Bacillota > Clostridia > Lachnospirales > Lachnospiraceae > RUG11237. The sequence continues at coordinate 6,256 of JBGVDD010000102.1, read as the reverse complement.
ACGCTTCTCTACCCAATAATTGTTTCCATCCGAACGGGCCAGAAGATTCACCTGATTATATCCCTTTACCATACACTCACGCATTACCCAACGCTTTGCTGCGTGCATAAACTTGCCGGTGCTTTTATGTTTGCACCCCTGCCTGTACTCACAGGGCTTATCCTGCCAGCGTTCTTTTTTTCCCTCATACTTCCTGACGGAATTGATTACAATGTGAACATGAACATTCCCGGTACCATTATGCCCATCCGGATGTACCGCCAGAATTGTCTGATGTCCTGGCAGAAACTTCTCTGCATATTGTTTGCCAAATTCCATTGCCTCCTGCATGGTAATATTGTCTTCCGGTGCAAAACTAATGATATAATGATGCGCCTTTACATCCTTTGCAGCGTTATTTTTGCCATAATACCGGTTAACCTCAATACATTCTGCACCGAAGGTATCAACCTTGCAATTGATACCCTCGATTAAGAAATTGTCGCGCATTATCATTCGTCCCTTGGCATCCTCCAATGGCTTCATGGTATGCTCATCAAATTTGCAACTAAGGTACTCCACTGCCGCAGAATAATATCTGTTCTTTACCGGTATGTGTTTGATAATCGCCATTATGCACTCCTCCCGTAATGATACTTACCACAGCAGACATCCTCTACCTGCTTGAGTATCCGAAAATGCATATCATTCCAGTCCTTTATCACTTCCTGTAAATCATAATATACGGAATACACGCTACCGCCGGCATTCAGATGATGTGCTATCTGATTCAGATTGGAACCAATCTTACCAAGTTCCGCTGAAATCTCCCTTAATACTGCCACATCTCCATACTGTGGTATCTTCCTGCTAAGAGCACACCTTCTGATATACTCCGACATACTGATGCCTGCCTTATTTGCTTTTTCCTGAATCCTTGCTTTCTCTTCTTCCGAAAGCCACATATTAAATTGAACTCCGTTTCTCGCCATATAAATCCTCCTCTAAATCTGCTTTTTCTATTCCTGTGCCGGATACGGCACTTATCTTTCGCCGTCGCTTACGCTCCTCCCTCCGGTTATACGCTCACTCCCCTAAGGTCGTTCACGAATACGCGCGCTAACGCTTGCGAATACGCTCCACTATGTCGCGAATAGTAGAGCAAGTTCCGCCCCGTGTAGACACAGGGCGGGAACTTGTTGGGGTTTTTGCACCCCCAAGCCCCAGCTTCCATATGAAATTTACTACTCCCTTATGCACCACCGTCTGACAAGCAGACGTACAGCCAATCGCAAAAAGCGATTATCTGACGCCACTTTGTCAGCCTTGTCAATACTCAAGAAATTTTATATATTACCAAAGAAATCACTTAGGAAATCATCCACCTCATCCGACAGTTCTTCAACAGCTTCCGGTGGAGCCATACCTACATCTGCTTCTACCGGTTCATCTGCATCTGCAACAGTTCCTGCCACAGTCACAAGACCACCTTTACGCACGATTGCATCCAGCATGGACTGCATACGCTCCAACACATTGTCTGCTGTCGTGCGGGCACATTCCTGTATTCGATTATCCCAGTCCGTAACTTTGTCCGGCTCCGTCTTTTCCCGATAAAGGCATTTAATGCCTTCTCTGAAAATATCAGATTCCGTTGCATACTCACCGGTTGCCAATAAATATTCAAACATGCGGATTATCTCTTTCTGTGCATAGTCCTTATTGCTCAGTCTGATGGTCCAGCGACATCCTTCTTTTGTTTTCTGCATAAAACCGACCTACCTTTTATTCATCTGATGGGTTGCCAGAAGCTCATAGCCTTTGGCATTCAGCCTGATGTCTTCCAGATATGCTACATTTTCCCTTGCATTTCCAAATCTTCTCATAATGGTCGCTCCACCACCCACATACAGAATGTTGGAATAAACAAGGTCAAATCCACTCTCATCAAGCATACCTTCTATATCCGTTGCAAATGCTTTCAGCTTTGATATGATAATCTCTTTTACCTCCTCAGGAATTACCACATCCTTACCAAGTATGAAATTCTGTATCACACTTTCCGGAATTCTTCCTCCTGTAGCCTCTGCAACAGCTGCGTTGATTTCCTGAAACAGGGTAATTATGGAATTGGGTATGGTGACACATTTATCGGATTGTACTTTTCTCTCATCAATGCAGATGACATCCTTGGTCCAGGAACCGATATCTGCCACAACATATCGCCCTTGCATGTTTCCAATACGGTCTGCAACCGCCGCAAAACACTGCGGAAAACAATATACATCTTCAATGGTTATGACATAATCCTCCTCTTCAAATTCAATAAAATGTGTACCGCTTCGCTTCAAATATGCTACCAACTTCGCCTGCTCCTTCCCAAATCGCTTAAAAGGAACTCCCACCCCCAGTACCACACGCAAGGTGCGTGGCAATCCTCTAGTCTTAATTTCCTTGGCAACAGCTACCAGCGTCAAAAGGAAGAAGTCCTCATCCGCTGTCTTATCCTCGTGAACTGTCTTACGCTCCCCACCGATGCAGTAATAACTACCATCATAATAAAAGCTATTCTCCGCCACCGGTGGTCTGCCGTTACACCTCACTACGCCATTACTAAAAATGTGATGCTTGGTTTTCATAAGTGAAAACCCGTGGTCAATACCGATTACAACCGGCTTGTCATGTGAATTATTTTCTTCGTACATACTCTGTACCTGCCTTTCTGCCCTGCGGGCGTTTTATTTTGTAGGTATAGAATATAAAAAATCCACCCAACCTACATTGAATGTAAATTGAGTGGAAATTGAAAAAAACTCCATATGTGCGAATGTGCCATCCATAACGGACAGCCCATTGTTATTTTAATATATGCTTCTAACCGTCGATATAGCAATTATGCAAAGCAGGCGAAAGCTGAAAGTTGTCTATCTCATTACATAGATAAAAATTTACTTTGTAAGCACTTTTTTGCAATACCTATGAGCCCCACAATGAGGACATACTAATTTACGCTTTGTAATTGTGTGCAATCCCATAACATAGGACTTCATATCAGGAACAAATCTATTATTGCATTCAGGACATTCAAATGCTCCTGCTTCTCTGTCAAGAATACAAGCAATTGATACACCCATTCCAATAATCGTCAAGCTTATCACAATTAACAAAATTTGTAACCAGGTCTCCATTTCTAACATCCCTGCAACCATAACTAAAGGTACAGCAGCAACAACTGATAACCCAGCCACCATAGTTGATAATATAATTTTCTTTTTACTTTCCTGTGCTTCTTTTACTAAATTCACCATATTTTCCTCCGCTTTCTTACGATAATCATCTTCTGATACTCTTTCCCCAGATAAAAGCTCATTTACTGTTATCTCTAATTCATTACACAAAGGCAACAATAATGATACTTCTGGAAAACCATTTCCTCGTTCCCATTTAGAAATTGTCTTATCACTGATATCTAATTTTTCAGAGAGTTGTTTTTGGGTATATCCTTTTCTCTTTCTTTCATCAGCGATAAATTTTCCAATCTTTATTTGGTCCATTTGTTTTCCCTCCTTCCTGGTTTGATTATCATACAAAATATCTCCACTTTACACCCACGAAACGTAGAATATGGTGAATTTATGCGGTTTCTACGCTCCGTAGAGTGAAAAATATGAATTTACTAGCTCAACAAACTGGAATTGAGAATTCACCTGTTTTAAGGGATTTAATAACTGTTATATTTTATCATTAAATTCCTCATAAGCCCTTGAAAACACTATGTTTGCCGCAGGTGAGCTTTCCCTTAGGCTTTCCCTTGTTTTATATCTTTCCATATGAGTTTACGAACTCTGATAAGGGAAAAAATAAGGGAAAGAAAATTCTATAACATAGCATAACACAAAATAGCAACGACATGGTGAGCTGATTGAAATGCTTCCAATTTATAACTCACAATATGATAATTTACCAAAATAGAACGAACTAATCTCTAGCAAGCATGACGTTTCTCTGTGTGATAAAGTCTTACTTTTTATGTTTTCGGTTGTTAATGACTTACATCTTTTCGCACCAGAAAAACTGCATACAACAGCAAGGGAATAAAAAGGCAGAGATTCATTAGGTATGCGCCTGCGCTTGGGGTGTTATTGCTCGCTATCGCTTCAGTTGTCGCTTGCCGAACATAAAAATCACCAAAGCCGCCCACCATGTCATATATACTATGAAGAATGCCGCACCACAGAAGGTTCCAATTCGTTCTAATCAGCAGTGCCGAGAAGGCAACTCCCATAATAAAAGTATAGCCTACCTGCGACAATACTGCCACGGTGCTAACTCCCGTTCGAAAATTCATCATGTGTGTCAACGAAAACATGAGGCTTGACGCAAAAACAGCCCAGATGATTCTTCTATGACTATTCCCAAAGAGTTCTATGTATTGCCGCAGCAGCACACCCCGAAAGAGTATCTCCTCATAAAAACCGATGGCAATACACTCTAAAACCATCAACAGAAGCAACCGTGGAGTTGCATGAGCCACGCTGCCAATTTCTAAATTGGCAGCAATATAGACAAAGAACAGCCAACTGAGGGCAAAGCAGGTTTTATCAATTCTATATGTGAATATCCGCATATCGCTTAGCTGAGATAGAATCGGAAGGAGCAAAGCCAACCCGAGCAGTCTAACGGTTATGCCCATCCCATATTTTGTTCCCAAATCACTGGAATCCAGTTTTATTCCCACGCAAGCAAATCCCTGTGCAATACCCTTTGGAAGAATATCCAATACAAAAAAAACACCCACGAGTACAACTAAGAATAACACAAGTATTGTTTTTTGCGGCGACATTATATCTCTGTGTATCATCTCACAATATACCTCCCAAGAGTTTTTCGTTATTCATTCCTTTTCAATCGCATCTATTTGACTTCATATTCACATTTAGTAAATCTCCAATTCCCGATTTCAATTTTTTTGCTGTTCATACGCTTGGCAAGCTGACGGGTTTCAATAAACTCATCCGTCACGGTAACAAAAAACTGCTTGCCGTCTTTTTCCACCAAATAAAACTGTTTATCCGTGTTTTTTACCGAGTTGATTAGTCCGGGAATCCCGAACGGAGCATCGGTGAAGATACCATTGTACAACATCACAAGCACATTGTCAATAACTTTTTCCTTGAGTTTCCGTACTTTTATCCACATCCACTTGATTTTTCAAATATTCTAGTAAACAACTTTCAAAAAATGCCAAAATATAAGGAATCCTTTCCCTCTTTGTAGTAAAATTAAGGTGACTAATCAAAATCATACTAAACAAATTCAGGAGGATTCCTTATGCTTAATTCTACAACAAATACTTATACATTGAAAAGAGAAATTTTAACTTTTTCAAATAAAATTTCAAAACATTTATCCAAACCGGATAAAAAATTTTCTGCCGATATGATTTATGGTATGCTGGCATCCAAAAGTTGTATGTTAACAGATATCGTTGAGCAGCTTCATGAGAATACGAAAAAGATCAACAGTGTGGAACGATTATCCCGACATCTTGAAAAGGGCATTTCTCAAAAAGCCACTGTTTCCTATCTTCAGACAATTAAAAAATGGGTTCCCGATGAACCAGTCATTCATATTGATGACAGTGATGTTACAAAGCCTGACGGATATAAATTTGAAGCTCTGGGTATCGTTCGTGATGGTTCTGAAAGTACCTCCACAAAAAATGTTTACAAAAAAGGTTATCATGTAACCGAGGCCTGCGTTCTTACAAAAAGTAATCATCCGGTTAGCATTTTTTCAAGAATACATTCTTCCTCTGAGAAAGACTACAAATCAGCTAACACCATTACTTTTGAGGCTATGGAACAGGGGGCTGCATTGTTTGAAAAAGCAACATTCGCAATGGACAGAGGGTATGATGATAACAAAATGTTTTTAAAAATGGAAGAACTGAAACAGGATTATGTAATTCGTCTGAAATCCAACCGGAAGCTTCTGTACCACAATAAATGGACTATGGCAACGGAACTTCGTAATCGTCGCAAAGGTAAAGTGAAAACAAGTGTATATTACAAAGGAAAAGAGCATGAGGCATATCTTTCCCATGTAAAAGTGCAGATTACTGCATCCAGAAAGAATATTTATCTGGTACTTGTTTATGGTATTACAGAACATCCCATGATGCTTGCAACCAATAAAGAAATCAAATCCAAAGAAGATGTAATCAAAGTAGCAAGAATCTATTTTTCACGCTGGAAAATAGAAGAATATTTTCGTT
>JBGVDD010000101.1:0-2416 GCA_045119215.1 Lachnospiraceae bacterium | reverse complement strand
ACATCAAAAACGGAAATACCGGGTATCTTAATGATTTCCTTAATGCAATCATAGCAGAAAGTGTCAAAGAGGGCATAACGGACATTTTCGGACAAGGTACGGAGATTGATAACAGTGAAGCCGTACAGACCGCTAGAAAGGCAAAGGAGCTGTTAGATAAGCTGTCAGAATATAAACCACTTGCAAAGGTGGAGGAGCTTGAAGAAAGCAATTATAATATGATTGATAATGTACTGAACAATGAAAAGTCAAAGAAAGAGGAAGAACGTTCACCGGGGAGAATTTCCATAAAAGAGAAGCTGGCAGAGAAAAAGGCAATGATAGAGCATCGTGACAAGGGAGAAAAATTATCGCCGGATAAGGATGCGGAAAAGAAATCGCATAGAGAGATATAATAAAAGCAAAATTTGAAAAGAGAGTTTTAGAAAATGCTAAGTGAGCAGTAAAGTGCATGGTGGGTAGTTGGCTGTAATGGCTGGCTATCCGCTTTTTTATGAAAAACAAAAATCGCACCTGCTAAACTGCAAGTGCGACACTTTTGTTAATATTACGAGTCCTACGCAGCTCCAGGACGGAACAACATATGACTCTATTAATATTATACACCATATTTGTATGAAGTCAATTAGTAAATTATTCAAAAATATCAGTGTTTTCTTCGGTACTATCTTCCTCAGAAGTGATAAACTTTTCATTTACTGGATAAGAGAAGTTTTTGCCTATTTTCTGAAAACCATATTCTACATAGTGTGACCTTGGAATATAGTTATTTTCTGTGAGTTTATACAATTTTGCAAAAAGTTCTGCAATCCATTTCTGAAATTCTGTTTCCGGTTCTTTCTGATCCAGTTCGTTTTCATAATAATGTCTTACAATTCCTGCAAATATATCAGCAAATTGTACTGCTGGAGTAACAGCAGAGCTGACAAACAATGGCATTTCAAGAATGTGGTGGAAGGAACGCCCGAACTTGGTTTTGAATAGAAAGCCGGTAGTAGCCTCAGCAATTTTTCGGTCGGCATCTTCATGTACTTCATCAAAAATCATCATTGCTTTTCCATAGTGATGGTGGTTGCAATAAAATTCTACTTTCTTTAATAGCAAATAGTATTGCTTTGGAAGATGGTGTTCAGGAACGATGATAGGCTCATCCGGTCTGTCCATAATGACGGCAAAAATCGCTGCATCATAAGAAGAAATAATATCTACCATGCCTTCAACGTATGCTTTGTTGTTAGTACGGTTTTTAGTAATAGTAGCTTCACGAATGAGCTTTGTGGATTTGATTTCATCCTGTTTTCCGTAAATCGAATCCTTTAATTTATATATTTGATTTGTAATAGGTTTAATATCATTTTCATGGACACAGACACCAAGTAGTATAGGATTTTTAGTTGAGTCAGTAGGGCGAGGGTATCCACTTTCATCAATAAATGTAAGCATAAATTTTAGCAGCTCCTTTGTTAAATACTGAAAGTAATTATACTATAATATCTGATGATATACCACAGATATTATAAAGATTGTTGCTTGTCTTTTGGCTCTTGTGAGATTATAGTTTCCCGTCCAAGATACTGATTAAGGTTCTCCAGCTTCCGGTTCAGTTCCCAAACTTCTTTTTCGCAATTCTTATAAGTAGCAGTCAGCTCATTCTTCTGATTTATCAGTTCCTGATACTCTGATTTCAGCTTATCAACATTCAAAGATTTCAGATTGATACCTGCCTGCTCAAGCATACGTCTGGCACCGCCATAAAGGATAATCTGGCTTTCATATCTACGAAAATATGCGTCCGGGTTCTTGGCTTTTTTGTAGCCAATATGATAGGAACGATTGGCTTTATACTGTTCGGCATATTTAATAATTTCCGCCAAATCTTTGATGCGATGTTCCAATTCCACGACACTTTGTTTCGCGGATTTTCCGGCTTCTTTTTTGACAGAAATCTTGTGTTCCAATTCAGAAATGGAACTGACTTCATTATAATTTGCAGCAGCAATTTTTAAATTTTCAATGGTTGCCAACGGTTCAATCCGGGACTATTTTTAAATTTCTCATCAGAAGTATCAACCAATTTTCGTGAAGAATAATCTTTTTTGGGGATGACAACTTTGCGTTCCCATTTCTGTTCAATACGTTCTTTGATACGCTCTTTTGTGTATTCTTTTCCCAAAGACCTTGCACTGCCACGTACAAAATTTTTCTGGTGTAGAGAACGGAAAGAAATATATTTTCTTGTATCTTCTCCAAAAGTTTCCCCTTTGATTTCATATCCTTTTGCCCGCATAAGTAAGAGAAATTCCTCATAAGTGGAAGCGGACTTTATGGCAATATTGATGTCCTTTCTAAGTTGGGTTTTATCAGAACCACCACGTTTGTCTGCCTGCCATTCATTGTACTTTTTACCACGCTGTCC
>JBGVDD010000100.1:0-6027 GCA_045119215.1 Lachnospiraceae bacterium | reverse complement strand
CCAATTTGCTATGTATAATTAATATTGGACACTTAATCTCCTCTGCCCAATAAACAGCAGAACGTTTTTCATATTCCTCTGGATTGCTCTTTGGTGTTTCTCCAACTAATTCTTTAAAAACCTCCTGCATATCTGTTCTTGCATCATAAGCCATAAATGCATCTGATAATCCAGATATAACCACCGCTTTCTTTATTCTACTATCCTCTCTGACTGCCATATAAGTCATCATTCCGCCTCGGGATACCCCCATCATATAAATTTGCTCTGTATCTACAAAAGCAAATTCTTCACAAAAGTCAATGAGTTTAAGAACATCATTCAAATCTGCCCCACCAAGCTCCTCTGTTCCCGTTCCTCCATCTACACCTCTATACTGAGTTGCAAAAATGACTTTTCCGGAAGACTCTGCCAAATATGCGATATCTTCCGGCTTATTTGCACTGAATTCCCGATTACCACCTCGGTTATAAATTACGCATGGATAAGCAACTTGTTCTTCTATACATGCATTAGGAACAGAAAGATATGATACAACAGTACAATCATCGACTTGATATTTCACCTTGTAAGTAGATACTTCTACTCCCTCAGGTAATATCCTCTCCAAATCCAATTTTTCAATACTTTTGATTTCTTCTACACTCTCATATTGCTTTACATCCCACAATTCTTCTTTATTTGTACTCACGTCCTCATTTGTAGTCGATTCCTCATTCGTAGTCATTTCTTCACTTGTAGTCAATTCCTCATTTCCATTCATACAAGCACATAAACACATTAACATTAAACAAAGTGTCCCAAAAAGCCAAATTTTTTTCATAATAATACCTCCATCAAATTCAAATTTTCCATACACATAAATATCATTTACCTATCCATAGTTATGTGAATAATAATCAATAATAGGTACATTATTTTTCAGCAGATAATTTCCAATCGCAATTTCTATTTGGTGACGATTGTACTTGCATGTTTTCCCAATACCTTCTAAAGGAAAAATGAGCACAAAACTTTCATCCCATTCTTCACCAATAGAATGTACCAATATAGCCGAAGTAGTATATTTCCATTTATCTTCATAACATTTTTTATATTTGTTATACACTTTTATCTGAACATTATAATCCGACTTATCTTGTGGCATATCAAAGCCTATGTCATTGCTAGCTGCTACAACACCAACATGCCTACTTTTAGTAAATTTCAACCAAACAATATCTCGTTCATCTGACAAATGATGCTGTTCCTTTAGTTTGTCATAATCTACTTCATTTGGATTTATTATTGCCCTTTTCTCTTCAACTGGTTTAATCCCTACAGATTCTAATAATTCATTAACAAGCTTTATTATATATCTCTCAGAAACAATCGGCTTGCCCTTCTGTACTTTTGCCAAATCAAATCGTTCTCTATCTTTAAAGTGTACACTCTTTGCAATATTTTTGTTTAGTTTACTGCTAAACCAAAAGGCTCTTGGATTTACTTCGAAATACTGTTCAACATCTTCAAGCATTAAAATATCTCCTCTTAGTTGCTCTTCATCTCATCATGAAGAATATCCGCAATCTTCAATATCAAATCTGCCATTACATCTCCACAGTTTCTACATTTAAGCAATTCTTTTTTTGTAACATTCATTATTGCCTCTGCAGAATCTAACTCATTTCCTTCAAGAACGTGTACCGTTCTTGTAATCATTTCGTCACTATCTGTAAGAGATACAAGCAGCTGATAATATCTCTCATTCTTATGTTCTTCTTTAATCTTTTCTCTACGATAGATGGTATTTGCACAAGTAACAGTTATTCCATACTTCTCTGCTAATTTTGTAAATGGTACACCTGCTTCCTTTGCTTCATAAAGTACACTGTTTCTGTCTTTCTTTGCTTCTGCCATTGTTGTCCTCCCTATGAATGAAATACCCTATCTAAAAATTACAGGTATTATTTTATCACTGAATTAACATTTTCTCAATCAGTTCTAACGACAAAAGCACCTACCCTAACGGTAAGTGCTTCTCTCAATGCTCGTATGGAACCAAGTAAGTAAACTGTACTGGCTTATTAACTTTTTCTTTGCAATATTTCCAGCGTGATCCGATACAACAATCAAATAATATGTCACCTCTTTTTCATCTGCATCTATTTCATAATACATATCAAAAGATGAATTAGTATCGGAAGCACTAAAAGTTGCTTTTGTGGTATCTCCATAAATAACTGTCTTATTGGTTCCAACTACTCTATACAATATGACACTCTTAAGTCCGGATGTCTGATTAGGGGAATTATCACTACGCCACTTCTTATCATCAATGCTTTGGTCAATGATATTATCCTCACAATACCCGGAATAAGTCTCTCCATTATGAACTAAAGTTGTTTCTGTTCCATCAATCCCCGGTGCTGTAATGTCGAATTTTGTCGATACTGTACCAGAAGATTGCCACCCAACTCCATCGGTTGCTACCACCGTCCAAGTATGCACTCCCTCATCACTTGCTTTTAAAGTGTAACTTGCAGAACTTGTACCACTAGCTACAACTGTTCCTGCATCATTCTTAATAACTATGGAACTTACACCCGAACCATTGTAACTTGTTCCAGACAGATAATCTGTAGCTGATACACTTATTACAGGAGCGGTATTCGTCCATGTAGTGGTCGTATTATTTAATCCTGAAATCACAGGCTTACTATGGTCGAGATACACAACAGATGATGTCTTTTCTGATGTATTTCCAGCCTTATCTTTCAACACAAGCTTATAATAAAATACACCCTCTGCAGTTTCTGTGTACGTTCCAGTCACAACACTAGTCGTTCCACTATAGCTCCAACTCTTTACGTCACTCCAAGCCTGTGTAACATAGGAATATCTCTTAAGTACAATTGAAGACATTCCCGTTCCTTTATCCTGTGCAGAAAAGCTTACTGTACCATTTCCACTACTCCACGAATTTGGAATTGCAGAGAATGAACTGCAGCTTGGAGCAGTCTCATCTTTCCAATAAGCTGTCATTGTTACTGTTCCACCATTCTGGTCATGAGTATAACTTCCACCCGGATTATATGTTCCACCAATACTTGCATTCCAATACTTAAATGTATATCCTGTGCGTGTTGGCTTAGTTGATGACAAAGTTAATGTCACCCCTTGAGTCTTCGTTTGATTCCCCGGTGCTCCACTACCACCATTCGCATTATATGTTACTGTATGAATCTGCGGACGTATCTTTACTGCAGAAATATACGTAAGATATCCACCGTTTGTAATCCAAATACCATTGCCTTTATCATAATAACCATGAGCATTCAGTGCTGCCTTTACAGTATCAACACTTAAGTTGTAGCCACCTGCAGCATTCATAGAAGCAATCGCATTTTCGAGCGAATTACCTAGCCTCGGATATACTGCTCTACAAGTGGAAGTGCTCTGTAATAATCACTATGTCGTTTTTCTTCAAGTTCAAAAGAAGTCTGCACCAAACGGTTATAATATGACTTAAACGCCATATACTCTTGCACATTTACCGTGTTACCCATATTCTTCTGAAAACATGAAATCACAAAGTTAAAATACATCTGCATAGACTTCTTTTCCTGAACAGAAAACTCCTTAAGGTCATACTCTCCGGATAGCAAATCATAAGCCATAAACTGAATAAACTCTTCCGTTATTTCTGTAAGTTCTATGAGTGACTTATCTCTATTGTTGTAGACTGTTTTCGACACATTTCGACATAACCCAAAATACACATTGTCTTTTCGCTTAAGTAAGCAATATGCACTCATATCTTTACAAGGCAACATCTCTGTAAATGTCAAAGCATCATCATAAAATGGAATCTCTACACACAAGGTATCAGAAGTCTTTTTTTCTTCCTCACGTAAGAACTCATCAATAACTTGCTTCTCTTTTCTCTCTTCAACCGCCTTAGTAATTCGACCTTTTACTTGCTCAAAGAATGTAGGCTTTCTGACTTCCTCTACCGACTTTTCTTCTATCTCACTATCATCCTCTGCCACTTCCTCTATAACCACGGGCATACGTGCAATCTTACGCTCTACCTCTGCCACTTCTACCTCAAAGGCTTTGATAAATGCTTCATTCTTTCTAATAGTAAGCTCTATCACTTCTTTCTGATACGGTTCTGCAGTCATCACATTGGCTTGCGACAATCTGATAATATTATTTGTCCTTGCTACCTGAGAACGAAATTCCTTTATCAATTCTCGTAATGTGTACGCATCAAAACTCTCTGCACCTGCATTAACAAGTACTATGATGTAATCATACTTATCTCCAACAAAGGGTATGAAATCAAGGGGGAAACTTTTGAAGAAGGAGCTGCCAAATACATCTCATTCCGCCCTCTGGATAAAGAGCGTTTTGTGCGTGGCAGTGCAAAGTCTTTGGGTAAAGAATACACAAAGGAACGTATCAGGGAACGCATCGAAAGGAAACGGGAGCGAAAGGCAGTGATCCCCAAAAGGGACTACTCTGCCCGCAGGCTCATTGACACCTCAGACGAAAAATTTCAGAGCAGTCCGGGACTTCAAAGGTGGGCTGCCATCGAGAATTTAAAGATTGCCGCACAAAGCTATAATGAAGTCGGTTCCCTGTCAGAACTGGAACACAAAATTGCGGTGAAAACCGAAGCCGGAAAGTCTGCAAAACAGAGCGTGGTAGAACTGGAACATCGCATCAAAGACCTTGCGGAAATCATCAAATATGCACAGCAGTACAAAGACAACCGCTCCTATCATATCGGCTACAAAAAAGCCAAGAACCCTGACGCATATTTCCGCAGATACGAAAGCCAGATCATTCTTTATGGCGGCGCCAGACGTATGCTTGAACAGGCGGGCATAAACTTAAAGGGCTTGAATGTCGATAAGCTAAAAGCAGAGTATCAGGAACTGATGAAGCAGAAAAACGAGCTGACTTCCACCTATAAAGATTGTGAAAAGGAAGTGCGTGAGCTAAATCGAAAGTTGGAAAATCTCAATCAGTATCTCGGACGGATACAGCCCGATCCGGCACAGGAACAACAAACGAAAAAAGATACTCCGAACCTGTAAATAGGTAAAAAAATAGAGGTGCCGAAACACCCCTATTTTCCTAAACCCCTTGCAAAATCCGCAAGGCTGGTTTATAATCAGCTTAGAAACCGAAGGATTTTGGTGTGTCCAACGGTTGCACAATCGGAAACAAATAATCAGTTTAAAAATCAAACGGATTACAGGCTATCCCCTATTGGCGTAGAGGATAGCCTTTCCGTTTATTTGCGGTTATGTTTATTGTCTATGTATGTCAAGGCTGCAAATACAACCAGTAAAAGTGTAAGCACTTCTAAAGTATTCATACCGACCTCCTTTCTGTTTCCAGAAAGGACAACCGCAAGACTATCCTTACTGCTCTAATCTGACTGAAAAACATTATATCATGTGGTGTCGAATTTTGCTAGTACCGACTCACATCCATTCTGCCGCTTCCAGAGAAATTTCTGCAAACTCCTCATCTGTCATGTTCTGGAGCTTACCTAACACCTGCTCTCCAAGCTCCTCCATGTCGCTGTCCTTTATGTGCGGCATTACCTTTCTGATCTGCCCAATCATATCCGTCCTGTCCTGTGTCTCAAACACACACATGAAATTGATTTCTTCTACTGTGAATTTACTCATCTTCTTACATCTCCCTTTGTGTTTTTTTGTCGATTTCCTTTTCCGGTGAGGTACGCTCCGCCTTGTCCCTCTGCTCCATGACCGCTCTTTTTTCTGCCAGCTTTGCCTTAATGGAAATTCTGCCTTTGGTCTGCTCCTGTTCCTTTTTCTCAGCTCCGTTGTTTAAGACATTATCAATCATGTTGTAATTCTGTTCTTCAAGCTCCTCAATCTTTGCAAGCGGCTTGTATTCTGCCAGCTTGTCAAGCAGCTCCTTTGCCCTTCTCGCAGTCTGAACCGCTTCGCTGTCATCAATCTCCACACCCTGTCCGAAAATGTCCGTAATGCCCTCTCTGAC
>JBGVDD010000099.1:0-2127 GCA_045119215.1 Lachnospiraceae bacterium | reverse complement strand
TTCTCTATTGATGGCTCGCTTTCGCCGGTCTCCCATTTCGCCACAGCCTGTCTGGATACATTACATTGCTCCGCCAGCTTTTCTTGAGTCATTCCCTTAATTTTCCTTAACGCTGCTATATTCTGTCCTAATCCCATATCTTATAATTCCTCCGTTTCTGCTGTATAACATATATTCATTTTACTAACATCTGCTGTACTAATCTACCAACTTACCGGAACATTTCAGGCAACCAACAGTTGCCTAAAATATCTCCTTCCTGAATCCGTGAAATTCAGTTTTTTTATAAGCAGGAATTTCATTCCAAACAAAAATTTCTGAAAGAAACTCGTTTTTTTGGGAGTTATATTCCTGCAATCTACTGAATTTGTTTTCTATATAACTTTTGAACCTAAAAAAGAGGTCACAAAATAAAGCTATGTATATTATAGCTGCCTTTTATACTAGAGCAAAGCGCTTATAAATATCCATAAAAGCCTGACACCATATATTACTCCGACCTAATGCTAGGACTACACGCCGCCCATGTGTTGTTACATGTCCGGCTATCTGAATCAGATTACTTATAACGGTTCTGATTCTGCGACGTTTAATAGGGTGTTTGCTTTTGGAGCTCGTTTACTTTTAAGTGATTCCTGCCCTATGAGTCTTAGGATGTTGTATGCCAGCACAGTTAATTCAAGTACCAATTCATTTGTATCGAACTTTCCGGATGGTAGTCTCTCAACATCCATATCTGTCTTGATTTCACTGTGATACTGCTCGCATTCACCGTGGGCATGATATCCCTTTATGATATCGTCATCATTCCAGCCAAGGTTTGTCCAGATGGTATTGCATTCAATATCCGGTACCATTAAAAACTGACCATACCTGTCGGTTGTACGTTCGATTACTTCATACACGATTCTCATAGTAATAGTTTTAGTATTACCTTCAGAATCTTTGTATTCGACATCCTTCCAGGATGAACCAATATATACTGTTTTTCCATCACGGGGATGACGGATATCTTTACAGCACGCCTTTACTTTATCAAGCCAGTCCTGTTTAGTTTCTCCACGGCGAAGGTTTCTTTTTACAATAAACCAAGAACCATCTTCGATGAGAATACCAAGATTTTCAGCAGCATCATTTCCGGAATCTATACGAATAAGTAGCTGTTTGTCAGTAAGCCTGTGGCTGTATTTTAAAGTCTGACGCAGAAATTCCGGAGTATTACACTGGCAGTGTTGGCTTCCTTCGCGAAGTTCCGTATTCACAAGAAAACCTTCGGTTCCGATGTATGCCATCATTGGAGCGTATCCAACAAAACCTTTATAAGTATATGAAACACCTTCTTTGTGGGTTTTTGAATTATCCATAGGTGTGACATCAAGGTCAACAGGAACCATACCGGCTTCAAGGCATGTTGGCTTAACGTTATAAGTACCCAACATTTCAACATTGGCATTCAGTATTTCTTCTCTTAGAGAAGTACCTATATCATCCATCCTCTGGCGCAAAGTTTCAGCTGATGGAATTGTTCTTGTAATCCCGAGTGCAAGCTTATAATAATCAGGGTCAGCTGACATTTCACGAATATCTTCATAGGAGGTTTTTCCCTGACAAAGCAAACCGATGTAGGAAAGAAGAATATCACCATTTTTAATTTGGTTCTGTGAGCGTTTACCATCAATCTTCATGTTGTTACACTTTTTTATAAAATCGCTTTTGCCAAGCATCTGACCAACAAGTGACAGACCACTTGGTGTAATCAGACGTTCATCAGAAAATTCAATAATAAGCTTTTGCATTGTCATTCACCTCGTATAGTTAATACCTATATTTTACTATATGAGGCGTATGAAATAAATAAAAAAAGAGAGGTATTCATATTTTTTTTCACCCATTGGGTGAAAATGAAATCAACTAATTAAAGCTCATTTTATCCTTAATTTTCAATAGTTCTTATGAAGTAAGAATAAATGAGTTTCACGGATTCAGGTATAAAAATATAACGGCAGATGCAGGTTATGAGAGTGAAGAAAACTATCTATTTCTTGAAAGTAATGGACAGATTTCTTATATAAAACCTGCCAACTATGAAATATCTAAAACTCGTAAGTATAAAAATGATATAGGAAA
>JBGVDD010000098.1:0-160444 GCA_045119215.1 Lachnospiraceae bacterium | reverse complement strand
AGGGCTGATTTCATTGACTGCTGCTTTCTATATAAGTATAAAAACAAACACAGGAAAATCGCACTGCCGGAAACTGTAGCAAACACAATTCCCTGCGGAAGATATTTATATGCAAATTCCATGATGTCAGATTGGATTGTGTGGAGCATTGTCTCACCTCGGTTCTCTTCCTCTGGGGATGCGACCCCCTTAATAATTGTACTCTGTTGCAGCATCAGTAACCCGTATTGTTCCATCTTCATTCAAAATTATTAAGATGGTATCTTCATTCTTTACCATAACATGTACACTATTATTAACTGATGCGCTCCGTTCCATGCTAACATCCATATTAAATTCTGTGCCTTCTTTTGCAATAAAACCATTCTCTGAAACTCTTCCATCCTCATTTGTCCTATATTCGCGTTTTATTTCATCACCGTCCTTATATAAGTCACAAATCACCCCTTTTATTGGTTCATGTTTTTCGTTCATTACCACTATTGAAAAATATAAGTCTTTTTCTTCTTCCATCCTCTCCAATAATACACTGACATATTTCTTCCCATTCTCAACATCATCACCATTAATCCTAATTTCATACCTTTCTTTAAAAAATCCTTCCTCCTCTATGAGGAATACATATTTTCCGTAGGGAATATTTTTAAAAACATATGAATAATCAAGTATATCCTCTTTTGAGGTATTTTTCTCATAAATCTTATACATAATAATATTATCCACATCAAACAAATACATTCTTTTAGGCTCATTTTCTATTTTACGTGTTAAAGAAGGAGTAAATCCTCCCCCGCTGATATTTCATTTAACATACACTCTCTCAAGTCAACGCAAAGGTCCACTTTCTGAATATTTGGATCTATCTCAACTTCACCAGGTTCTCGTACTTTTAGTGAATCCCAATCGACAGAATCATATACATCAACTTTCTCTATACCTATTATTTTCAACTCTACTGCTGTTCCTTTTTTCGTATATGTATTTGCTTCATTGTTGTTTAAGCTTACTTTATACAACAGGGGATCTTGATCTTGATATTCATATGCATTTGTTATTACATAAGATAATTCCCTCTGACTCAACATAATTTTTGCTGAATCCAATACACAATTCTCTATTTCAGGAACTTTTGTTAAATTGGGAATCCCAAATTTATTAAGTGCCAATATCACTAAACTGACTATGGCAAGCATCCATAACAAAAAACGTCTAACCTTATTTTTGCTGTTTGGACCATCATCCCTATTGTTTAGGATAACCCCACCAAAACAACCTATAATTGTACAAATAATACACAGAATATCAATCAACTGCCCAAAATAAACAATTCCTTCAATTAATCTGTCCACACCTTCCCCCCTTGATTCTTCCTTTGTTGGTACCGCGAACCTGGTTCATCGTACCGGAGCTTTGTTTCACCTCGGTTCTCTTCCTTTGGGGATGCGACCCCCTTCTTGGGGATACGACCCTCTTCTTGGGGATGCGACCCCCTTCTAGGGGATACGACCCCCTTCTTGGGGATGCGACCCCCTTCTTGGAGATGCGACCCCCTTCTTAGAGATGTGTACAATTAACCTACACAACCCTCTATTGCTCTGAAACCTTTGTCAGTTCTTTCACATCAGCCAGCGTTTGTTTTATATCTTTTCTTTTCAAAAGTATGTATCCAAGATAAGCGATTCCATATAATATCATTCCAGCACCACCAGTAATGTACCAACTAGCAATTACAAATATGATTGTCATAATAATCTCTAATAGAATATTTTGAGCCACCTCTATTTCCAACTCTTTTGCCAGACGTATTTCTCCCAATACGCAGCGAAAGATAATCAAAAACAAAATTACAAAAACAGACAATACTAAGCTTTTGCACACTTTAACTGAAAAAATTGTACATACCAAGCTGGCAATTACACTAATAACATTTATGTATAGCAAATATTTTTCAAGTCTTAATGTATTTAAATATGGTGTAATAAGCATTGACATCTTGCTTGAAAAAATGCAGAGTGGGAATAGGATAGCCATATATTCTAAACTTTCCGTATACTGTGGTAACCATAGTTGTAATATCGTTTTGACCGGATAATAAGCAAGAAGCATTCCTAATAAAAATACCATAAGAACATCTCTCATAATTGGATATACTCTTTTCCTTTGTCCATCTCCCATTCGCCGCAATGTTGGAAACATGATTACTGCTACTGCATTTACAAATAACATAAGTAAATTGGATACACTCAAAGTAAAGGAGATTTTTCCAAATGTTTCTATACTCCATTGCCTTTCAATTCCAAACCGTACAATTCCTAAAATAAATAATCCTGACAAATTAGCCAGCATCAGCTTTATTCCCATGCAAATATTTTCACTCATTTCATGAGCAATATCCTTCCATGAAATTTTAATGCCTTTTGCAAATACAATATCTTTGCATTGATACACTCCATATACCCATGTGCACATGATTCCCATTACATTAGCAACAATATACCATTTGAAATCAGAAATTCCCAGCAACATAAAAAGAATAACCAATATTACATATGGTACCTTTTTTGTTAATGTATTTCGTGAATATGCCTTAATTCTTCCTGTTGCCTGCATAAGATAAGACAGCATCGCAGAGGTATTTGATATCACAAGACTTATTGCTGTCATAACAATAACAAAAAGCCTCGCATCCTCTACAATAAATATTCTTGCAACTGCACATAGTAAAACGGCTATGACGAATTGACTAAACAACAAAATCCAAAACTCGTAATGATAAAGAGTTCTATTCAATTTACTATATTCACTTCCACCTTCTCGTAAATATACACCATCACAAAAGCCAAAATGAAAAATACCAATATAGGAAGTATAAAAAATAAATAGTTGAAACCATCCGTAAGAAGCTACCGTAGTTACTTTTGGTACAATTAAAGTAATCACCACTCCTAATAACATGGATATTAAATTAGAAGAAAATGTATATGTAAAATTTTGAATAAAATTTTTTACAGTTTTATTTATTTTCACTTTGTTCCCCTTCTCATATTAATCGTTATTCAACACATTTATTTTTTCTATTCTATTAAATAAGAAACAGAATTTTAAAAGAATTGTTCCTTTTAAAGTCGTCTTTTTTACGTTTCTTATTGCATATAATTTATTTTCTAATGACTTATCATAATTTGCAATTTTCTCCAAGCAACAAATTGTTTCATCATCCAGCATATCTGAATATGCCTGCAACAACTGGATTGCATAATTATTACACACTTTTCCTGATAATAAACCTTTAATTTTCTTTAAATAGCATGTTCTATGTGTAACAGTATTTTCATGCTTACGATAAAGAATATATGGCGTTTCGTCATATACTACATTTCCTAAATATGTAGCTACAAGACCTACCCAGAAATCATGTGATGTTTTCTTTTTAACCCTGCCTTTCTTTAATATTTTCATCATCTGCTCATTGAAAACAATTGTGCATCCTCTTGCAAAAGGACCAAATAATGCCTGCACTTTACTTGGTGGAAGCTCTTTCTTCCTTTCTTTTTTCAAATTCTTTAAACATTCATCTACTTCGCATAAATGACTGTAATACATTGCAGGTGCAGATTGCTTACAAATCTTCTTAATGGCTACAAATAGCTTTTCTTCCAACCATACATCATCTTGATCGGAAAATGCATAGTAATCTGTTTCTGGAACTATTTCATATATTAGCTTCATAAAACTTTCTTCATATCCCACATTCTTCTCGCATATTAAATGTATATTCAAGTTCTCTTTCATTAATTTTTTAATGATGAATATCGTTTTATCTGTAGAGCCGTCATCTCGTATGTACAGTTCTACCTCAACATTTTTTTGATTTAATATACTTTGAATTTGTTCTTCAATATATTTTTCTCCATTATACGATGAGAGTAATACTGCAACCTTATACATATCTATCTCTCCTTTTGTTTTTTATTTAATCTGTTACTCCAGCATGTATATATTCGCATTTTCCCAACCTTTTATTTATTCCATCCCTATATGCTTTCAACTTTATTTTTAGTCGATGCAGTTTTCTATCTTCAAACAACAACGTTTTCACAAATCCTTTCCAGAATTTAACACCTGTCTGCTTCCATATCTTTTTTCCATATTTTTTTCTTAAATACATATCATTCCGGTTATAATAATAACAATTAATATCATTGCCAAAATAGACATATACCTTCTTCCCAAACAAAGTTCTTTCTTCCGAATTTCCAAATCTTTGTAAGATAATTGCATCCTCTAGTACCCCTATCTTTTTGTTAGCTAAATGCAATTTAATCCCAATATCAATATCTATTCCTCCAATAAATAGTTCTTCATCAAATCCACCTACTTCAAAATAATCTCCCAAATTCATTAATGAACCTGAAGTCATGTTCCAATATACTTCCCTAATTTCCATGCCACTTTTTCGTAAATATAAAACCTGTCCATTTTGATCAATAGATTTAGGATTAGCTCCAACAATAGAATACTCTCTATGATTTTCCATATAGTCTATTAATTTTTTAACTGCACCATACTCAAATTTTGAATCCTGATCCATTGTTAATACATATTCATATCCTTCCTTTTTTGCAAGATTACACCCTTCGCTTAATGCCTTGGCAAGTCCCTTGTTCCCATTCATACAGATGTATTTTATTCTGCTGTCACATTGTAACTTAGAAATCAGAAGCTCATTATAATGTTCAGAATTGTCTAAAATATATAATTTATCAATATCTTCAATATATGAACTTATGTTATCCCAGACAGATGCTTCTGGTTGAAACAAAACCACGACACCTGCTACTTTCATCTTCTTCATATGTCCTCTCCTTACCAAAGCCAAATATACTTTCCTAGATAAATATTAAATTTCCTCTGTTCTATCATATTTTTTGTTACCCTTTATATCTTTTCTCATGTCTAATTCGAGGGCTAATACAATTACAGACAGACACAAAAATTTATCTCTATGCCTTATTGCTGTTCCTGCATTGCTTACTCCCCATCCAAACATAATTGAACACGCTACGACTGCCAAAAAAATAGGGATTAAAAAACTTCTTCTCCTATCCTTAATTTTTTCATAAACTACTCGTTTAATAAAAAGTATCCCCCCTATAATATGAGGTACACTACAAAGAAGAAAAGCAATAACATCCCCCATTCCCCTCCAATATTTTGGCATAGGCGAAAACATGAAATAAATTGCCCTAATTGGAGTATATAAGAGTATTTCGCCCAAAGAACTTGCCCCATTTCCAGGTAGTACATATCCCGAACCTCCTCGAACACTAGTCCATGCCCTATCTGAAATATCGCTAATTTCTTGGATATTTCCAAATTTATAAAATATTGAATCTCCTATTTGGGCAAATATTATCAAAAATATAGCTGATATAATTGCAAATCTAAAGCAAATATTCCACTTTATACAAAAGCTTTCTTCTTTTCTATCATAAAAAAGCAGGAAAATTAAGTAAGCAACTAAAACGGCTACAACGCCTGAATGAAGACACATTCCCACACAAGCCGCCACTATCCCTTTTACAATGTATGAAAATTTTCCTTTTTCCCACCATAAAAATAAATAGAAAATTGATAAAGCAATTAAAAAAATAATATACCCTTCTCGATTACTTAGACTGGTAATAAGCAGATTTTGTGGTGTAAAAAGCATCCATATCATACAGCCATATCTGTACTTGTTCTTTATTTCCATTTTTTTTAGAATCTCATTTGTCAAATAGGTTGCTCCCATGAAACACATACAACCGGTATACGAAATATTTACCTTTTGAAATCCAAGTACTTTATAAATTGCCCCCATAAGAAAAATTGTTAAACCAGCACCTTTCTTTCCCCGAAATGTTAACTCATCTGTTTTGAAAAAAATTTCTGCTGCCGCTCTATAATCGGGTGAATCTGCCATTACTATCTGTGAAACGTAAATATCATAGTTTATAATTGCAATCCGTGTAATAATAGCAAGAAAAAAAATCCACACCATAGCAACGTCATTTGTCTTTTTGTTCTTTTTATAGAAAAAATATAGAAATTCAAAAGAAGCTATGCTCATAAATACAGCTGAATATACCGGATTGTTTTCATGAAACAAACCCATTGTAACCAGATAATACAGTACTAAACTTTCTACAAAATATAAGTACACTAAGGCTTTCATTATTGTTGTTATTCCTTCCTACTTTTTTCATGTCTTTTACATTTACAATTTATCTTTTTTTCACAAGATTTATTATGTAAAATAAATATGTTGCCAAAGTAATGCCTGTTAATTTACATACACCAGCCATTATTTTCGCCTTTCTTCCTTTTACATATTTTAATAAGTATTTTTTTTCTTTTGCAAATTTATAAATTTCTTTTCGTTCCTCTTTACTTTCAATCCTAGGTATTTTACTAACCATAATCAAATATTGGTATGCAAGTTTTGACATTATATAATCTTTCAGTTCAGACTCTAAACTCATATATTCATAGTGCGCCCATCTTTCAATGATACGTCTTCGCCAAATTGAAGCCAGTGCATCAACCGAAAGTGAGCCCCTTCGAATACGATAACCATAAAAAACATTAGAAATAACAGACACTCTCTCCAAGTACATCCAAGCTTTAAATGAAAAATCTATATCTTCAGAGCTTCTTAATTTTGCATCCATTCTAATATGATTTTCTTCCAAAAAATTCCTCTCAAATACCTTAGTCCATAAGCTAGTTTTGATATCAACATTATTGTCAATCAATTCTTTAAGACTTACCGCATGATATTCCTGATTTTTGTTTTTCGTTCTTTTTATAGAGTCTTGTGTTACATCTAAAAAATCACAATATGCAAATTGCAACATTTGACACTTATCTTGTTTCAATATAGTTGCTATTTGTCCCAACACATCATTCTCCAGCCATAAATCATCAGGATCAATAAAAAGAATATATTGACCGCCAGCCATGTCCAATCCCTTATTTCTAGCTACTGCTACACCAGAATTTTTTTGTTTTATAATTCTAATGTTTGAATATTTATCTTGATAATTTTCACATATTTCACTTGAGCCATCTGTTGAACCATCATCTATCAAAAGTATCTCAAAATTTTTATACTTTTGCACTAATACACTTTGCAAACATTCATCTAAATAATCAGCAACATTATAAACTGGTATAATAATGCTGAACTTTATATTTTCTTGTGACAAAACATTTATCTCCTCTCCGGCAACACAAACTTCTCCCCCATCACAAAATCAAACTCATCCGGTGCGAAGCTCATGTAACCACTTCCATCAAAAAAAGTAATTTCTCCAAATAAAATTTTTCCTTCTATATTATAGAGATCAATTCTTGCTGCTGGAAAAGGCTTGGCTAGTTTCTCAGCAATTTTAATCATCTTTTCATAATTTTCAGGTTTTGGTACAACTCTCTGTAATGGGGGTTCGATATCTTCTATTACATCTAATTTTTCAAATTCTGCTGTAAAAACACCCCATCCTGCTTTATCACCAATTCCCCTATCTGCCATCACATACAAAAATTCTGCTTTTCCCTGAAAGCAAAGAAACTTATAGTCAATCAAGCCGCCTTTTTCAGCATCAGATTCCAAGTAATGCTCAATAATAACCCTATGTTCCCGTCCCCCATACACCCATTCGCGACCGCCAGCCTTATAGGAAGTACCTCTTGCCAGCCATTCCTTCATTCGGATAACAGCATCTTCTTGGTTAAACTTACGCTTATCATTACAGATAATCACTTCATTTCCACCGCCGCCTAAGGTGTCTTTAATCACAAACTTCTCAGGTAGTTTTTCAAAATCAATATCCTCTACCTTGTCAAATACACCAACCGTAGGGATTAAAATATCCGAAAGTCCACATTCTTCCACATATTTTCTCACTTCCCACTTATCTACACACTGACGCATCAGTGGTGTACGGTAATACAGCTTATACCATTGCAGTTTTTCTGTATATCTTTGGGGATGTTTCAGGTTGCACTTCCTGTGAAGCTTGATATAGTATTGCAGCTGTATCATCTGTTTATCCGGAATAAAGGATAATAATTTTAATATCTGCAAACGTAATTTTTTACTTTTGATAATTTTCTTATAATCCATTTTATCCTTCTCCTCCCTCAATCATCTTCCCATACTCCTCCACCACAATCCTCCGATCAAACTCCTGCTCCATCTTCCTTCTCCCTGCAAGTCCCATCTGCCTTTTTTCTTCCCAGCTAAGTTTCAAAAATGTCCTTACCCTGTCAATCAATGCAGCTCTGTCCTTTTGTGGAAAAATATAGCCGGTGACACCGTCCTCTACAGTCTCTCTGCAACCGCTTCTATCCGTGGTAATCACCGGTCTGCCGCAGGCAGCACTTTCTAAGCACACATTGCTCATTCCCTCCGGATAATAGGATGGGTGAATGGTACAGTGTGACTTTGCCAGAAATTCTCTGGTGTCCTGAATCATTCCATGATACTGAATGATGCCCTGTTTTTCATACTCTTTCAGAATATCTCCATAGCCCCCGTCACAGGGACCTAACACATGAAAAAAGGTATTGGGATATTCCTCTTTAATTACCCTGGCGGCTGCCAAATATTCTTCAATTCCTTTTTCCTTAATTACCCTGGCAATAAAGAGAAAGTGGATTCCTTTTGTTTCCCCGGGATATGGCATCATATAAAACCGCTCCACATTCACACCGGAACCGGGAAGCAGCTTCCAGATTCCCTGATACATATTGTGCTCCTGAAAGAATCTGAGATTTTCTGTATTCTGAAAAAACAGACATCTGGCATTTTTTGCCGCCATACGGTACATAAAAATCATAAAACCCTGCAAAGGATTTTTGTATTCCACTGCAGTACCCAGACCGGAAATATTCATCAGATAGGGAATCTTCATCCTTCCTGCCAGAATTCCGGCGTAGATGTTCACCTTTGTGGTATAGGTAAGCAGCATATCCGGTTTCACTTCCTGTAAAATTCTTTTGTATTCCCTGATGAGCTTAATATCTTTCAATGGATTGGTGCCCCGCTTGTCAATGGTAACCGGAACAAATTTACAACCCATCTTGGTCATAAGCTCCACTTTTTCTCCGTAAGGCAGGCATATGTACACTTCGTAGTTTTCTTTTAACAGTTCTTCCACCAGTTCAATCCGGAAATTGTATAGCACAAAATCCCGGTTCACCATCACTAAAACTTTCTTCATCATCCCTTACCTCTTACTCTCTGTCCCATTCTCCCAGACGGTTTCTTTCTGCTTCTCCCGAATCAGATTACTTTTTTCCTGGCTAAATCCCTCTGTACTCTCCGGTACAAAGATGATTTTTAATGTGAGCATTATAAGTTTCAAATCCAATAAAAAGCTCTGATTTTCTATGTAAATTAAATCTAACCTTAGCTTGTCATATGCCGTGGTATTATACTTTCCAAAAATCTGGGCATACCCGGTGAGCCCTCCTTTTACACGCATGCGGTAAGCAAACTCCGGAAGCTCTTTCGTATACTTTTCCACATGCTCTATGCGTTCCGGTCTTGGTCCCACAAAGCTCATGTCGCCTTTGAAAATATTGATAAGCTGTGGCAGCTCATCGATTCTGGTTGCACGAATAATTTTTCCTACCCGGGTGATTCGACTATCCCCCTGGGTACAGGGGACAAAGCCATGCTTTTCCGCATCCACAATCATACTTCGAAATTTTATAATCTCAAAGACCTGACCATCTTTCGTACACCGATTTTGTTTAAAGAACACAGGACCACCGTCTTCTAATTTAATAAGAAGGGCGGTGATAAACATAACAGGAGAAGTTACAATCAACATAATAAGAGACATACCGATATCAAACAGTCTTTTTCCTCTGTACTCTGTCAGGTTCTCGTAGACATAACCATATTTCATCAAAGGGGTATCCAGTAAATGCTTTTGTTCACATCCTTGTAAGGTAATATCTTCAATGGATGGGGTAAAGTAGACATTTTTCTTCTGTGCCACAGCACAGCGCATCACCTTCTTGCGGATACGATGACTCACTTCATACAAAACCACTGTGGAGTAATCCTGTATTTCTTCTTCCAACTGGAAAGTAAGGTCTGACTCACAAATTCTCTTTTCTATATTAAACAAATGGGAATATTTTTCTAAAAGACGTCGGATAAAATCCTTTACTTCCCAGGTGGAAACGCTTTTTCCGTAAATCACAACCGTTGGCTGTACCGGAAGATGACGTATCATGTAATTTTTGGAGCTCATCACAATAAGCAGAGAGCCTGCGAACTGGAAGCAGACTCCCGCAATGCCTGGAATCAGATTCACCAGCCGATTGTATATCAGTACACACTCCACGTACATGATAAGGTCAGCAATTCCAAAACATATTACCTGAGTAATCACCGTTTCTAAAATACTCATAGAAGCAATGCGAAAGGATTTATATAATCTGCATAAAAATAGATATATGATACCATAAATTAAGCAGGTGACAGCACCACCTAGTCTTAGATATCTGTCGAATGCAAAGCTATTATAGTACCCTAACCATACCAATACAAAAACTCCAATATTCCAGGTACAAATCAATAGCTTTGCCGTGTTTGTAATTTGTTTTCTTTCCATACAAATCTTCTCCTCTTTTTACCTTTATAACCCTGTTTTCTTCAGTCAATGCTTACACATGTCAAATGCTTACTCTTCCTGTCCATAGTGGCTATAGTAACCCTTGTAATAGCCTTTATAATAGCGATTATAGTAGCTTCCTTTTCCGGATTTTACTTTGTTTAACACCGTGCCTAAAATATGGCATCCAGTCACCTGTAACTGTTTCTGAATATCTTGCACAAACCGGTAGCTACACTTATTTGCCTCAATGACAATCACTGCTCCATCGCATTTAGGTGCCATAATGGCGGTATCAATCACAGAGCCCAGTGG
Organism: Lachnospiraceae bacterium; assembly: GCA_045119215.1. Taxonomy (GTDB): domain Bacteria; phylum Bacillota; class Clostridia; order Lachnospirales; family Lachnospiraceae; genus RUG11237. The sequence continues at coordinate 149,456 of JBGVDD010000098.1, read as the reverse complement.
AGGGCTGTCGATGAGGATTCTGTCATAATGTTCTTTCCCATAAGCTATCAAGTCATCGAAATAATGGTTTCCCAACAATGCGGTTGGATTGGGGGTGGTATGACCTGCAAAAATAATATCCACACCCTCCACATTGGTTTCATAAACTACCTGCTCTAACTTTGCCTGTCCGGAAAGATAGTGGGACATTCCAAGAATTGCCTTACCTTGTTTGTCCTGTTTATCTTGTTTTCTGGCATGATATCTTCCTACCAGCACAGATTTTCTTAAATCTGCATCAATAAGCAACACCTTTTCTCCATCCTCTGCCATGGAACGAGCCAGTTCCATTACGGTAGAACTTTTACCTTCATCCGGTGTACAACTGGTGAACACAATACTTTTGATATTGTCACCGCAAAAGCTAAGGTTGGTCCTTAAATAATGAAAAGCCTCTTTTTTTGCATAGCTTAATTCTTCTAATTTTTCCAGCGTTATCTTCATAGTGACCCCTTTCTGATACCCATTCTTCTCTTCTTTTTGTCTTTTTTCTCGGAGTTGTCTGTTCCACCCTCTTCCGGAATAGAACCTAGTAGATTAAGTCCCAGATATTTCTCCACATCATCACCGTTCTGGATGGTGTCATCCATGATGTATACAATCACCACAAAAGAAGCGGATAACACAAGTCCCAAAATAAAACCTAAACATATGTTTTTTATATTATTAGGGCTGCTCTGATGCTCGGGAATCACTGCAGCCTCTACCACAGTAGGTTCTTCTGCATGCATAATTTCCACAATCTGTTTTCTTGCCACTAAAGAAACCTCGTCTGCCAGTTTCTTTGCCAGTACCGGGTCTGGATAAGTGACATTGATGTTCAAAATTCGTGTGTCTTCCGGGTTGGTAATGGACACACATTCTAATAATTCTTCATAAGAAATTTCTAACTTTAAATTTTTTGCTACTTTTTCTAACACCGGACGAATCTTGATGATTTCTGTGTAATCTGATGCCAGACTGCTTCCCAACTGCAAATCACCCAGGTTCACCATGGAATCTGAGTTGGTCAAAATATATATTTTAGAGGTTGCTGAATACTGTGGCGTAATGGCATAAATGCTGATTAATCCTGTAAGTAATGTAGTCACAACAGTAAATGCCAGAATAAATCCGGCCTTTTGCCACAAAAGCATCAGTATCTCTTTGATGTCGATTTCAATTGTGTCATTGCGATTCTCATTCATTTTATATGTACTCCTTATGCAGAAGACTTTCCGGATTGTTTTCTAATACATCCTTTAAAATATCTTCTGGTATTTTCTTTCTCAATTTTTTAATTGCCTGCTCCATCACTGGAGGACGGCTGGTGGTGTTATGACAGTCACTTCCTAAAAAATGAACATAACCCTCTGAAATTAGCTTATATAAATTTCTTGTTTCTCTATGGAATATAGAGCCTAACAGGCTTCCCGCATTCATCTGCATATAGGCACCTGCCTGGATCAATTCCTGTATGTGTTTTTTTTCTTTCACTAAAGTACGTACTCTTTCTATATGAGCAATGATTGGACAGTAACCATATTCCACCAGACTTTGTACTCCATGTAAAATTCGTCTGTAATGTTCTCCCGGCAGGAATTCTACCAATACATACTGACTGCCTGCTAACGTATGTACCATGTTGTTTTCTAATTCTTCCACGATGCTTTCACGATACAGAATTTCATTTCCTATAAATACATGAAAATTTACATCAATTTCCTGTGCCATCTGATTTAGTTCTTGTGCTCGCTCTGTTATTTTTTCATGTTTCCTGCTACTGTCATTGGGGTAACTGTGACTGGTAGCTAAGATTGTACGAATCCCCTGGTCATATGCCATCTTTAGCATTTCCCGGCTCATCTCTTTGTCTTTTGCACCATCATCCACTCCCCATAAAATATGACTGTGTAAATCTACATAAAACATACCTTCATACATTTTTACTACTCCTGATTTTTCTTAAGTTCTCTACGAAACATCCTGTGAAGTCCCAAGGCACATACCCCGTCAAACATTACAAAGATGATTCCTGTCAGTATCATCCTCATCTGAATTAATTTCCATATCTTGATGATATATTCATTCTCAAGGTTTCCACAAAAAACATAAATTTCATAACATATCATACACAAAACAACACAAAGTGCCGGCAAAGCATACAACACCATCTGTCTTACAAAATCAATCCTCCGAAATTTTGTTTTATCTGTGACAAATACATATAGAAGCGAAACTATGATACAGCCAAGGCACATACCACTGACATACCATAACATAGGCTTTCTTTTTTCTACTAACTGTCCATATGTTTCAACCATTTCAGGGAAAACATAATTTTTATACAAAATGCTGGTTTCTTGAGCAAATTCTTCTGCAATTTTCCCACAGACAGCTTCATCTTCTACTCCCTGGTAGCTTAGATATAGTTTCACTTCATTTTCTATGGAATTTTGAAACTTTGCAGCTTCTTCCTCCTTCTTTTGGTCAGACCAGTTCCATCCATTGAGGTAGGTGGTATACAATATGGTGGTATCCACATACTCCATTCCAAAATCTGATCCAATCCCTCTATTATCCAAGAGTTTTTTCCATTCTTTCTCAAACTCATTGATTCTTTCCATCCCATAACCACTCTGAACCGTGGTTTGCTGAATAAATTTCTGATGATATAAAACCAGATTACATACCATACAGATTTGCAGTGTCAGAAAACATACTGTGGCAATACTTACCACCAAGCTGCGTATGATTGAGGTAAACTTAATCTTCATCTGGTATCTCTATCCTTTCTGCATATACGTAAAATCTCTGATTTCTCTCTGTGGTCTCCTCATGAAAAGGATAACAGGTATACATGATAAGAACTTCTTTTTCTTCTTTTTCGTAAGCCTGTTCATCCAGCACATCTGCCACCTTAAATTCCTTCACTTTGTAATAATAGGTACCCCAGTAAGTCTCTACACAGATGACATCACCTTTTTTGATTTTTTCTAAGGATTGAAAATAGGTACTGTCATGAGCCCCGGTAAGAATGCTCATATTTTGTCCCGGTACCCCATACCCTGTATAGGTTCCCACGCCTTTATCCAGTATCTTCTCACTGTCCCCATAGTACAAAGGGGCATACAATTTTATACTGTCACAGGAGATATCACCATAGTGGGTTCCCACTTTGATTCCTTCTGCAACCCTATTTGTTCTCTGTGTTATCTTTTCATTTTTGGCATCTTCCATTACAAATACGCTTTCATATTCTTTTATCATGGCATTTAAAAGGCTATCTTTTAAATACAGAAAGGCCAGAATAATCACACCATATGTAATGACAAACTGAAGGATTCTGTTCTGTTTCATTTTCTTACTTTGTGTCATATGTCTCATGTTTCCTATGTTGTAATACAATAACTATCATAAAAATAATATATGCTCCACCTAAATACAGGGCTCTTTTATATCCCACTTTGTAACCTGTATTTTTTATAGGTACTTCAGCCTGATATATCACTTCCCCATCCTGGGTGATAATCTCTAAGCTTCCCAGGTTATACTGTTCCAAAATCACAGGCTGGCTTTTTCCCTCTCCCATGGTAATCTTCACTGTATCTGCATTCTGATTCAACACAGTGGAAATCTTTTTATCTATATCCACCTTCCTCTTGGCGGTTTCATAACTCCCTTGGGGATTTTCATCCTCTTTCTGATGATCCTTTGAAGGATTATTTGGATTCTGCTCATTATTGCCTTTAGAAGGGGAAGGCTGCCCTGGGGTAGGACTATGCTGATTGTCCTGTTCACCTAATGCTTGTGTAATTTTCGGTTCTTCTTTTTGAGTCACACTGGTAACATAAGGTGTAGGTGTAATAGTGCCCTTTTCTTCTTCTGGAATATCAGTAATCCCCTGTTCTCCATCCTGGGGAATCCCTGTAATGTTGTTTTCGCCTTCATCTTCCCTGTTGTTCTCTGTGGGAGTTGGTATAGTTTCCCCGCCTACAGGTTCAAGATATCCATCCGTAACACCTTTTTTTACATTGGCATTTATTTGCATGATTGCATTGTTTGCTTCCTTTTGTGACAAATCTACGTCATCCGACATCAATTTCCCTCGCAGCTGGTTAACATACCCCGGTTTTGCCCGATAGGACACACCTTCATATTCCCAGACAGCACCGGATACATAGTCTATGATTCCCTGTTCGCTTCCATTGATAGTTCCAGCTTTCACTTCCATAGTATTTGCCACTACCAGCAATAGAATTGCCACTGTTATCACACTTTTTTTCATAATTCTCCCTGTTTAATGCAATAATTCAGACAACGAAACCCATACTATTTCGTTGTCTGAACTGCTCTATTGCTCAATATGTATAGATAAATTCAACTATTTTCGTTCAAAACATACCTAATTGGCATAGATATTTTTTACATTGATGGTTTCGAATACGTTTCCTTCTCCCATTGCATCACAGAATTCATCTGCATAGGTTTCATCAATATAAAGAGTATATTGTTCCTCTGTCTCTTCATACCGCATCACCATCTTGTCTTTACTTCCTACGGTTTTATACACTTTCACATAAGAAAGGTCAGTTGGATATTCAACTTTCAGCTTAATATCTCCAGTTTTTAATCCACTAACTGTTACTGGCAATGTTACAATTCCGTTTGCATCTGCTGCACAGTTTGCCAAATTTTCTGCTTTTACAGTTACATTCTTACGATTTCCATCCTTAAATGTTTCTACACCAAATTCTGTAAATGCTTCATTTGGTCTGATGACAGCCCAGCTGGTCTTTCCATCCTTAGTAATTGTCACCATCTTATTTACCAGACCCGGATCTGCTGGTGCAATGTTGAAATTCTTTAATAAACTCTTGTTTGCCTGAAGAATTTCTGAATTTTCTTCCATGTTTTCTTTGGTTAACTTAGGCCAAAGCTCCTTAATAACTTCTGATGTTACCGGTGTCTGAATCTTCCTCTTTGCTGTCTCAATATCTTTAACTAAATCATCTTTTGAAATTGCCATTGTATAGTCAGCACCTTTTTTTGTTATTTCATAAGATGTTGCAGATTTGTCAAAGGTATAAGTATAAGCAACTGTTGGTGTTGGTGTTTCTGTAACTGTTGGCGCTGCGGTAGCTGTTGGTTCTACTGTCGGTGCAACGGTAGCTGTTGGCCCTGCTGTTGGTGCTGCGGTTGCTGTTGGTTCTGTTGTTGGTGCTACAGTTGCTGTTGGTTCTGTTGTTGGTGCCACGGTTGCTGTTGGCTCTGTTGTTGGTGCTACGGTAGCTGTTGGTTCTGTTGTTGGTGCTACAGTTGCTGTTGGTTCTGTTGTTGGTGCCACAGTTGCTGTTGGCTCTGTTGTTGGTGCTACAGTTGCTGTTGGTTCTGTTGTTGGTGCCACAGTTGCTGTTGGTTCTGTTGTTGGTGCTACAGTAGCTGTTGGCTCTGTTGTTGGTGCCACGGTTGCTGTTGGCTCTGTTGTTGGTGCTGCAGTTGCTGTTGGCTCTGTTGTTGGTGCCACGGTTGCTGTTGGCTCCGTTGTTGGTGCCACGGTTGCTGTTGGCTCTGTTGTTGGTGCCACAGTTGCTGTTGGCTCTGTTGTTACAGTTGGTACCTTAGTCGGTGCCTTTGTTGGTGCTTTCGTAGGTGCCTTTGTCGGTGCTTTCGTAGGTGTCTTTGTTGGTGCTGGTGCTTCTACCTTTACAGTACAGGTTGCCTTCTTCTTTTCATCATCCAAGGATCTTACTGTAATCTTGACTGTTCCTGCCTTTATACCTTTTACCACACCTGTGGAACTTACGGTTGCCACCTTATTGTTGCTGGACTCAAAGGATACTTTCTTACAAGCATCTTTTGGACTTACAGTTGCCTTTAATGTGAATTTTCCACCTACCTTAATTGTTTTCTTTGTGGTGTTTAATTTCACACTCTTTACAGCTTTCTTTGACACATATACAGTAATGACCTGTTTTGCGCCTTTAACGTTTCCTTTCTTACCTGTAACAGTAATCTTGGCTGTTCCTGCTTTTTTAGGAGCAATTACACCCTTTCCATCTACTGTTGCCACCTTATTATTGCTGCTTTTGAAAGAAAGATTGGAAGCTTTCACTGCAGCATTTAATTTGTATTTTTTCTCTGTAAGATTAACATAAACGCTATTATTTTCTGCATTTTTTACAAGTTCCTTTACAGTTACAGTTACCTTCTTTGTTAACTTCTTGTTTGACTTTGAAGTTACTGTGATTGTTGCTTTTCCAGCCTTCAATGCTGTGATTTTTCCTTTTGCTGTAATCTTTACTACTTTTGCATTACTGCTCTTAAAGCTTGCTGCCTTGTTTGCCTTCTTTGGGCTTACTGCTTTTACCTTGATAGTATCGCTAGCCCCCACATACATTGTCATCTTGTTTTTTACATTCAGTGTCATGGACTTTGCCTTCACTGTTGCTGCGGATGCTGTAATTGTAGAAACATTTAGGTTTGCTGTCGTTACAGCTGCCACCAGCATCACTGCCCCTACCTTTTTCATGGTTTTGGTCTTCATACTCATCTTCCTCCTTTTAAAATGTCCAAAACATTATATCTAAAAATTCATTGTACATTTTAGCAGAAAAAAAAAAAAAAATGCAATATTTTTTGTGTGAAAAGCTAGTTTTTTTCATATTTCACAAGAAAAATACGGTTTTTCCAACTTTTTCCTTGCGTTTTCGACAACTTTTCTTGATTTTTTTTACCCTTTTTGGTAGAATATTTACAAATGATTTTTTTACACAAAAACTCATTGTGAAACTTTCGCTTGGACTCACCAGGGAGATGAAGCGTAACAGTACAGCAAAAACATATGAGGAGGTACAATATATGAAATTACTACAAAAATCAAACAAGACTACTGATTCTAGGGGAACTCCACCCAAAAAAACTTTTAAGGCACCCAAAGCATCCAAGAAGGATAAACTAGAAAATAAAAAAGCAACATCCAAGAAAAAAACATCCGGTAAGGTATTACACTTAGGATTTTTGAAAATAGGAAACAAATCTGCTACATCCGTTCAAAAGATGAAGGAAATTCCTCTTTTTCTACGAATAAAAACAAAGTTGATTGCAAGTTTCGGCGTCACTATCTTTTGTATTATTTTTCTAGGAGTTATGTCCTATAGCCGTTCTTCCCAGGGTATCACTTCAAACTATGAAGAATCCGCAGGACAAACCATGGAAATGATTGTACAATATCTTGACTTAGCATTTAATAATGTACAAAGTAACTATAAACCATACTTAAACACCCAGGATTTGGACTATTATTTTAAAGGGATGTATGCAAAGGATAATGCAAAACAGACCACAACCTACAATGCTTACAAGGCTTCCTTTAATAAAATGGTTACCTCAGATCCACTGGTTTCAAACTTTTACTTGATTGCTGACAGTGTAGAATCTTTTTCCACCTCACTATCTCAGGAGAAAAAGCTTTATTCTATCTATACAGAACAAGATTACGGTAAAGAAGTTGCCGCCAATCCATATACCTTCTTTTGGTATGGTATACAACCGGAGGTTGACAGTGCTTTAAATACCTCTAGTGAGAAATATGGTATTCGTTTAGCCAGGCATTTACAAGGCTCGAAAACAATTATGATAGTAGATATCAAAAGAGAGGTGCTTCTTGAGTCCCTTTCTTCCTTAAATGCTGGAGAAGACAGTGTGGTAGGACTCGTCACCCAGGATGGCAAGGAACTTTTAAGCAATGAAGCTTTCCATGAAGATCAGACACCGGTATTTACTACTACAGATTTTTACCAGAAAGCTTTAGAAGCCGAAGAAGAAAGCGGTGCAATGGATGTGAAAGACAATGGGAAGGCTTATCTATTCCTCTACCACAAGATGGTAAATCAGGGGGCCATGGTGTGTACCTTAATTCCAAAATCTTATATTTTATCTCAGGTGCAGGGAATTCGAAATGTAACCATTGTTTTAGTAATTATCAGTTCCCTTCTGGCTATCATCTTGGGAACAGTAATAGCAAGTGGTATGGAATCTGCCATTGGAAACATCACACATCAGCTGCGTAAAATCTCCAAGGGTGATTTAACTGCAGAAGTAAAAACAAGAAGAAAAGACGAATTTAAATTACTGGCACAGGGAATTAACGATATGACCGCCAGCATGAAAGCACTTATTGAAAATGTCAATTCAGTAAGTGAACAATTAAATCATGCAGCAGTTTTAGTTTCCGATACTTCTGCTACATTTATGCAGACCTCACAGGATATTCAATATGCGATTTCAGCTATTGAATCCGGGGTAAACCAATTAGATACGGACTCTGCCGACTGTCTTGCACAGATGGATTCCCTATCTGGAAAGATTTCTACCGTTTCTGAAACCACTGCCAACATTGAGCAGCTTACCTCACAAACCACGGTTTCTATTCAAAATGGTATGAATTCAATGAATGGACTAAATGAAAGTGCTATGGCGACTTCACAGATTACCAATAAAGTAATCGTATCCATAGAGGAATTAGAAGAACGTTCCCGTTCTATTGGACATATTGTAGATGCTATTAATAATATTGCTGAAGAAACCAATCTTCTTTCTTTAAATGCATCCATAGAGGCCGCAAGAGCCGGAGAAGCCGGAAGGGGCTTCTGTGTTGTAGCAGAAGAGATTCGAAAGCTGGCTGACCAATCTTTAAATTCAGCCAACGAAATCGGTCGCATCATCCAACAGATGATATCACAAACCCACGATGTAGTGGAGACAGCACGACAGGCGGAGGTTATCGTAGACACCCAGAAAACTGCCGTAACCACAACTACCACATCCTTTGATGATATGAGTCAACAGATTACTAATCTGATGGATTCTCTTTCTACCATCACAGACGATGTAAACGGTATGGGCGTTTCCAGAGATACTACACTTTCAGCCATTGAAAGTATATCTTCTATTTCAGAAGAAACCTCTGCAGCATCCTCAAATGTTGCAGACACCGCTGTTCGACAAATGGAATCTGCTACAGAACTTGCAAAAGCTTCCAGCGATTTAGCCGCAAGAGCAAATCAACTAAGCGATTTGTTGAAACAATTTATTTTATAGGCATTAAGTTGCAAAAAACCCGTTATACAAATGTATAACGGGTTTTTATCATATTATTTAGCGTAATCAATGACCCTTGATTCTCTAATAACATTTACTTTAATCTGTCCCGGATATTCTAACTCATTTTCAATCTGCTTAGATATATCTCTTGCCAGCAATACCATATCTGTATCTGACACCTGTTCCGGAACTACCATAACTCGAATCTCTCTTCCTGCCTGAATAGCAAAAGATTTTTCAACTCCTGTGAAGGAATTTGTGATATCTTCTAACTGTTTTAATCTGTTTGTATAGGTTTCTAAGGTTTCCCTTCTTGCCCCTGGACGTGCTGCAGATATTGTATCTGCTGCTTGTACAATCACTGCAATCAAAGACTGTGGTTCCACATCTCCATGATGAGCTTCGACCGCATTGATAATCACTGGAGATTCTTTGTATTTTCTACAAAGGTCTACACCTATCTGGATGTGGGAACCTTCCATTTCCTGGTCTACAGATTTACCAATATCGTGTAATAAACCTGCTCTCTTTGCCAGACGAATGTCCACTCCAATTTCTCCTGCCAGGAGACCTGATAAATGTGCTACTTCAATGGAATGTTTCAATGCATTTTGACCATAGCTTGTACGGAATCTCATCTTTCCTAATAAACGAACCAACTCTGGATGTACTCCATGAACACCCACTTCCAATGTGGCCGCTTCTCCTTCCTCGCGAATAAGGTTTTCAACCTCTTTTTGAGCTTTTTCCACCATTTCTTCAATACGAGCCGGATGAATTCTTCCATCAACAATCAACTTTTCCAAGGCAATTCTTGCTACTTCTCTGCGTACCGGATCAAATGCTGATAAAATAACTGCTTCTGGTGTATCATCAATAATCAACTCTACCCCAGTTAATGTCTCAAGAGTTCTAATATTACGTCCCTCTCTACCAATAATAGGTCCTTTCATCTCATCGTTTGGTAACTGCACTACGGAAACTGTGGTTTCTGCCACATGATCTGCTGCACATTTCTGTATCGCAGTTGTAACATATTCCTTTGCTTTCTTATCCGCTTCCTCTTTTGCCTTAGCTTCCAATTCTTTTACAAGCACGGCTGTTTCATGTCTTACTTCATCTTCAACAGTTTTCAAAAGATATTCTTTTGCTTGTTCGGAGGTCAATCCTGAGATTCTCTCTAATTCCTGTACACGTTTCTGATTCAGATTTTCAACTTCTTGTTTCTGTTTCTTCAACGCTTCTTCTTTTGCTGCAAATCCCGCCTCGCGCTTTTCCATCTGCTCTGCTTTTTTATCTAAGTTTTCCTCTTTCTGAAGTACACGTCGTTCGTATTTCTGAACCTCAGCTCTACGTTCCCTTGCTTCCTTCTCAGCCTCATTTTTTGTCTTTAAAGACTCTTCCTTAGCTTCTAGCAGTGCTTCACGCTTTTTGTTCTCTGCAGTCTTCAATGCTTCATCTATTATTCCTCTTGCCTGCTCTTTCGCACTTCCAATTTGGGATTCTGCGTCCTTTTTACAATGATCCACTGTAACCAGGTAAGTAATAGGTATAGTTATTATCAGTGTAATAACAACTGCAACTACATATAGCACAGGAGCACCTCCTTATTTAATTTTCGTTGCACATAGTCAACATTTAAATTTTATACTTTTTTTTCATATGTGTCAAGGGATTTCCAGGCTCTTTTCTATCACACCATAAGAAAAGCCCTTTCTCATAAAAGAGGCAATTAACTTTTTCTTTTCTTCCTTTGAAATCTCCTGTGGATTAGGATACTTTTTGATAATTTGCTTTTTTAAAATTTCTTCTTCCCTATCTTCTGTTTCCTCTAATACCTGTAAAACAATATCCCTGTCAATTCCCTTTCTAAGAAGTTCCTGTTTTAACTGGCTCCTGCTTTTTTTCTCTTTTCTAAATTCCACATATCTGCTGGCATAGGAATAATCATCGATATATCCATACTTTTCTACATAGGAAAGTGCGTAGTCAATACATTCCTTTGGATAATGGCTTTCAAAAAGTTTGTCTTCCAACTGCTTTTTTGTTTTATCACGTTTCTCCAGGATATGCATTGCCCTCTTTGTTGCACGCTTTCCTACCACCTGATACAAAATTTTATCATACAATGCTTCATCCACTTCCATGCCAACCTGAAGATTCTCTGCTTTTATTTCTGACTTGTATAGTTCAAATGCAAACTCATCATTTAAGTATACCTGATATTTCTTATTCTCTCCATACTGTATCTGTGTGATTACCATAAGCTCTCTCTGTCTCTTTTTACAAAAATTTTAAATCCTTAAAATCTTTATTTTTATTCTTCATCCTTTGTTTCCACTGTAGGCACTTCTGTCTGCTGTGTCTCTTCTGACGATGCATCCAGTCCGTAGTGTGACCTTACCTTATGTTCCACCTCTTCCATAATCTGAGGATTCTCTTTCAGGAAATTCTTGGCATTTTCTCTACCCTGGCCAATTTTATTTCCCTCATAGGCGTACCAGGCACCGGATTTTTGGATTACGCCAATATCTGCTGCAAGGTCCAGAATGTCTCCGGCCACTGAAATTCCCTCGCCAAACATAATATCAAATTCTGCTTCCTTAAATGGTGGCGCAATTTTGTTCTTCACAACCTTTACCCTGGTATGATTTCCAATAACCTCTCCGCCCTGTTTAATTGCCTCTACACGGCGTACATCCAGTCGAATGGAAGAATAGAACTTTAATGCACGTCCTCCAGTGGTAGTCTCTGGATTACCAAACATAATTCCAACTTTTTCACGCAACTGGTTAATAAAAATTACAATACAATTTGATTTGCTAATCACCGCAGTGAGCTTACGCAACGCCTGGGACATTAATCTTGCCTGTAATCCCACATGGGAGTCTCCCATATCCCCATCAATTTCTGCCTTAGGCACCAAAGCTGCTACCGAGTCTACAATTACAATATCCACCGCTCCGGAACGAACCATGGTCTCTGTAATCTCCAAAGCCTGTTCTCCATTATCCGGCTGTGAAATATATAAATTATCAATATCTACTCCGATTTTCTTGGCATATGCCGGGTCTAAAGCATGCTCTGCATCAATAAAGCCGGCGATACCGCCTCTTTTTTGTACTTCCGCAACCATATGTAGTGATACGGTTGTCTTACCGCTGGATTCCGGTCCATACACTTCCACAATACGTCCTCTTGGGATTCCCCCCATTCCCAGTGCAATATCCAGACTTAGAGAACCGGTAGGAATGGTTTCCACCTCCATGGTCTTAGTATCCCCAAGCTTCATCACAGAGCCTTTACCAAACTGCTTCTCAATCTGCGCTAATGCAGCATCTAATGCTTTCTTTTTTTCTTCACTTGCCATTATATATTCCTCTCTTTCACTAATTTCTTCTTTATTCTTCTTGTTTTTAATCAAGCCATCACTCTATCCTGAACATCTGTTCGGTTTTATATTAACTCAAATCTTCCCCCTTGTCAAGTTAACATCTTATCCCCAGGATATTTCTTTCTATACACTTTCTTTTCTATGTTTTCTTGGGAAAATATGGCGATTGCCAAAATCTTTCAAAACATTAGCAAACTTAAGAACCAAGTTTATTTTAATATATTTTCCTATCAGATGCAAGACAAATTTTCTTTTGAAATATAACCCGGTTCGCTGTACCAATAAAAAGAGCATATCCTGTAAATAAAGATATGCCCCAATTTTATTACATTATTTTTTTACGAAAAAAGCTCTACAAAAATGTCATCTACATGTTCTAACTTTTCTGCCTTATATGCATTGGCACCACAAAACAGTAACGCATCGTCCACTTCACCCTTTACAGCATGAAGTAAGGCATCTGTTATACAATAAGGAGTACTTGCAGGATCACAAGTATGAATACAGCTTCTACACTTTTTGGGTCTGTAGTCTCCATTCTTGCTATTCTTTGCAAAATGATTATTGATTGCCCTTCCCGGCATACCCACCGGACTATTTACGATAACAATATCTTCTTTTTTGGCATCAATATAAGTCTGTTTGTACTTCTCATCTGCATCACACTCGTATGTAGTAACAAAACGGCTTGCCATCTGCACGCCATCTAAGCCTAATGACATATAATGTTTTACATCATCCCTATTGTAAATGCCGCCACCAAAAACCACCGGAATATGTCTGTTAAACTTCTCTCCATACTCCCTTGCCACCTGAATAATTCCCTTAATTTCATTTTCGTAGGCTGTCATATCTATATCCATCAGTTCTTCTCTCTTGAAGCCCAAATGTCCTCCTGCCAGCGGACCTTCAATCACAAGAAGGTCTGCACAGCGCTGGTATTTTTTCTCCCACATTTTCAGAATCACCTTTGCAGATTTTACAGAGGACACAATAGGTGCAATACATACCGGGCTACCTTCCACCAGCTTTGGCAAGTTTACCGGAAGTCCTGCACCACTGACAATCAAATCCACATTTGCCTTTACAGCGGCCTTTACATAGTCATCATAATTTTTGGTGGCAACCATAATATTTACGCCGATAATACCACCGTTGGCAATCTTCCTTGCCTTTTCAATTTCCTTGGGTATTGTCCTCAAATTCACTTCTATGGGATGTTGGTCAAAATCCGGCTCGCGATAACCAATCTGTGCTGTGGAAATAATTCCCACTCCGCCTGCGCTTGCCACGGCACCTGCCAAAGAAGACAGGCTGACACCTACTCCCATTCCTCCCTGAATTAAAGGGTACTTTGATTCATGATTTCCAATTTTCAAACCATTCATGGTCTACTCCTTTTAAAATACTCGGAAACGTTCATATCTTTGCGACGCAATTTCCTCTTCCGATAATTGACTATACTTTTCTATAAAATCACAGATAACAGATTTCATTTGTTCTGTAACATAATCTATATTCTGGGCAGTTACTGGTTCTTTTTCCCAAATTACCTGATCTACGATATGAAGATTTTTTAGGTCTTCTGCGGTAATTTTCATGACTTCTGCTGCCTCAGATGCCCGTTTTCCATCCTTCCAAAGAATGGATGCGAATCCTTCCGGGGAAAGAATCGAATAGGTGGCATTCTCTAACATAACCACCTGGTTGGCTACCGCCAAAGCCAAAGCTCCACCGCTTCCGCCTTCACCAATCATAAAGGATAGCACCGGCACCTTCAAATCTGACATTTCAAATAAATTTCTGGCAATAGCTTCGCCCTGACCACGTTCCTCTGCCTCCATACCACAAAATGCTCCAGGAGTGTCTACAAAGTTAATGATAACACGTCCAAACTTTTCTGCTTCTTTCATTAAGCGCAACGCCTTGCGATACCCTTCCGGGGAAGGCATTCCAAAATTACGGAAGATATTTTCTTTGGTGGTTCTTCCTTTCTGGATTCCAATTACAGTAACAGGTACTCCATGAAAATGTCCAATTCCACCCACAACAGCTGCATCGTCAGCATAATATCTGTCTCCATGTAATTCCATAAAATCCGGAATCAGCTGCTCAATGTAGTCCAATGCTGTTGCACGTTTTGTATCTCTGGAAATCTGGACACGTTCCCAGGCTGTATATTCTTCTTTGTTCATTTCCCGACGTAACACCGGTTTGTCCGAAAACTCTATTTTCTTAGGTACCTGATGTAACTGAATCAGCTTGTAAAGTGTATCTTTTAAATCCTCTCTTCTGACTATGGCATCCACAAATCCATGCTCCAACAAAAATTCTGCTCTTTGGAATCCTTCTGGAAGTTTCTGTCCTATGGTCTGTTCAATTACTCGTGGACCCGCAAAGCCAATCAAAGCTCCTGGTTCTGCCAAAATAACATCACCCAACATAGCAAAACTTGCAGTTACCCCACCTGTCGTAGGGTCAGTTAAAACAGAAATATATAAGAGCCCTGCATTGGAATGTTTTTTTATTGCAGCTGATGTTTTTGCCATCTGCATTAGAGAGACCATCCCCTCCTGCATTCTTGCTCCACCACTACAACAGAACACAATCACTGGCAGTTTTTCTCTTGTTGCCCGTTCAAATGTTCTTGCAATCTTTTCACCAACTACCTGGCCCATGCTTCCCATAATGAAACGGGAATCACATACACAGATGACAGCTTCCTGTCCATATATCTTTGCCTTTCCGCAACATACAGCCTCATTCAACTTGGTCTTTTCCTGTACCTGGGCTATTTTATCTTCATATCCCGGGAAGTCTAGTGGGTTGCTAATAAGCATACCTGTGTCCCACTCTTCAAAGCTGTGCTTGTCCACAACCATGCGAAGTCTGTTCTTTGTTTTCACGCGGAAATATCCATCACATTTATAACAGGCATATCCATTCTTTACAACATCTTCCTTATACAAGGTTTCACCGCACTTTGGACACTTAATCCATACACCTGCAGGCACACTGGGCTGGTCCTCACTATTGCGCAATATAATTTGTTTACTTCTTTTTTCTGCCTTTGTATGGTCACTTTCCGTTTCCATGCGATTTGGCTTTCTGAATTTTAACATGAACCTCTACTCCTCACTGATACATTAAAAATTTTCTCAACTGTTCAGAAACACTGAACAGTCCATGTAAATCGGTCAATGCTTACGCATGCAAAATTGACCGATTTTTGTGAAATCTACACTTTCTTACGGTCTTGGCAGTAAATGCCAAGACCTGCACTGAATCGTTAGAAATTCTCTTCAATAAACTGAGTGGTAATATTTCCGGCGAGAAAATCTTCATTCATCAGAATATCATATTCAAAGTCTATATTCGTGACGATTCCCTCCACAATCAATTCCCCTAACACACTACGCATTTTCATAATTGCCGACATTCTGTCTTTATCATAAACCTGAATTTTTGCAATCATAGAATCATAATATGGTGGAATTTCATATCCTGTATATGCAGCAGTGTCAACTCGTACACCATTTCCTCCCGGAATATGCAACTGTGTAATTTTTCCGGGACATGGCATAAAATTGCGGCTTGGGTCTTCTGCATTGATACGACATTCAATAGCATGACCTCTTAACACAATATCCTCCTGCTTAAGGGAAAGCTTTTCACCTGCTGCCACACGAATCTGTTCCTTTATTAAATCTGTCCCTGTAACAAGCTCTGTAACACCATGTTCTACCTGAATTCTGGTATTCATTTCCATAAAGTAAAAATCTTTATTTTTATCCAATAAGAATTCGATGGTTCCTGCTCCTTCATAATTAGCTGCCTTTGCCGCACGGACTGCAGTATCTCCCATACGTTTACGAAGCTCTTCTGTCAATGCCACGGATGGTGATTCCTCCAACACCTTTTGGTGACGTCTTTGAAGAGAGCAGTCTCTCTCTCCTAGCTGAACCACATTACCGTATTTGTCTGCCATAATCTGGAACTCAATATGACGGGGCTGTTCGATGTATTTTTCGATATACATAGTATTATCTGCAAAAGCTGCCACAGATTCCATCTGAGCAGTTTCAAACATTTTCTCAAACTCCTCTGGGCTCGATGCCAGTCTCATTCCTTTTCCCCCACCGCCGGAAGAAGCCTTTATCATTACCGGAAATCCAATTTCTTTTGCAATTTCCAATCCCTTGGCAGCATCAAAAACCGGCTCCTTGGTTCCTGGTACCACTGGAACATTGGCATTCATCATAGTGCTTCTGGCCTCTGATTTATTCCCCATCTTCTGGATTACCTCCACTGACGGTCCAATGAATGTGATATTGCACTTTTCACACATTTCAACAAATTTGCTGTTTTCAGAAAGGAAACCAAAACCTGGATGGATTGCCTGCGCTCCGGTTACAATGGTAGCACTTACAATACGCTCCATATTTAAATAACTCTCTGCTGCATTAGCTGGTCCAATACAGATTGCTTCATCCGCCAGCTGGGTATGTAACGCCTCCCTGTCTGCTTCTGAATAAACCGCAACGGTCTGAATTCCCATTTCTCTACATGCTCTTATAATACGTACCGCAATTTCTCCACGGTTTGCTATGAGAATCTTATCAAACATAAATACTCCTATCCGATGGCGAAAGTGATCTCTGCCTGTGTCACTAATTTTCCATCTACATACGCTTTTCCAAGTCCTACTCCAATAGGCCCTTTCTGCTTAATGATTTCCACTTCCAACATTAATACATCTCCTGGAACTACCTTCTGTCTGAATTTTGCTCCATTGATTCCTCCAAAGAATGCAAGCTTTCCTTTGAATTCTTCCTTGCATAACAAAGCTACTGCTCCTACCTGTGCCATTGCCTCCACAATGAGCACTCCTGGCATTACAGGCTCCCCTGGAAAATGACCTGCAAAAAATGGTTCATTAAAAGTAACACATTTTTTACCTACTGCTCTTTTTCCTTCCTCTAATTCCTCAATGGTATCTATCAACAAAAATGGCTGTCTATGGGGAATAATTTCCATAATTTCCTTTGTGTTTAACACTGACATACCTATACCCTTCCTTTCTAAAATTTTGAATCTCCACAATAAAAGCCTTGACATAATTTTAAATTAGGTCAAGGCTTTTATCACTTGGCTTTCCTCTATTGGGGTTACGATTCACAGCCCTGTCCATGGCAACACGGTATTACGAAATAATAAAAAGTGTCTGTCCGTATTCCACCATGTCCATATTATCTACAAGAATTTCTGAAACCACACCGTCGTACTCACATTCAATTTCATTCATTAATTTCATTGCTTCGATGATTCCTAAGGTCTGTCCCTTCTTCACCTTGTCTCCCACCTTTACAAAAGGCTCTGCATCCGGTGAAGGCGCATTATAAAAGGTACCCACCAATGGAGATTTCATTTCATTTCCTGTCACCTGAGGTTTTTGTTCAGATGTCTTCTCTATGGACTGAGGCACTGTTCCTGTTACTACCTGTACACCTTCTCCAGCATTACACAATTGAGGTGTAGCTGAAACAATTACCTCTTTCTTTTCTTTTTTTATCGTAAGCTTTGTATCTTTTTCTTCATAACTAAAGCTTGACAATTCTGAAGCCGAAACGGTTTCAATCAGACGTATCATCTGTTCAAATTCCATTTTACTACCTCTATTCTTTATACTTTCCGATAAGGATACTTGCGTTATGTCCACCAAATCCTAAAGAATTGCTCAGCGCATAATCAAACTCCTCATTTACTGCTTCCTTACAATAATTCAAATCCATCTCTTCATCTGGAGTTTCATATCCTACTGTCTTGTGAATATATCCATTCTCCATCTGTTTTACACAGGCAATAAATTCTACAGCACCTGCTGCTCCAAGTAAATGTCCAATCATTGACTTTGTAGAATTTACCTTAATATCCTTAGCATGCTCTTTAAACGCAAGCTTAATAGCTCTTGTTTCGAATAAGTCATTGTGATGTGTTGCAGTACCATGAGCATTGATGTAAGTCACGTCTTCTGGAGAAATCTTGGCATCGCGGATTGCAAACAACATAGCATTTGCTGCCCCCATACCATCCTCTGCCGGTGAAGTAATATGATATGCATCTGATGTAGTACCATATCCTACTACCTCAGCATAAATCTTTGCTCCACGCTTCTTAGCATGTTCTAACTCTTCCAATACAACAACACCTGCTCCTTCTCCCATAACAAATCCACTTCTGTTTTTGTCAAATGGAAGAGAACACTTTGTCACATCTGTCTCTGTTGACAGGGCAGTCAATCCTGTGAAACCAGCGATACCCACCGGTGTGATAGAACTTTCTGTACCACCTGCCAGCATAATATCTGCATCTCCATACTGAATAGTACGGAATGCTTCACCAATACAGTGTGTTCCTGTAGCACAAGCCGTCACTACGTTGATACTCTTTCCTTTTAATCCAAACTGAATGGAAACATTACCTGTTGCCATATTAGAAATCATCAATGGAATCAAAAGCGGATTCATTCTTGATGGACCCTTCTCTAATAATTTCTTATGATTTTGCTCAAAAACGTCAAGACTTCCAATACCGGAACCAATGGCACATCCTACACGGAAAGCATCCTCCTGTCCCATATCAATCTTGGCATCTTCCATGGCTTCTTTTGCTGCTGCTACCGCATACTGGCAAAAGCTTTCCATTCTTCTTGCAGACTTAGGATCCATATACTGTTTTGGATTAAAATCTTTTACCTCAGCCGCAACTGTGGCCTTGAAATCTGTTGTGTCAAATTTCGTAATCTTGGTAAAACCAAGCTTTCCCTCTTTCATTCCATTCCAGTATTCTTCAACACTATTACCAATAGGGGTAATAGCACCCATTCCGGTTACAACTACTCTTTTCATCTATATCTCCTTTTTGTGATTGTTTCTATTTTCTCCAACGGCATCCAGGCAGTCTTAGATATGTAAACCACCATCTACACTAATCACCTGACCTGTAATATAAGAAGCGCCCTCTGAAGCCAAGAAGGCAACCACTTTGGCAATCTCTTCCGGCTGACCACATCTTCCAAACGGAATCTGTCCCTCCATAGCTTCCTTTGCGCTGTCAGTCATTGCCTCAGTCATATCCGTAGCGATAAACCCAGGAGCTACCGCATTCACATTAATGTGACGAGATGCCAATTCTCTTGCCATAGTCTTAGTCAAACCAATTACTCCAGCCTTGGAAGCTGCATAATTTGCCTGTCCTACATTACCCATAACACCAGAGACCGATGAAATATTGATAATTTTTCCTGAACGCTGTTTCAGCATTTGACGGCTGGCATGTTTGATGGTTAAGAAGGTTCCCTTAAGATTAATATCCATGACAGCATCAAAATCTTCTTCCTTCATCTTCATAATAAGATTGTCCTTTGTAATACCTGCATTATTCACCAGAATATCCAAAGCACCGTACTCTTTGATAATGAAACTAATCATCTCAGATACCTGTGCAGAATCCGCCACATTGCACTGATAGCTAACTGCCTCTCCGCCTGCTGCTTCGATTTCTTTTACCACAAGTTCTGCTTTTTCTTTCGCTCCATTGTAATTTACTACCACTTTTGCACCCTGGGCTGCAAGTTCTAAAGCAATTGCTCTTCCAATTCCTCTGGATGCTCCAGTTACAAGTGCTACCTTATTTTCTAACATACCTTCCTCCAAATACTATCTGACTTTTATAAACCTAGTGATTCTTTTACCTTAGCCAGGTCTTCTAATTTATCTACATTCAGACACACTGCCTTCTTTTCTTTGTCTATTTTACGCATAAAACCAGACAAGGTCTTACCTGGTCCAATCTCTATAAATGTGTCTACGCCGTCTGCCAACATCTTCTCTACACTCTGCTGCCATTTTACAGAAGAAGAAACCTGTTTTTGAAGCAATTCTTTCACCTGATTCTTGTCTGTTACATAATCAGCAGTTACATTTGTAAGATAAGGCACCTTGATATCAGAAACAGTAACCTCTTCTAAACATTTCGCAAGTTTTTCTCCTGCACCCTGCAACATATCTGAGTGGAATGGACCGCTTACGTTCAATTTAACACAACGCTTAGCACCAGCTTCCTTTAGTTTTTCACTGGCAGCATCTACCGCTGTCTCCTCTCCCGTAATTACAATCTGCCCTGGGCAGTTATAATTTGCAACGCTGACAATTCCTTCTGTCTCGTCACAGATATTTTTAATGGTATCTCCATCTAAGCCCAAGACAGCAGTCATGGCACCACCTGTTGGCACTGCCTCCTGCATATAAATACCACGATTACGTACTACCTTGAAAGCATCTTCCTTACTTAAAACACCTGCTGCCACCAAAGCACCATACTCGCCTAAGCTTAATCCAGCCGTAACATCCGGAGTAATTCCTTCTTTTAAAAGAACCTCCATCAATGCAACCTCTACGGTAAGCATTGCAATCTGAGTATACTCTGTAATATTGATTTCCTCATTTTCTTCAAAACAAATATGTTCTAAATCTAAACCACTTGCTTTTTTCGCTGTTTCAAATACTTCCTTACAAACCGGGTATGTATCATAAAAATCTTTTCCCATTCCCACGTACTGTGCTCCCTGACCTGGGAACACAAAAGCGATTTTACTCATAATTTTTCTCCAATATCATTATAATTTTATAATTTCATCAGTTCTTCTGCCTGTGCATTCATTTCTTCTACGATTTCTTTACAACTCTTGATATCTCGAATCATTCCGGCAATCTGTCCTGCCATAAGGGAGCCATTCATAACATCCCCTTCAACTACAGCCTTTCTTAAAGACCCCAGAGTCAGATATTCCAATTCTTCAAAAGCTGCACCCTCTTTTTCCATTCTTAAGTACTCTCTTGTCATTTTATTGCGGAGTACTCGAATAGGATGTCCATTACTCATTCCGGTAACTTCGGAATCAATATCTTTTGCCTTCACAATTTTTTCTTTATAATTTTCGTGAACCACTGCTTCTGTGGAAGCAACAAATCTTGTTCCCACCTGAACAGCCTCTGCTCCAAGCATCATAGCTGCCGCCATTCCTCTGCCGTCTGCTACACCACCTGCTGCAATGACTGGAATGCTCACTGCATCAACCACCTGTGGAACTAATGTCATGGTAGTCTGAGAACCAATGTGTCCTCCGGATTCACAGCCTTCAGCCACTACTGCATCTGCGCCGTATTTTTCCATACGTTTTGCCAATGCTACAGAAGCAACTACAGGAATTACTTTTACTCCTGCTTCCTTCCACATTGCCATGTATTTTTCTGGGTTTCCGGCACCGGTTGTAACCGCTTTAATGCCTTCTTCCACTACCACCTTGGCAACTTCATCTGCATGTGGGCTCATAAGCATTACATTTACACCAAAAGGCTTGTCCGTAAGTTCCTTCGCTTTGCGAATTTCCTCACGAACAATATCAGCAGAAGCGCTGGCACCACCAATTAATCCAAAACCACCGGCATTGGAAACTGCTGCTGCCAATGTGTGTTCCGCTACCCAGGCCATACCCCCCTGAATAATGGGATACTCTATACCTAAAAGTTCGGTAATTCTTGTTTTCATAATTACGCTTCCACACCTTTATCTTTTAAATAATCAATGATTTCACCAACAGTTGCAATCTTTTCCAAATCTTCTGATGGGATTTCTACACCAAACTCTTCTTCTAAGCTCATTACTAATTCAAATAAATCTAAGGAATCTGCTCCTAAATCATCTTTGAAGTTTGAAGCTTCTGTAATAGTTTCTGCCTCTACGCTTAACTGTTCTGCAATCATTTCTCTCATTTTTTCTAACATAATTTTAATTCCTTCCTTTTTTACAATTTTTTTATTTTATTTACAAATAGTTTGATAGTCAAAGTATATGCTAGAAAAAAAGATTTGTCAATACCTTTAGACAAATCTTTTTTTCAACATCTGCTCCCCATTTATTATGAGGCAAAAAATATTTTTTTCCAATTTTCTTTCACTTTTGGCGATATTTTTCGAAGCCCCAGAGAGACTATGTATATCACGGCCGCAGTTGCTGCGGAAAGTAAAAAATATACCGTATACTTATCTTCATCACTGCACCCTTTACATATACTCCGAATACAATGGCTCCAATATATATGTCCCAGGAAAATAGGATAGCTTATTTTCCCTAGAAAATATGCAAAAGTATGGTCAAATACTGGTGAAAGTATGCCTTTATGAGAAAAGCTTAACACTACACCAAAAAACAGGAAAAACACTAAAACAAAATCAACTTTTCCCCTGGCATAAGTTGCACATCCTATAAATACCAGAGTGTAGCATCCGAATTCCAAGAGGGATAACAGAATTTTCCCAAAGGTTGTGTATTCCCTTTTCCTTACCTTCTCCACCAATAAAAAGGAAAAAGCCCCCAGCGACAATTCGCTAATACCTCTTAAAAATCCTTTCATATAATTTCCCTGCCAATTCTCCGGGCCAGACAAAAATCCGCAATTTTGATAAAGAATTCCCAGACCGAAGATACCTATTGCCGGTGCAAGCACATACAAGAAAAAATCTCTGTTTTTGATACACAAGGGAACCAGTATCAACATAGATAATAGCATTGCTGAAATATACCAGGTGGCTGCATTGGAATGATAACCTGTAAGACCACTGATTTGCAAAAAGGATATTTCCCATACACTTGATAATAAATCTTCTCCTACAGGTCTACCTTTGCCAAATACATGCAACGCCACAAATCCTATCAGCATGGCCACATAATATTCCGGACAAAGGCCCTTTATTTTATGTCCTATATATCCAGCCGTAGTTTTTCCCACATTAATTTCATTCTGTTCTTTGTACTTTTCCAATGAAGCTACCATTAAAAATCCCGATACCAGGAAGAAAAATTCCACTAAAACTGCACCATTTATGAAGATACGATTGCTTCTATTTATAAAATTTCTAGAATGAAATATCACAATTCCTATCGAACATATAAACTTCATAAAATCAATGGTCCCATTTCGATTTTTCATCATTCATACTCCTTTTTTACCTATAGACAACAAAAAGTACGCTTTGCGTACTTTCTATTTTTAATGATTATTAATAAAAAGACATATCATCATCATCGTAAGAGTCATTCTCATATTCTCTGGTCCAGTCAATATTATTGCTACGCTTAACCGGACGTTGCACACGTCCTGCATTTGCCTTATTCTTATTGCTGTTCTGACTCTTCTTCTGCATTGCCTTCTTTTCTTTTTCCAGACGTTTTACTACATCCATCTTATCCGGTTGTTGTTCTTTTATCTTAGCATTTTCTTTTGCCATCTGACTCTGAGGCTTCTGGCTTCTTCTTTCACTTTGCTTTGAACGTCTGTAATCATCCTCGTCATCATCCATGTTCTGTTCAAATCTAGGACGATAAGGTCTAGAGCCTTCTCGTTTTCCTTGAAAGCTTCCCCGTGCTTCATTGCTCCTTCGAAAGCCTCCTCTTTCCCCATCTTTTTTGTCAGTATTGCCCTGATAACGCCTTTCCTGACCATTTGCACCAGCCTTACTAAAATCATTTTTCTTTCTAAATGGACGTCCGTTTGTATTCTCCATCCTGGTGCTACCTTTTTCTGCCTTCGTACTACCTGTGTTCAAAGTTTTTCTCCTTCCAATTTACCAATATATCTCTTCCCTTTGGAAATATAAGGGAAGTCAAAGATATTTTTATTTTATAATAATATGAAAGAAAGTCAATGAATTTTTTATATTTTTTCATATTTTTTTAATTTTTTAGTTTTCTGTGTGGTTCTTATCTTTAGATTAAAATATATACAAATCTTTATATAAATCTTTCCCTTTTTAAGTTGCTTTTTTGTTCATATAATGTTACATTACATATAAACACTTTGATTTAAACAAACATAATGAAAAGGAGAAATTTATGGGAAAGAATAATCAGACAAACGAAGAAGAAGATATCCAGGTTACATTAACTTTGGATGACGGAAGAGAAATTGATTGCGAAATTCTCTGCATCTACACCGTAGATGAGCAAGACTATATTGCCTTGTTGCCACCAGCCGGCGATGACTTTGAAGAGGGTGAAGCTTTGATATACCGCTTTTTCGAAGAAAATGAAGAACCCCGCATTGAAAATATTGAATCCGAAGAAGAATACGAAATCGCTGCGGATGCCTTTGAGGAATGGTTGGATGATGCTGAATACGAAGAATTTTACAGTGATGATGAGGAATAAACGCTAAAACATAGTCACCACATAGCATAAAAAACGGAAGCATATGCTTCCGTTTTTTCTATTCTGAATAATAAGGACATTCTTTTGCGAAATATTTTGATACATCTTCCCCATTCATATATTTTTGATAAATCTTAGCAAGTTCTTTTGCAAAAACCTTGCCTCCTTCTCCGTTTAAATGTTTATCATCTTCAAAATGTTCATCCAGAAAAGTTGTTTTTAACTCTTTATAGTAATTAAAATCCCAAAATGGAACGTCATGCTCTTTGGCAATCTGGGCATAATAGTCATGAATAGGAGTAATGTCATGATACTTATCGATTTTATCAGCTGTCAATGGAGGATACAACATAATCACATTGATATCATTTTCTTTGCAATACTCCAGACATTTGTGATAATACGACAAGTATTGCTCATTAATGTCTTCTGGCTTAAAGGTTGAATTTCCTTTTTCTAAAACGAGACGCCCACTTCCCTCATACGCCTTATTTCTTCCAAAACATCCTCTTCCTCTATAATACTTATCTGCTGTAGTCCCCTTCCTAAATTCTTCTGTCTGTTTTTGAGTAATATTTGCCTTCACTGCCTTGAAATCAAAATAATCATCTACTCTTACAGAATACATGGTAACATATGGCCATTCCTCTAAGGGAACTCCATGTAGCAGATATGCAAGTTTATCGTTTCCACCGTCCAGTCGGTCATATACTAAGGATTTCCATTTGGTTGCCAAGCAATCCCGGCTCATGGTTTCTGGAGCAACTCCTAAAAAAACAGTCTTGACAGGATTGTCCTTCACCATATCTTTCATAAGAAAATAGGTTCCATCTACCGGCTGATCGCTGCTTGCAATATTGAAGCTTGTAGTGGATAAAATCTCGTCCGATACATCCATATTGATTCCACGCTGTATGGTAGAAGTTCCACAATACAAGGTATCAATAGTTCCCGCCATCTGGCTTTTTTCTCTATTGGTATAAATCACACTGGCAAAATACGATTCATATGCGTAACGAACTCCAATTTCAAAAATTACAATTACCGCCACTATCAACAGAAACCGCAATCCAATTTTTTTAATATTGCGCATATTCAAAACCTCCTGTCATCTCTGTACCAAACACACCAAAACTTGCAATCATCAATAGCAGCACCAGATAAATCAACCAGCGAATCACGAATGGACGCTTATCAATCCTTTCTTTCATAGAACCGTGCTCATTATGCCAGCTCACATAAAAAAACATTAGCAATGAAATTGCAATGACCATCAGACTACAATTTGTCATTTCCGGAACACAGGCTTTTCTGGTAAGCTCCACATGGAAATCGCAAATAATTTTTTTCACGAATATCAAAGACTGTTTCGTACTGCCAGCCTGTGGAAACACCTTTAACATACTGATAATTAAAAAGGTACGAATCATCTGAAATGCGCGAAAGATTTTATTTTCATCTTTGATATGAAGCTTTCCTTTCATCCATTTAAACTGTGGTTCAAGCAACATGGAGGAAATCATAATCACACCATTTGCCACACCCCAAAGAATATACCTCCAGCTGGCATCATGCCATAAACCGGTGGCAAACCATACCACAAACATTGCCACCAAAGAAGGTACTAGTTTCGAAACTCTCTGAGGAAGGAATTTCTTACCTAAACGATTGATTTTCACTGCCGGTTGTGATAAAGACACGGGGTAAAACATATAGTCTCGAAACCAGCTGCTTAAACTAATGTGCCATCTTCTCCAATATTCCGCTAAAGAAGTAGAGAAAAATGGGCGTTCAAAGTTCTCCATTAAATCAATTCCAAGGATATGGGAAAATCCTTTTACAATATCTGTATATCCGGAAAAATCTGCATACAACTGAATGGCAAAATACATACAGCCTAGGAACAAAGTGAAGCCACTGCCCTTATTTGCATGTTCAAAAATATAATCCACCATTGGCTTCATATTATCTGCAATCACCATTTTCTTAAAAAAGCCCCACAATAATTTCTGACACCCATCCCGAAGTCTTTCATAAGAAAATTCATGATTTCCAAATAGTGCCGGTGCCATGTCAGCAAATCTTCCGATAGGTCCCTGGGTAATCTGTGGAAAATAAATTAAGTAAAGAAAAACCTTCAGTATATTTTTTTCACTTTCCACTTTTCCCTTTGACACATCTATGATGTATCCAATTGCCATTAAAGTATAATATGAAATTCCCAACGGAACTAACAAGTGAAATATACTATATTCACTTACCTGTAATGCCGGAAACAATCTATCCACATTTCCTGCAAGAAACTTTCCATATTTCACAAGCACAAGAATTCCTAAAACCGCCACAATACTCCATACCTGTATGGTATGCTTCTTCTGCTTCATTGTTTCTTTATATGCTTTTATTTCTGCTTTGGAAAGAGTCTTTTTGTTGGCTGTAATATATTCTTTCTGTTCTTTGTTTTTCTTATCTAAAAAAAATGTACCTATATATGTTGCAATGGTGGCAAGTATTATATACAAAAAATTATTGCTGCCAGCCAGTGCATAAAATGCCACACTGGCCGCCAACAATATCATCCATTGAAATCTCTTCATAAATGGTAAGAAGTATACAATCACTAACCCACAAAAGAACACTAAAAACGATAGTGAGTTAATTGTCATTCTTACACCTCATCTTCTAATCTCTGAATCATAGCGTACATTGCTTTGGCAGAATTAAAATTCTCTGGTTCCATGTCTTCAAATTCCACTTCTACATCAAAGGTATCGTTGATTTCTCCTACCAAAGCAACCAAATCAAAAGAATCCAAAATACCATTATCAATTAATTTGTCTTCCTTTTCAAAATCAACCTCTGGTCTTAATTCCTTTAAAATCTTCATTAATTCTTCCATTTACATTTCCTCCTTAAGTTTTTTTAATATAAAATAATATCCATCTTTATTTATATGGATTTCATTTTCTATCCATTCTACCCTATTTTCCATTGTCTGCGTAACAGAAAACTGGTACTTTCCAACAGAGTACGTCTTTCCCCTGTACACAATCTTGGGATTTCCCAAAACCTTTAATACCGAATAGTCCATGGCACGAAGAAAAGCACACAGCTTCTTCCCGTCCCATTCCAGATTGATATATCCATCATTGGGAATCTCAAAACTCTTATGCATACGCACATTGTCTTTCTTCTCCTGAGGATAAGACTTTGCAATCTTGTATATCAGGCTTTCGTAGATTTCTATAAAGGCTTCTTTTGAAAGCATAATCTGTTGCTGAAACAGCTGATAAGCAGTGATGGTTTCATCCAGGGAAATTTCCTTCTGACAGATAATATCTCCCGCATCCACTTCCACCTTCATAAAATGCCAGGTGATTCCACTTTTCTCATCTTCTTCATAAATTGCCCAGCCCTCTGCATTTCTTCCAGGGTGCATAGGCAACAATGCCTGATGAAGATTCACTGCTGTAATGTTTTCTCTTTCCAGCACACGTTTTGGAATAATAAACTCATTGATTGCCGACACCAGTAACACTTCTGCTTTCTCTTCACATAACAAGTCGTATACCTGCTTTCTCTCCTTATGCTGATAAGAGATTCCTGCGGCCATTGCTTTTTTTTCAAGACCAATGGATTTTTTTTCTGTCATCTCAAACAGATATACTTCTGTATCATAATCTTTCTCTTTTTCTTTTGCATATTTTGCACATTCGTAGGCTAAGGTACCACTACCTAAAATATACACTTTCTGTATCTTTTGATTTTCATTATTCATGATACACCTCTGAAAGCATTTTCTTTAATTTCACTCTGTCCATTTTTTCATGGCTGTTCATAGGAATCTTTTCCATATGAATCATCCGGTTCGGGCACATATATTTTGGCAGTTTCACCTGTAATTTTTCGATGATTTCCAAATTGCATTCTTTCGCCGCTTCATAGAACAATACAATCTTTTCTGCCTGCTCATCATATACGCAACAGCATTTATCTATAAAATCCAAAGCATTCACAGGAATCTCAATTTCCGCCAGTTCAATACGGTGTCCCATATGTTTAATCTGATGGTCCTTTCTTGCTGCAAAGACCAGTTCATGGTGTTCATTATAGTAACCCATATCTCCGGTGCGGTAAATCCTGTCAATATATGAATTATGCAGCGGATTTTGACAAAAGGCTTTTTTCGTTGCCTCCTCATTGTTGTAATAACCTAATGCAAGAGAACAGCCCCTTACACAAATTTCTCCGGTCTCTCCCTCTGCCACTTCTTTTCCCTCTTCATTCAAAAGAAGAATCTCTGTATTTGGGAAGGCTTTTCCTATTGGCAACACTTCTTCCATACCAAAGGGTCTGTCTACCTTGTAATAAGTACAGTTACATGTGATTTCTGTAGGTCCATATAAATTTACATAATTAGCATCTGGAAGATTTTTCTGCCAGTAATGCAATACTTTCATAGGAAGAACTTCTCCGGAAAACATGATATTTCTCAGGCTTTCTGGTTTTACTTTATCCAACCCTTTAAAAGTTGCCACAACCGACATGGCAGAAGCCGCCCAGATAATCGTTGTTGCCTTGTTTTCGTCTAAATAAGCCAATAATTTCTTTGGCATAATAAACATACTCTTTGGAATAATACACATGGTAGCTTTATTTCTGATGGTAGAATAAATATCTTTTACCGATACATCAAAATCAAAGGGCGCCTGATTTGCAAAAATTTCATCCTCTTTAAAATCAAAGGTTACTGCAAACTGCTCCACTAAATCTACAACAGAACCATGGGATACCACCACTCCCTTAGGCACTCCGGTAGAACCAGAGGTAAACATAATATATAAAGGCATGGTACTTAAATGCTTTTTTCTGACGTTTGCCAAGGCATTTTCATCGATGGATACCTGTCCATGGTACAAGCTTTCCATAGTACAATGTCTTTCCTGCAACTCCATCCCTTCCATGCTCTTTGCATCCTTTTCCTGATACAATACCAAGGCTGGATCCATCACCTTTAAAATAGTATTCTTTCTCTCTAAGGGTAACGCCTTATCGATTGGTACATAAAAATTCCCCGCATAAACAATTCCAAAGAATCCCATTAAACTAATCAAATCTCTATCGGCAATCACAGCTATAGGTTTAGCATACACCTTCTTTTTGGCAATGTTACTGCCAATGGTCTTTGCAATTTCCACTGCCTGCTCATAGGTATAGCTCTTACCCGGCTCGATAAATGCAGTTTTTACAGGATACTTTTGACATGCTTCCTCTAAATATTCTAATACATTATTTATCATATATACTCCTGTACTTTTATTTGAGTTTCATTTTTCTACAGTATCATTGACAGTTCAACCACAAGACAAACCGCCAACTAACATTCTACTATGAGTGTCTGCAGTTTTCAAGTAGAAAAATTTTTCCTTTTTTGTAACAGTTCAGCCATAGGCTAAACTGTTACAAAATCGGGCAATGCTTACGCATGCAAAATTGCCCGATTTTTGTTAAATCCACATTTTCGCACGGTCAGCGCAGTAAATGCGCAGACCTGCCTGAACTGTTACCCTTTTTAGTCTTCTCCATCCTCCTGGTATAATGCATTTTTCAGTCGGCTCCACAATTCTCCATATCCTGCTGATGCAGGTGTTATGGGCTTTGGAATCACATTTTCCTCATCAATCGGCATTACCCCCTTTTGCCCCATTACAATAATCCTGCTTCCCAACACAATGGCTTCCTGAATATTATGTGTGATAAAGATAAAGGTACAGTCCTCTTTTTGGGAAATTTTTTGTACTTCTCCAATCAGTTTCGTTCGGGTCATTGCATCTAGGGCTGCAAATGGTTCATCCATGAGAATAATCTTTGGTTTTAGGGCAAGGGCCTTGGCAATTGCCACTCTCTGTTTCATTCCACCGGATAACTGGTGAGGATATTTTTTCTGAATTCCATCAAGGTTTACCATGCTAAGATATTTTGCCGTAATGGCATCTAGTTCTTTTTTGTCTTTGATTCCCTGCTGTTTTAACGGATACTGTATATTTTTCTCTACCGTTTTCCAAGGGAACAACTGATTAAAATTCTGGAATACCATGATTCTGTCTGTTCCCGGTTTTTTGCACACTTCTCCATCCACAAGGATTTCTCCATCATACTTTTCAAAACCTGCAATACACCTTAATAATGTGGTTTTTCCACAGCCTGACGGTCCTAGAATACACAAGAATTCATTCTTTTCCACGGTAAGATTCACCTGTTCCAAAACCGTTTCAGGCTCTTTCGTATTTTCGTCGTAAAATATTTTGCTAAGATTCTTAATCTCCAGTATTTTCTTTGTTTCCATTACTTTGTCATCCCCCACTTCTTAATGGTATTCTTCTCAATTGGCTCCAAAACACCGTATTGTACAATCACACCAATGAGAATAATTACAATCAGTGTGGCGTACATCTGAGCATTCTTCATATTTGTTCTCATTTGGTTGATATACAAACCAATCCCCGGGCAGGATGCAATACCAAAAATCATTTCTGCACTGATTAAACCTCTCCAGGCTCTCGCCCAGCTTACCTTGATTCCTGAGACAATATAGGATGTGGTAGCAGGAATATAAACGCCTAACAAAAGTTTAATCCCTGTCACTCCTATATTTTTTCCTGCCTCTATATAAATCTTTGGCACCGCTGCAAATCCGTCCAACATATTTCTGGACATAGGCCACAACACTGCATGAACCACCAGAAAAACGATAACCGATGGGCTAATACCACAAATAATGATAACTACCGGCAATAATGCCACACCAGGAAGCAAATCAAAAATAGAGACAATCAGGTCATAGATATATCGAAATGTTCGATTCATCATAGCCAGTCCGGTAAAGACGAAGGAAAGAGTAATTCCTATGCTCAACCCAATCAGCAGTAATTTCATGGAGTTTAACACATAGAGCCAAAATGAATTTCCAGCATAACCATTGGTAAAGTTTTCAATAAAGGCCATACCTATGGTCTCTAGAGTTGGAAATACCAACTCTGACTGCTCTCCAAATATGTGGGCTCTGGCTACCACTTCCCACAAAAGAGCTGCCAGCACTAAAAATCCTACTTTCACCGAAATCTTGTATATTTTACTTGATTTATCCATAGTTTATTATCCTCTAATCTCCTACTACATTGTCAAAAGCAATATCTGAAAAGCTGTTCACTGAAGCATCGATAAAGCCATTCTCTGCCATAAACTGTGCCAAGGCCAAACATCCCTTGGTGGTTGTGGAATAATATCCCTTTTTCAAATAAGAAAGTTCTGTTTCCTCATCATTGCCATCCAGTTCATAGGTAAGCTTTGCTACCTTGTCAGGAGAGGTATTGATATCATCCATTGCTTTTTCCATACCATCACACACTGCTTCATATAACTCTTTGTTGTCTTCATACAGGCTGTTTGCAGCCACGCCTACAATAAAGGATTCCTCCAAAGAAGTTACCTTGTTGACTCCCTCAATTTCTGTAAGATTTTCATCTTCTCTTTCGGAATAAATATATGGGCTGTTGGTCAAATGACAGGCGATACTACCTGACTGGAGGGAAGCCATTCCATCCGGATGCTTCATAGCCACAATATTATTATCCAAAGCGTGAGCGTCCAGTCCTGCATTTACCAAAGCTCTTGCCAGAGTAATATGTTGAATAGAGCCAATGTTTACCAAGGCTATCTGCTTATCACTTCCAACCAGTTCTTCTAAAGATTTCACATCTGTATTTGTCATAAGACCAAATTCCTGACCCGAAATATTTGTAAATATCTTGTATCCAACGTTACTCACAACACCTGTTATGGCTGGAGCTGCCCCCATAAATCCCACCTGGATGCTGCCACCTGCAATACCCGTATTGATATCTGCACCAGAACTCATCTGATTCCAATTGATTGTAACTTCTTTTCCGGTTGCTTCCTTATAGGCCTCCTCAATATAGCCCTCTTCTTTTGCCACAATAATTGGTGCATAAGCCAGTCCATACTGATACGCCATGTTCAAAGTAGCCTGTTCTGTGTTCTTTCCATCCGAACCATTTCCACATCCAGTAATAAGACATCCCACTACAGCTACGCTTAAGATACCCGCTAATATTCTCTTCTTCATTTTCTTACCTCTTCCCTTTCGTTTATCAACCTTATTAGATATGTAATAATTTTGAATCTTTAAATCCTTATACTCTGTCTCTTAATTTCCTGCGAAGTAATTTTCCATTATCACTTCTAGGAATTTCATCTATCTTTTCCAGTAACTTAGGCATTTTATTTGCCTCCAACACCGTTGACAGAAAACTCAAAAGTTTCGTTTCATCAATAGATGTCTGGGCACTGTAATATACCTTTGGCACCTGTCCCGACACAGAATCATTTACCGGAACACAGGCACAATCCTTGATTCCTGGAAATTTTATCACCTGGCTTTCAATGTCATCCGGTGCTATCTTGATTCCATTATAATTTATCACATCATCTGCCCTGCCTAGTACATACACATAGCCTTCCTCATCGATATAGGCGATATCTGTGGTGTAAATATAGCCATTTACCATAGTAGCTTTGGTCAATTTCTCCGCATTCAGATACTCTTTCATATTCATGGAGCCTGCAATTGCTAACAACCCTGTATTCTCCTTTGATGAGCTGATTTCATTTCTATCCTGGTCTGTAATAATAAATCTTGCGTTTTTGGTAGGCTTTCCAATACAGCCCTTCTTTCCACGCTCCTTATTAAAGTCTAAGATACAGGAACGGCCTGCCTCGGTGGAACCATAAAAATTATACAATCTGCTATTTTGAAAAATATTACATAACGCTTCTTTTAAGTCTTCCTCTAACACAGCAGAACCAATTTCAATAAAATCTATCTTTTCTGCATAGGCTGATAGTTTCTTCTTTGCAAGTTTTACCAGAACATTCCCGGCACTTGGGGATAAATCCATAGATGTTACCTGATATTTTTCCATTAATTCAAATACCAGTTTCACCTTCATGACCCCATCCACAATCACCACACTGCTTCCGTTTAAAAGATTTGCATAACAGGTACGGATAGCATGAGAATGGCTTAATGGCATGGGCACCAATTCCACATTATCTTCTTTCATCTGGGTACCGTATTTGATATTTTCTGCCACTGCCACATTATTGCCATGGGTGATGACAATCCCTTTAGCCTTTCCTGTAGTTCCGGTAGAATACAGGATTTCTGCCACCTCTTTTGCCTTTGGAGGATTAAATTCCAAATCCGTTGGCTTTCTTGCACTGTCATAAAATTCCCCGAAGGTAATCTGTACTGTGGTTGCATCAAGCTCCATTTTTTCTGACAAAATACAGTACAATGCCTGAGTCTCCTTACAGATTTCCTCCACACGCTCTTTTTTTGCCTTTTGCTCTACCGGCACAAATACAACTCCCATGTATTCACAGGCCAGATTTACTAATACAAACTTTGCATCCTGACTACATTCTACCACCAATTTGTCCTTCGCCTTTAACCCCAGCTCTTCTAATTTATACACATAACTCTTAACTTCCACCAATGCCTGTCCATAGGTGTAAGACTTTTCTTTGTCTGCCACAAATAATTTATCTTTCTTTTTTTCACTGTAATCCATCAACACTTCTATCATGGATTTATAAGTTTCTTGCTTCTTCTGTTCCATCTGTATCTCCTTTTCCATTTCTCAAGGGTATTTCAAACCAGAACTCTACACCATGCTCTTTATTGTCCACTCCATAGGTTCCTCCATGCTTCTCAATGGCTGTCTTTACGATATATAGTCCTAATCCGGTATGGTTTACCACATCAGCCTCAGCCGCTTCCTCTCCCTGTGGAACATAAAAGCTTTTCCAAATGAGCTCTTTTTCTTCTTCCTGGATGTTTTTTCCTTCGTTATAGACACTCACACGCAAATGTTCCTGATATTTTTTCATTCTTACTAAAATCTGTTTCCCATTCTGGGTATGCTGCAAGGCATTCATCATATAATTGCTGACAGCCTGTTCTATCAGCTCCCTGTCACCATACACAAAACATTCCTGGTCAAAATCTGTAGAAACTTGAATCTTCTTCTTCTTTAATAGTGCATCATACTTCATCATAATGTAGAACATCACATCGTCCATAGAGAAACAATTCTGCTTTAGCTCCATATACTCTTTCTCTAACTTGGACATGTCTAAAAGATTTCCCACCATATCCGTCATTTTGGCCACTTCTTCCTGAATGGACAGATAATATTCTTCTTTCTTTTCCTCATTTTTGATATACTGTAGCATTTCCACCTGACTGGAAATCACGGCAAGGGGAGTTTTTAACTCGTGAGAGATATTTGCCACCATGTCTTTGCGCACTTTATCTAAACGCTGCTGTTCTAAATTCTGTTTTAGAATTCTCTCTTTGTTTTTTTCAATATTATCCACATATTCATGTATCTGCTCCGACATAGAATTAATGCTGGCTCCCAAATTATTCAACTCCACGAATCGCCCATTTTCTTCTGCCTTATCTGTAAAGTCCCGTCTGGCGATTTTGTGTGCCACCTGCTCTAACCTCGCAATGGGCAACATCATCCTCTTTGCCATCAAATACATGGCAAAGCTTCCTATCCCAACTGCAACGACAAATATACATAATAAAAGTGTTACGGTAAATTTCATAGTGGTATCTATAGATTTTATTTTATCCCTCACGGACACATAATATTTTTCATTTCCCTGGGTAATAATGCCTATCACCCGGACACTTGTTTTATTATTTACCTTTCTTTGAATCACGATAGGTTCCGAGGTAAAATTTTCTATCTCTAGCTCAATGTTCTGCCTGACACTGGTTTTTTTCTCGATTTCATTGGTTCGATAAACTGGCTTCATATTTTCGTCTGCAATGGTAATGGTGTAATTGTAATTTTCATATTCCTCCAGTTCTTTTTTCCACTTATTTATCTTGGAAATATCATTTTCCCTCAATACCTCAAAGACTTCTTTGGCGATATTAATCCGATAATGTCGGAAATATGTAGGACAGATGGTGTTATAACATAGGATGCTGCCACCAACCACCACCAGACAAAAAATCATTTGTATCATCATCAGATTTGTATTGATTTTTCTCATTTATCTCCTCCAAATACGTACCCTACGCCATAAACAGACCGTATGGGTACATCATTGTCCATCTTTTTTCTCAGCTGTTTTACCAAGGTATCCACCGTACGGATATCCCCTTCATAGTAATATCCCCACACTGCATTTAATATCTGGTCTCTGCTTAAAACAACCCCTTCATTTTCCATAAAAAACCGCATCAATTGAAATTCTTTTGGGGTAATCTCAATTTGATTCCCTTTATAGAAAAGCTTTTGACTTGCCAACTCCAGACAAATCCCATTGCTTTCCATGGTCTCTGCCAATTTCCCCGCACGTTTCAATACCGCTTCCACATGTGCTTTAATGACTGCAAGGGAATAGGGTTTTGTGATGTAGTCATCCGCCCCCTCTGTAAATCCCAGTACCTGGTCTTGCTCACCATCCTTGGCCGTCAACATGATAACTGGTGTCTGACTCAGTCTGCGAATCTGCTTTAGTACTTGATACCCATTGATACCAGGAAGCATAATATCTAACAAAACAATATCTATCCTATGCATGTTTTCCTGAAAAACCTCTACTGCCGCTTCCCCATTGTCACAACGCAGTACCTGATAATCATTCAGTTCCAAAAAATCTGACAGAGTATATAAAAGTTTTTTTTCATCTTCTACTACCAACACTGTATTTGCCATAGTTTCTCCTTTTCATAGTAACAGTTCAGTCTATGGACTGAACTGTTACTAAATCAGGCAATGCTAACGCATGCAATTTTCCTATTCATACCCAAGACATACTACTGGAAAAATGTGAGAGAATTGTGAGAAAAAGAGAATCTTATCTGTTCAGCATCTCTGAACAGACAAAATTCTCTTTTCTCATATCCTCACTCTTATTCGCTCTTATTCTCTCTTAATGTTTCGGACTCATCAGCTCTTCAATGGCATATTTTAATCCATCTACAGACAATGGATACATCCGTATCAGACTTGCTATGGACTGTTCTGCCTCCAGCCAGTCTAATTTTGCCACATTGGCATGATAACGTGGATTTAACCAAACCACCTTTTTAAATTTCTTGGTGTACCAGGTAAGCCACTCATAGCCGCTTAACCCATTATTTGGTCCACGGTAATTTCCGGTATTGTGGAATAATTCTTCCGGTGCCATCTGGGCATCCCCCACAATAATCACCTTGTAGTCTGCATCTAAATTCTTAAACAGCCATTCACTTTCCACCCAGTCTCCATAATCACACTCCGGTGAATTATACACATGAGCATAGATGCAGTTGTGAAAATAATAAGTCTTTACATCCTTAAAATGGTTTGCTTTGTGGACTGCCTGAAACAAATTATTACACAAGGTACTAAAGGGCATCATGGTGCCGCCGGAGTCAAATAATAATAGGAGTTTTACCGTATTCTTTCTAGGCTTTTCAAACTCCAGTTTTAAGTATCCTCCATTGTTACAGGTGGAATCAATGGTACCATCCAAATCAAGTTCTGTCTTTGGTGCCTCAATCTTGGAAGAAAACTGACGTAATCTTCGAAATGCCACCTGAAACTGCCTGATATTCAATGCTTTATCGTTACGAAAATCAGCAAACCGTCGGTCTCCTACCACCTGAAACGCAGATTTCAATGCGGACTGGCCGCCAATGCGGATTCCCCCTGGCTGCTTTCCATTATGCCCAAAAGTGGAAGTTCCATGAGTTCCAATCCAGTAGCTTCCCCCATTGTGCTCTGTCTTCTGCTCCGTTTTCCTTTCTTCAAACATACCTTCAATTTCTTCTTTGGTAAGTTCTTCCGAACGAGGTTTAAACAATTCATCATTGGTATGATCCTGCTCCACCTCCGGTTTATCCAGGAATTTTTTGATAGCATCCGGAATGTCCGCGTAATACTTAAAGTCTTTAAAATATTCCTCAAAAGCCACATCAAAACGGTCATAATCCGCTTCTGACTTTACTAAAATCATTCTTGCCACGTAATAAAACTGAGTCAGTGAGGCATTGCAAAGTCCCTTGTCCAGTGCATTCATCAAAGTCAGCCACTCGGTTGTAGAGACTTCTAAGCCCTTGGCTTTTAACACATAAAAAAATGGACTAAACATCTAATCTCCTCTTCTTAAATACAGCTAAGTCTTCATCCTTCTTTAATAACACACCAATAAAAGGCATTTTTTCCTTTACTTCCTCCGGAGTAATGCCGCCTAAAAGCAACGCCTGAATCCAGTCTACCAACTCGGAAGTGCTTGGTTTCTTTCTGATATCCTTTAAGGAACGAATCCAATAAAACTGTTCCATACATTCCTGCAATAAATTATCCTTTAAATCAGGAAAATGTACCTTTACAATCTCCTCCATCAGCTCCTTATCCGGAAATTCAATATAGTGGAAAATACATCTTCTAAGGAAGGCATCCGGAAGTTCCTTCTCTGCATTAGAGGTAATAATTACAATTGGGCGCTTCTTTGCTTTTACTGTCTCCTTAGTTTCATGGATATAAAATTCCATTTTGTCTAATTCCCATAAAAGGTCATTGGGGAATTCCAAATCCGCTTTGTCAATTTCATCAATCAGCAATACCGGCTGGTTATCTGCCTTAAAAGCCTCGCCTAATTTTCCAAGCTTAATATAGTGTCCAATATCATCTACTCCCTCTTCCCCAAACTGACTGTCATACAATCTCTGAATGGTATCGTACACATACAATCCTTCCTGGGCCTTTGTGGTTGACTTGATATTCCAAATCAACAGTTCTTTTCCTAAAGACTGGGCAATTGCCTGGGCAAGCATTGTCTTTCCTGTTCCTGGCTCCCCTTTGATTAGCAACGGTTTTTCCAACGCCATAGCCACATTTACACTGGCCATAAGCTCCGGGCTTGCCACATAAGTTTCTGAACCATTAAATCCTGTCTTTGTTTCCATGTGATATCTCCTTGTATTCTTTATTTTTATTTTACAGCTTCCATTTCACTTTTCTTCTCTCGTCCCATAAGGATTTCCACAGCATCTTCTGCACAACCTCCCTCAAAAAGGATGGAGCATACCTGATCAATAATCGGCAGTTCCACATGGTACTTCTTTGCCAATTGCTGTGCAGCTTTTGCAGAGTACACTCCCTCTACTAC
Source organism: Lachnospiraceae bacterium (assembly GCA_045119215.1). Classification (GTDB taxonomy): domain Bacteria; phylum Bacillota; class Clostridia; order Lachnospirales; family Lachnospiraceae; genus RUG11237. The sequence goes on along the minus strand of JBGVDD010000098.1, from coordinate 110,410 downwards.
CATCTTCACCTCGTCCATGGCTTCTTGCATAGTATATCCTTTTCCTATCAAAATACCTGCGCGACGGTTTCTGCTGTGCATACTGGCACAGGTTACAATTAAATCCCCGGTTCCTGTTAATCCATGGAAAGTTTCCCTTTTTCCACCCATGGCCTCTCCCAGGCGTGAAATTTCTGAAATTCCTCTGGTAATCAAAGCAGCCTTTGCATTGTCTCCATATCCTAGTCCATCGGCAATTCCCGCTGCCAAAGCAATCACATTTTTTAACGCTCCACCAAGCTCAATTCCCAAAACATCGGTACTGGTATATACACGAAATACATTGCTGTTAAAAATTTCCTGGATAAATTCTGCATCCTTTTCTTCTTTGGCTCCTGCCACACAGGTCGTAGGAAGACCTTTCCCTACTTCCTCCGCATGACTTGGCCCAGACAGAACCGCTACAATTGCCTGTGGGATTTCTTCCTCAATAATTTCTGTCAACGTCATCATGGTATTTTCTTCGATTCCCTTTGCCACATTGACGATCAACTGTCCCTCTTTGGTAAATTCTTTCATACCCTTTGCAGTCTTTCTGGTAAATGGAGATGGTACCGCCAGTACAATCAAATCCATATCCGTCATGGCCTGTTTTAAATCTGTGGTAAATATCATGCTGTCCGGTAACTTAGTTCCCGGTAGCTTATCCTTATGTTCATGGCTTTCCTGTAACATTTTAATTTCATCTTCAAAGACGGAATACAATGTTACCTGGTGTCCATTATTACTTAACAAAAATGCCAAAGCTGTTCCCCAGCTCCCTGCACCTATGATCCCTATTTTTTTCTGATTCATCTTACTTCCCCTTTATTTGTCTTCTTTCTTTTTAAATAGATTTGTCTTGTTTTCTGTTCCTTTTAACAATCTCACAATATTGCCTCTATGCTTATAGAATGCCATGATGGTTAAGGCTGCAGCAATCCCATACATTTCATACAAAACAGGCTGCTCCACTCCAAAATATCCCATCTGTCCCATCACAACCAATTCAATCATAAAACCGGCATACACAAGCAATGAGCCTAAGGAAACATAATTTGTTAAAAGAAATGCCACCAAAAAGGTTACCAGGGCAAATCCAACTATGTACCAGTCAAAGGAAAGCAGCATCCCTGCAGTAGCCGCAATTCCTTTTCCTCCTCTGAACTTCATATAAAAAGGAAAGTTGTGACCTAGAACCACACCTGCTCCTGTGTATAGCTTTAACAGGGGCATAACATCTGCATGGCTTTTATGAAACAAAGCCCAAACCAAAAGCACTGCAAATACACATTTAAACACATCTCCTAAAAAAGTAATCAAACCTGCTTTTTTCCCCAGGGTACGAAGAGCATTTGTGGTACCGGCATTTCCTGAGCCATGGTCTCTGATATCAATTCCATGAGCCTTTCCGTACAAATATCCAGTCTGCAACACTCCAAATCCATATCCGATAGCAAGACAAACCAAACGTTCCATCATTATTTTTCCTTCCTCTCACGAATAATAAATTTCAGCGGCGTACCTCGAAATCCAAAGGCATCCCTGATTCTATTTTCTATATATCTTGTATACGAAAAGTGCATTAATTCCTTATCGTTTACAAAGATTACAAAAGTAGGTGGTTTCACCGATACCTGGGTAATATAATATAACTTTAGCCGCTTTCCCTTGTCTGATGGAGGCTGCTGCATTGCTACCGCCTCTGTCATAATCTCATTGAGCACACCAGTAGCCACACGAAGGGTCTGATTTTCGATGACCATATCAATCATATCGTAAAGCTTAATCAATCTCTGTCCTGTCTCTGCTGAGATAAACATAATTTCTGCATAAGGCATATAAGATAAGGTATCTCTGACTTTTGCCGTAAATTTATTCATGGTCTTGTCATCTTTTTCCACCAAATCCCATTTATTTACTGCGATAATCACAGCCTTTCCTCTGTCATGGGCAATGCCGGCAATTTTTGCATCCTGTTCTGTGATCCCTTCCGATGCATCAATCACCATAATTACCACATCTGCCCGTTCCACAGCACTGACAGTACGGACAATCATATATTTTTCTAACTCTTCTTTAATCTTATTCTTCCTTCGAAGGCCTGCCGTATCAATGAATACATATTCCTTTCCATTGTGCTTTACAGCAGTATCGATGGCATCCCTTGTGGTACCTGCAATATCCGATACAATCACACGGTCCTCCCCACACAGCTTATTGATAATAGAAGATTTTCCTACATTTGGCTTACCTACTATGGCAATACGCGGACGCTCATCTTCCTCCTCTTCGGTATTTCCTTTATGAAAATGGCTGGTAATCTCATCTAGCATATCTCCCAGGCCCAGCTTTGAAGCAGCAGAAATAGGAATAGGGTCTCCAATCCCAAGATTATAAAATTCATACACATCCGGCATGAATTTTTCAAAGCTGTCCACCTTATTTACCACCAATAACACTGGTTTCTTGCTTCTTCTTAGCATATCTGCCACCTTGGCATCCGAATCCACCAGTCCCTGACGTACATCCGTCATGAACACAATCACATCTGCGGTAGCGATGGCAATCTCAGCCTGTTCTCTCATCTGTGACAAAATAATATCCTGGCTTTCCGGCTCAATACCACCAGTATCAATCAATGTAAATTCCATATTCAACCAGTTGACTTGCGCATAAATTCTATCTCTGGTAACACCCGGAGTGTCCTGAACAATAGCGATGCGTTCGCCAGCCAATGCATTGAATAAAGTAGACTTTCCAACATTTGGTCTTCCCACAATTGCAACGATTGGTTTACTCATTTTCTGTTTCCCTTCCCTTTCCTATCTTAATCTTCGCCTTTAGCATTCCATTGAAATGGGGATGTTTCTATTACATTTGTACTGCAATGTCTCCATCCCATAATAGCATCATTCTTGGTGCGCACTTTGAATACCGCACACCCTTTTCACGAAATCCTGTCCGCTTGATTTTACAATATCTAACCTTACTTGTAAAGCAGTTTCTACCTGGGAGACGGTCATATCATCCAAAAAGACATCTTCCCCACTTCTCAGCATACAATCTGGTATCATAAGGACTTCCCCTAAATCTTTCCCTTTTAACTGGGCAATCAAATCTGTAGCGGTTACCAGACCTGCCACTGTAATCCTCTCTCCAAAGAAATCATTTCGTATTCCATATACATCCGCTCTCACATTTGGAAACTTTATCTGTATCTGTTCTATCATTTTCTTCAAAAAAGGCTCCATTAATTTTCCGGTAGCCAGGGACACATGACGTTCTCTGTCATCTCCCACAAGTCCCTTTAACTCTTCCTTAACACTTACAATCATAGAGCGAACCATACCTACCCCATTTTCATATTGGAGATATCCATCATAAGAATCTTCCTCTGGCAGTTCCTCCTGGGCCAGAATATACCACTCATCTCCCCCATGAACAAAATGGGTTCCAAATTCCTCCATGGCTTTTTTCTGCCAGCGGTGAATGGTTTTTAATACCTCCTTTGCATCTTCTTTTGTGAAAGGCTCTAGAGGATACAGCCCCTCCCTATATTTTGACAACCCCACTGGCACGATAGAAAGACTTTGTAGGTAAGGAAGATATTGATACAGTTCTGTCAGACTGTACTCTAATTCTTCCCCATCATTTTCCCCCTTACAAAGTACAATCTGCCCATTCATAATAATTCCCGCATCCCTGAATTTTTCTGCCTTTTTCAAAGCATCTCCCGCAAATCTGTTATGTAACATTTTACAGCGAAGTTCTGGTCTCATTGCCTGGAAGGAAATATTAATAGGCTCTAAGCGGTATCTGATAATTCTATCCACGTCCTCATCACTCATATTGGTCAATGTCACATAGTTTCCCTGTAAAAATGACAATCTGGAATCGTCATCCTTAAAATACAGGGTTTCCCGCATCCCCTTTGGCATCTGGTCAATGAAACAAAACATACATTTATTGTGACAGCTTCGATATTCATCCATCAGCCCATTCTCAAATTCAATCCCAATTTCCTCGTCAAACTCCTTTTCGATTTCTAATTCCCATTCCTCGCCGTCTGCCTTCCTCACTACCATTTCTAAATAATCATCCTGTATCAGATAACGGTAGTCAAATACATCCTTTATTTCGGTGCCATTGATTGACAACAGATAATCTCCCGGTTCAAGTTCCATTTCCCAGGCAATGCTTCCCTCATTTACTTTTTGAATCAAATGTCCCTTTGACTTCATGTTTTTCTCCTATTTTTTCTCATAATTTCTCACATCTATTATTGTTTTAGTATACACACTTTTTCATAGAAATGCTATTGTTTTTCCTTGTATTTTAAAAAAAGCCACCTTATCGGTGGCGTTTTGTTAAAATGCGTATTCTACACGCTCTTTGAATTTATTTAATAACTCTTCTGAAATTTCCCTATACTCTTTATAATCGGCCTCTCTTTGCTTTACAGCTTCCTCTACTGAAATTTCTCCTTCTCTTACAAGCTCCGATAATTCTCCTGTACGTACCGGATAGTGGAATTTTTTTATGTTCAAATTTTCTGCAATGGCATGAGCCCAGCAGTCTGCATGGGCGACACCTGCTTTTGGCTTTACCCAGCCAATCTCTCTTTCCAGAAAATCCATTTTCTCCTGTTCCCCAACACAATGATACATAAAGTAGGACAGGGATGATACCTTAGTTCCGTTTAAAAAATCAATGCAACTAGCCCCATCAAGTTTATCTACTAATTTTCCAAACATCTGGTATTCAAAAGATTTTAAATCTCTTGATATTTCAAATGGTTCGATTCCCTTTTCCTCTGAAGCAGCCTGCAGTATCTGACTTCGTGTTCTTCCATTCACAATCAATGGTATGTTATACATTGCAGCTAACATATGGCTGTAATAATGGCAAAAATGAAAACATACGCCACAAAAATTTTTTGTCAACCGCAAACTTGCCTTATAAAATTTTTTCAGTTCACTTTCTTTTACGTTTATCCAAATATGATCCACATCTAATTTTTTTAACAATATATCCACATTATTTCTTCCATATTCCGTGGAAAAACCGTTGTCTAAAGTATATGTCAGCACCCTCATACCATATTTTTTCTGTAACTGATATGTAATATATGCGCCATCTTTCCCTCCACTAAGGCCAACAATACAATCGTATTTCGCTCCCGATTGTTCCGCTTTTTTCTTCGCCATTTTTATCTCTTTTACAAAAATACTTTCCAGTTTTTCATAGTCCTGCAGTTGTGTCTGATGCTTTTCATAAAATCTGCAATAATTACATACTTTGTTCTCATCTAATACAATGCCCTTGTAATTTATTGGTAATCCGCATCTGATACATCCGTCCATATTCATCCTCCTTTGTTCTCTGACAACTGACAGTAGGAGTTTAAAATTGAAATGTGATGGAATTATATATCAGATTGAGAAAAAATTATTTTCCTGGATGTATATTCTTGACGATATTTCTTCGAAATGATATGATATTTTCGATTGTAAAGTGAAGTAGAAAGACACTTACTAAAATATTAAAAGTAAAGTGTGACAACAATAAAAATTACATAGGAGGTTTCAAATTCAATGCCTGATTTTAACCAACTGAAAAACTTAACACCCGTTGCTCCCTTAAAGCTTGCTGTACACAAAAGCTGCCAGGAATTAGCCCAGGGGGTCAATGACTACCTTGTCTCTTTCCGTAAGGAAACACCATTTTCCAAATCAGACGTCATCCAATTTAATGGATATGTGTCAGACAACTATATTGTGAAATCCGACTGTCCACGTTTTGGAAGTGGAGAGGCAAAGGGAAATTACTTTGAATCCATTCGTGGATGTGATTTGTACATCATGGCTGATGTATGTAACCACAGCCTGACTTATACTGTATGTGGACACGAAAATCATATGTCACCGGATGATATCTATCAGGATTTAAAGCGTTTGATTTCTGCTGCTACCGGTAAGGCTCACCGTATCAACGTAATTATGCCATTTTTGTATGAAAGCCGTCAGCACAAGCGTACCAAGAGAGAATCTTTAGACTGTTCTCTGGCTTTGACAGAACTTGCACAGATGGGTGTTTCCAATATCATTACTTTTGATGCCCATGACCCAAGAGTAAACAATGCCATTCCTTTAAAGGGATTTGACAACTTTACTCCTCAGTACCAGTTCTTAAAGACTTTATTAAACCGTGTACCAGACTTACAGATTGACAACAAGCATTTAATGATTATCAGCCCGGATGAAGGAGCTATGCACAGAGCAGTATACTTCTCCAATGTTTTGGGCGTTGATATGGGTATGTTCTACAAGCGCCGTGATTACTCTACCATCGTAAATGGAAAGAACCCAATTGTAGCCCATGAGTTCCTTGGGGATTCCGTAGAAGGAAAAGATGTGATTATCATCGACGATATGATTTCTTCCGGTGACAGTATGCTAGACACTGCAAAGCGTTTAAAAGAACGTGGTGCCAAACGTGTATTTATCTGTACCACCTTCGGTCTCTTTACCAACGGTTTCAAAGCCTTTGATGAATATTACGAAAAGGGGTATATTGACCTGGTGATTACCACCAACCTAAACTATAGAACCCCTGCTATTTTTGAAAAACCATATTATGCAGAGGCCGATATGACAAAATTCCTTGCTTCTATCATTGATACCTTAAATCATGATATTTCTACCAGCAAGGTAATCAACCCAACAGATAAGATTCGTGAGCTTTTAGCAAAACGTGGATTATAATTCTTGAACGATGATATGAAAAAGAGGATGCACTATGAAGGGTGCATCCTCTTTTTTTAACCATTCATATTCAATTTTATTACATGGGCATATTCACCACATAAGCATACATGCAGATAAAGTGACACACACTTCCGCCCATGACAAACAAGTGAAAGATTTCATGACTGCCAAAGTTCTTGTGTCTGCTGTTGAAAATAGGAAGCTTCAATGCGTAAATGATACCACCAATGGTGTAGATAATTCCACCTGCAAGCAGCCATCCAAAGGCCGCTGGTTCCAAGGCGTGTAAAATCTTGGTAAATCCTATGACGCAGGTCCATCCCATACCAATATACAATGCAGAAGAAAACCACTTTGGACAGGTAACCCAGAATAACTTTACGATAATTCCCACCAAGGCGATGCCCCACACAATAGCTAACATCATAAGGCCAAGCTTATCTTTTAGTACAATCAGACACACCGGTGTATAGCTGCCTGCAATCATCACTGAAATCATGGCATGGTCAATCTTCTTTAACGTCTTATTTACCTTCTCTGAAATATCAAGGGAATGGTAGGTAGTGGAGGCTGCATACAACAGCATCATACTAAAGATAAAAATCCCCAAAGATACCACATAAACACTACTTTCTCTCTGGGAGGCTTTCAACAAAAGGGGTATTGCCGCAAAACCAGCCATAAGCATTGCGATAAAATGGGTAATAGCGCTTCCCGGATCTTTCAGTTTCCTGTTGTTCTCTTTCATAATACCTACTTCCTTTCTAAACACATATTTTTATCTCAAAGGTATCAATCCTCTTGTTCTTATTATGTTAAGTTTTAAGTGGTTTGATACAATTTTACATGTAGTTTTTAAAACTACGTTATGTTTATATTACTACCATATTTTATAGAATGCAAGTTTTTTCTTATATTTTTATAAAACTATTACTTTTTTCACATTTTTCATTGATTTCTTTCTCAGATTCTGTTATTATAACTAAACGTTGGGGAACATATCTTTTTAGATATGCTCCCTTTTTTTGCAACATTATAATAGTATCGCAAATACTACTTAGTATAAAATATAAGGAGAATATATGGAAACAGTTAGATTTGATGAACTTAATTTAGACCCAAAAATTCTACGTGGTGTTACTGAAATGGGCTTTGAGGAGGCCACTCCTATTCAGACAAAATCCATTCCCGTTATCATGGAAGGAGGAGACGTATTAGGACAGGCACAAACCGGTACCGGTAAAACCGCTGCCTTCGGTATCCCCTTATTACAAAAGATAGATATATCCAATAAACACCTCCAGGCGATTGTTCTGTGCCCCACCAGAGAACTGGCCATTCAGGTTGCAGAAGAAATGAGAAATTTGTCAAAATTCATGCACGGTTTAAAAATCCTCCCTGTTTACGGTGGTCAGGATATTGTGAAGCAAATTCGTTCCTTAAAGAACGGTGTGCAGGTTGTCATCGGTACTCCCGGGCGTGTCATGGACCACATGGAGCGAAAGACAGTAAAATTTAACCAGGTTCACACCATTGTTATGGATGAAGCAGACGAAATGCTAAATATGGGATTCCGTGAAGATATGGAAACCATTCTTTCTAAAATCCCAGAGGAACGCCAAACAATTTTGTTCTCTGCCACTATGCCAAAACCTATTTTGGAAATTACTAAAAAATTTCAAAAGGATGCGCAGATTATCAAGGTAGTAAAAAAAGAGCTTACGGTACCAAGCATCGACCAGTTTTACTATGAAGTCCGCCCAAAGAAAAAAGAAGAGGTTCTCTGCCGCCTCTTAGATATTTATGATCCAAAGCTGTCTCTTGTTTTCTGCAATACCAAGCGTATGGTGGACGAACTTGTGTCTGCACTGCAGGGACGAGGATATTTTGCCGAGGGACTTCATGGGGATTTAAAACAATCCCAGCGCGACAGGGTTATGAATAGCTTTAGAAATGGACGTACCGAGATTTTGGTAGCCACTGATGTTGCTGCCAGAGGAATTGATGTAGACGACGTGGAAGCAGTCTTTAACTACGATTTACCTCAGGATGAAGAATACTATGTGCACCGTATCGGACGTACCGGACGTGCCGGACGAACAGGAGTTGCCTTCAACTTTATCTGGGGAAAGGAAATCTACAAATTAAAAGATATCCAGCGCTATTGCAAGACCAAGATTAAGGCTCAGCCAATCCCATCTTTGGATGATGTAAATAGTACAAAAACCGATAAAATCTTGAAAAACCTCACCAATATTATCAAAAATGAGGATTTAACAAGTATGATTAATATTATTGAAGAGCATATTAACAATGAAGACTATTCCAGCTTAGAATTAGCTGCTGCCTTCCTAAAATCTTCTCTGGGAAATGATTTAAGTGAAGGAAATATTACCGATTTTGGAGATACCGGCGCAGAAGATGGCATGGTTCGTCTGTTCATCAACGTTGGAAGAAAACAGAACATCCGGCCAAGTGATATTTTAGGTGCCATCGCCGGTGAAAGCGGTATGCCTGGAAAACTGGTAGGTACCATTGATATCTTTGATAAATATACCTTTGTGGAAGTTCCTACAGAATTTGCCCATGAAGTACTTTCAGCTATGGAACATGTAAAAATAAAAGGGAAAGAAATCAATATTGAACCTGCAAACAGAAAATAGAAAAAGCAGAAAAAATAGATAAAGTAAAAAGCAAAACAATGGCACTTTCGCAAAGTTTTTTCATAAAATATAGTAAAGACTTACGGAGGTGCCATTTTGAAAGCTTTTCCAAAACCCCTCACCAAAGATGAGGAACAACAGCTTTTATCCGACTACCAGGCTGGAAGCACACAAGCCATGGAAAAGCTGATACTCCACAATCTTCGTCTCGTGGCCCATATGGTAAAAAAATATCCCTTAAACTCCAATGATACAGAGGATATGCTTTCCATGGGAACCATCGGCTTAATCAAAGCAGTTCAAAGTTTTGATCCACAAAAAAACTGCCGTCTGGCAACTTATGCCTCCCGCTGCATCGAAAATGAACTGCTCATGTATTTAAGGGGACAAAAAAAACACGACAAAAATATCTCCCTCATGGATACCATTAACGCCGACTCGGAGGGTTGTGAAATCATCTTGATGGAGGTCATCGGAAATCATGCTGATGATCCCTACACCCATATAGAACAAGTTGAGAATATCAAAAAACTTTATGAAAATCTTTCTACCCTTTCCAAACGGGAACAATATATTTTAATTCACCGATATGGTCTTTTCGGTCAAATTCCCAAGACTCAGCAAGAACTGTCCACCGTACTGGGCATTTCGCGCTCTTACATTTCCAGAATAGAAAACGGAGCCATAAAAAAACTCCGCCCCTTCTTTCTATAAACTATAAGCACCTAAATAATGCTTTATCTTTCAAAACTAAAGTAAATACAATTCCATACAGTAGTTACTTACATCAATACCCCTGTCAGTAAGATAAACAAAATCTCCATCTTCTGCTATCATACCTTCTTCTTTCAGCCTTTGATGAACCTTAGGATAAATCCTCTCATAATCCATCCCAAAACACTGATAGAATTTTTGTTTTGAAACTCCCTTCCGTTTTCGCAGACCTAAAAACATAAACTCACTCATAGCATCCTCCCTAGTAAGTTTTTGCAGCTCCAAGGCATAGCTTTCCAAAGGAAGCTTGAAATCTGTCTGAAAATATTCCTCCATAATCACCGGATTTTGAAATCTGCATTCTTCCACAAAAGAAGAACTCCCAAGCCCCAGACCTAAGTATTCCTCTCTATCCCAATATTTTAAATTATGCTTACACTCACAATCCTTTTTTGCATAATTTGATATTTCATACTGGGCATATCCTGCCTGCTTTAAAGTTTCCTTTGTATATTCGTAAATTTGACGTTCTAAAATTTCTGTGGGAAGAATAGAGTCTTCACACTGAGTACCTTCCCTACGTCTTTCTTCTTCCTTTCCATACCTATCATAAAACAAAGTGCCTTCCTCAATCATCAGGCCATAAGCTGAAATATGCTGTGGTTGCAACAAAATTGCCTGTTTTAAAGAATAGGAATATTGTTCTAAGTTTTGATAGGGTAAGGCAGAAATTAAATCAATATTGATATTGTCAAAACCGGCACATCTTGCTTCTTCCACTGCCTGATACACCTGCTCTACACTGTGGATTCTACCTAGAAGTTTTAGTTCCTGTTCTAAAAAGGACTGCACTCCAAAGCTAATTCTGTTAATACCACTTTCCTTCATCACAACTAATTTTTCATAATCCACAGTTCCCGGATTTGCTTCCATGGTAATTTCCACATCCTTTGTAATACAAAAGGACTGGTGTATCACTCTCATCAGCTGACGAATCTGACGATTCTGTAAAAGTGAAGGCGTTCCGCCTCCAAAGAATATGGTATCCACACAATATTCCTTAAAAAAGACGGAACGCTCTTTTATTTCACTACACAGTTTCTCTACATAACACTGTTTTATACTATCATCTGCTGAAAAAGATAAGAAATCACAGTAAGCACATTTTTTTACACAAAATGGAATGTGAAGATAAAGACCTAAATTTTTTTTCATTGTCACCTCTGCTATTCATCCAGCTTCAATACACTCATAAATGCCTTCTGTGGAATCTCTACATTTCCCACCTGACGCATTCTCTTCTTTCCTTCTTTCTGCTTTTCTAACAGTTTCTTCTTTCTAGAGATATCTCCACCGTAACATTTTGCCAAAACGTCCTTTCGCATTGCCTTTACTGTCTCTCTGGCAATGACCTTATTTCCGATGGCAGCCTGAATCGGAATTTCGAATAAATGTCTTGGAATCTCTTCTTTTAGCTTCTCACACATCCTTCTTCCACGCTCATAGGCAGTGCTCTCATGAACAATAAAAGAAAGAGCATCCACTTCTTCTTTATTAATCAAAATATCAAGTTTCACCAAAGTAGATGGCTCATACCCCTTCATCTCATAATCAAAGGAAGCATATCCTTTGGAACGGGATTTTAGGGCATCAAAGAAATCATAAATAATTTCATTTAAAGGTAAGTCATACTTTAACACCGCTCTACTTTCCTCAATATATTCCATACTAATATAGACACCACGGCGTTCCTGGCATAAATCCATAATCTGACCAATATATTCCTTAGTAACCATAATTTCTGCACTGACAAAGGGTTCTTCCATAAAATCAATCTCTGACGGGTCTGGAAGATTGGATGGATTGGTCAGCTCAATGACTTCCCCATTGGTCTTATGCACCTTGTATACTACTCCTGGGGCTGTAGTAACCAAATCTAAATTGTACTCTCTTTCCAGACGTTCCTGGATAATTTCCAAATGCAGTAACCCCAAAAATCCACAGCGGAATCCAAAGCCCAAGGCAATAGAAGTTTCCGGTTCAAACTGAAGTGCTGCATCATTTAACTGTAATTTTTCCAATGCATCCCTCAAATCCGGATACTTAGCTCCATCCGCAGGATACAAACCACAAAACACCATAGGATTCACTTTTTTGTACCCTGGAAGGGGCTCTGCACAAGGTCTGTCATTGTCTGTAATAGTATCTCCCACCCGGGTATCTTTTACATTCTTGATACTGGCTGTGATATATCCAACCATACCTGCGCTTAATTCCTCACAGGGAATAAACTGTCCTGCACCAAAATATCCAACTTCCACTACTTCTGCAGTGGCCTTGGTTGCCATCATCCTTATGGTAGTCCCCTTTTTTACCTTTCCTTCTTTAATTCGGCAAAATACAATGACTCCTTTGTAAGCATCATAGAGGGAATCAAAAATCAAGGCCTGCAACGGGGCATTTTCATCCCCTGTAGGTGCAGGTATTTTGCTCACAATCTGTTCTAATACTTCTTCGATGTTAATTCCTGCTTTTGCGGAAATCTGAGGGGCATCCTGTGCCTCGATGCCAATCACATCTTCAATTTCATCAATGACCCTTTGAGGCTCCGCACTTGGTAAATCAATTTTGTTGATGACCGGAAATACCTCTAAATCATGGTCAAGGGCAAGATAAACATTTGCCAAAGTCTGAGCTTCAATTCCCTGAGCTGCATCTACCACCAAAATAGCGCCATCACAAGCTGCAAGGCTTCTGGATACTTCATAGTTAAAGTCTACGTGTCCCGGAGTGTCAATTAAATTAAAGATATACTCCTCCCCATCTTTTGCCTTATAAACAATACGCACTGCCTGGGCTTTAATCGTAATGCCACGTTCTCTTTCCAAATCCATATTATCAAGAACCTGTGCCTGCATTTCCCTGCTGGTCAACAATCCTGTTTTTTCTATAATTCTATCTGCCAATGTGGATTTTCCATGGTCAATATGTGCCACAATGCAGAAATTTCTAATTTTACTCTGGTCAATATGTGCCATAATATCCTCCGTTAATGTATATATAGGTAATTCGTAACTGTTCAGTACAGGTCTCAGCATTTACTGCTGAGACCGTAAGAAAATGTACATTTTACAAAAATCGGGCAATTTTGCATGCGTAAGCATTGCCCGATTTACCGTATCTGTTCAGTTATTCTGAACAGATACGGTAATTCGTAACATTGCATAGAGTTTATTGTATCATAAATTCCAAAATAAGAAAAGAGGATTATTCTTCTCCTTCCAATACCAAAGAAAGAATATGTGCCAATGGCTCCATGGCATTTTTTTCTTCCTGAAGAGTATTGTTCTGTGCTCCACACTCCACTAACAAACAACGCCTCTTTAAATGCAGATTATAACGGTATCCTTTTAAGTAAATCTTTCTGGTAAGCCCCGGATAATACTTTGCTGCCTTTTGCTGTAACTGAAATGCAAAGGCCATATTATCTTCCCGGTATTCATTGGGCAGATAAGATATCTCCCCTAAGTTGCAGGTTCTACTCATACCATTAAAAAACATAAATCTGGCTGTAGGCTTTCCATTACACTCTGTGACAAATTTTGTCCCCTCACCACAGGCATCTCTATGTAAATCTATCACTACCTCAACAGATGGATACTGGCTTAACAATCCACTAATTTCCTGTTCTGCATAAGTATATGCTTTATTCCTGTCTAAAGAGCCATTATTCATATCAAACTCCGTGGTGTCATGTAATACCTGATAATGATATTTTTCTCTTAGAATTTCACTTAGGTACTCTCCCACACCTACAATGCTGGTACTACTGTCTCCCGGTGTGGAATCGATAAAAGCTTCCTGGGAATGGGTGTGATAAATTAATATCTGGGGTTGGCTTTCATCCTTTTTTATTGAAAAATCCTTCTCCATCATCTGTTGTCCGTTTAACTCTCCTGACAGTGTATAAGTAGTTGCATCCACAGTATAATATGTATTCCTGACATAATCTTCATTGGTAAGTTCTTCTACCTTTGGAGTTTCCAGGTTTTCTTTCTTTTTTTCCTCCGGTTCAAGTAATATGAGTTCCCCCTCTTTATTGATATAATTTTCATCCTGTGCTTCTCCAAATAATATTTTTTCATAGGCCCCCTCATCTTCTAATCTCTTCTCAACTCTTTCACTTGTGACACTTTTTGCCACTCCGGGCACAAACAAACAATACAAGAAATCATCTATTGTGCCCATAGCATCCCCTTTTGTACCCATGATTTTCTGTTCCCCAAATACCCCCGGCACACAAAGATTCGCTCCGTAATCCGGCAGCTTATACAATAAAGTAATATTTCCATGCCTTACACGCTCAAACATAGTTTTTCCGAACATCACCCACATAGTTTCCATGATAAATACTGTCAATAATATCCAGATTGCAATGGTTAGAATATTATTTTTTTTCACATGCCTCTCCTTTATCTCACGCTTCATCCAGGTGACTGGAAAATGCCATATTTAACGCCTCTGATATGGTGAAACTAATACGTTTCACCGTCTCATCAATATCCTTTGGTGTAACAAACATACTGTTTAAACTGGATGAAATGTCTACCTTTCCCTGTCCATATACCGCTAGATTCTCAATTGCATCCCGAACAATTACCCCCGCATCCACCACCGTTGGAACTCCTATAGCAATAACCGGAATACCCATGGATGCCTTATTGATGGCATTTCTATGATTTCCTACCCCGGAACCCGGATGAATTCCCGTATCTGTAATCTGAATGGTTTTATTTAGCCTTTTGACACTGCGAGCTGCCAACGCATCTATTACTATCAATACATCGGGACTTGTCTCCTTCACCACCGCCTTTAGAATTTCCGCTGTTTCCATGCCTGTCTGTGCCATCACCCCAGGAACAATACTGCTGACGGAATTCACATTATCCTCCCCCATGCCATAGGCACCGTATTCTTTAATCACATGTCTGGTAATCAGGAGATTGGATACAACTAAAGGGCCCAAAGAATCTGGTGTCACCTCCCGATTTCCCAATCCAGCCACAAGGATAGAACAATCCTTTACTTCTCCTAAGAGAGCCTTAAGGTATTTACACACAACTTTAGAAATTTCTCTATGATATCCTTTGTCAGGAATCACCATGTCAGGAGCCTCTAAAGTAAGATAGGTTCCTATGGGCTTTCCCATAATTCTGGCACCATCTCTTGTTTCTATCACAACCTTAGTTACATGAATATCATTTTCCTTGTCATAATTTTCTTCAATTTTTACACCCTGTACTTCCACATTATCCGCATCAAATGTTTCTTTCGCTTCCAATGCCAGGTCTGTTCGAATCCTATTATCCACTTTCCTGCATACTCCCTTCACTAAATTTGATAATGGTAATATATGCATTTTTCTTCCAATTTATTCAATAATTTTAATAAAAAATATTGACAAGACTCTTATCCTGTTTTATGATTACATGGTGTGTTTACATTAACGTCCGTGTCCGTTTGATGTAAGCCAACTGTAACATTTTTAATTAAAGTAAAATTATAACAACAAAAATTCACGGAGGTGTACGGATTTGGCTAACATTAAATCTGCAAAAAAAAGAATCAGCGTAATCGCTACAAAAACTGAAAGAAACAAGGCAATCAAGTCTGAAGTTAAGACATACATCAAAAAGGTAGAAGCTGCTGTCGCTGCAAAAGACGCTGCTGCTGCAAAAGATGTTTTAGCAATTGCTACAAAGAAAATTGACATGGCTGCTTCAAAGGGTGTTTATCACAAAAACAATGCAGCTAGAAAAGTTTCTCGTTTAACAAAAGCGGTTAACTCTATTAACTAATTTTTTGCAACTAAATAGTTATCGTAAACAAAAAGAACAGTCAATCCCGTCAGTTGACTGTTCTTTATTTTTATACTTTATTCTTTATTGTTTATTCCTTCTTTTCAAGTAACTTTTCATAGGAAACTGCATCAATAGGTTTTGAAAAATAAAATCCCTGGATTTCATCACACTCTACTAAATTCAAAAATTTATACTGCATCTCATTCTCCACCCCCTCAGCCACTACTCTCATATTCATAGAACGTACCAGAGAAATTATGGTAGCAATGATTCTCTCCACCTTTTGATTATTTCCAATATCATCCACGAAACTCTTATCAATCTTAATGGTATCCACATCTGCATCCTTTAACATATTCAAAGATGAGTATCCTGTTCCAAAATCGTCCATTAAAACTTCAAATCCCATATTATGTAACTGATTTATTATCTTTGCCATAACTACAGGATTATCAAACATAGCAGTTTCTGTCAGTTCCAACTGCACATACTTGGAATCTAAATCATACCGTTCCAGAATACTTGCATAATCCTTTATAAAATCCGGGTTATACAACTGAAGCTGTGATAAATTGACGGATATGGGTCTTACATCCAACCCCTTATCCAGCCAGGCACTCACATCCTTACATACTTGTTCAAACACAAACTTGTCCAATTCTTTGATAAAACCATTACTTTCAAACAGTGGAATAAAATCTGAAGGCGGAACAATACTTTCTCCGTTCATTTTCCAACGGACTAAGGCCTCTGCCCCCACAACTTTTCTATCCTGGGTGGAATACTTTGGCTGATAGCACACATAAAATTCTCCCTTTGCTAATGCTTTTTCCATTTTGCTTTCCATTTCCCTGTTTTTGGTATGGATTTTCTTCATTTCTTCCGTATAGAAAGCATATAACTTATCATGCTGTCCTTTTACCGTCTTTCTCGCCATATCTGCTCGATAAAACAGTCTCTCTGCAGAATGCCTTCGATTTTTCATTACATACACGCCTATGGAAGTTTTTATGTCATAAAATACATTTCCCTGCTCAATGGTACTTTTTAACTCATCGTTCATTCGTTCCAGCCTTCGAATTAATGACTTATCATCTACATACTCAAACACAGCATAAAACATATCTGCCTCTTTGTGTCCGCAACACTCACTATTTCTTGTTTCATGACACAATGTATTCCATAACACCTGAATCACCTTAGTATACTCTTCTGTTCCAAATATTTCTTCTATATACTTAGATTTGTCCACATCTATACTGATAATAGCAAAATTTTTCCGAGAATTTTTCTTAATGTGTTCTTCTACTTCCCCTTTAAACCGCCCAAAGGACACACCACCGGTAACCTCATCTGTGTATACCATCTGTTCTAACATCAGATTTGTCTTTTTCTGATATCGAAAAGCAATCATTAAAAATATTGCCAACAGAGCAAAGCCACCCACCATGCCAATATAAATCGGCAGTATAGATATCATGATATCATCCTTTGTCATTCCTTGATGCTGTAAAGATATCCTAAATTGATGTCCCAAATATCCAAGTCCTACCAGTAACATAATCATTATTACAACTACAGCGATGAACGTAATCCTTGCTATCCGCCTATCCATAGTTCTTCTTTTTTTTGTTGCCATCCTTTTCCCGCCTTTTTGATATAGTTTCAAGAACGCTTCTGCGTTCCTCATTTTCCCCAATCTATTACTTTATCCTCGCAATCTCTGTACATTATATCATGTTTTTTTATACTAATCTATCTAATTTTGTCGATTTTTTCCATTTTTTTCAATATTTTTTATCAAACTCTCAATCCCTTAGGGTAATGATTTTTACAGATTCCATTGCTTACTTTTCCAAATCCCAAAGGTATCCCCTCTACACTGACCAAACACCAACCTTTTCCTATATCTTCCCCATCCAGACTTTCCCCTTTTAAATATTTTAAGACACCAGCATCCTCTTTATTTAAATTCAGATTTCTTTGAAAATCTCTCACAGACAGAACATGGGAAAGGGAATGTGCAGGTTCAAAACGGTTTTTCTTAAAGGTTCCTATTTGAATCCCTGGTCGAACCACCTTCAACCCTTTTAAATCAGGACTTTGCTGTGGAAGCAAAAATAAATTATCCCCAAATAACAGTAAATCTTCTTTCCGTTCCTCTATCATGGCCACGAAGTTGTCCCTGGCGTTCTCTTTTAAAAATTCCCAAAAAAGCTTATCCTGTTGCTTATCAAGAATCTTTTTTTCTTTTTGTTTTCCTGATAAAGAAGAATTCTTTTCAAATCCAAGTATTCCCTCTTTTTGCAAAAGGGCCGCAAAATGTCCCTCTCCCTGTTGTTTATGGGGCCAGATTCTATGTTGTTCTAATAAGGAAAACTCTGGATGTCTCTCAAGAAAAGATGTAATCTGCATTTCATTTTCCTCTTTTGCAAAAGTACAGGTTGAATAACAAAGTTTCCCTCCCGGAAGCAGCATAGTTGCTGCACAATCAAGAATTTCTGCCTGACGTTTGGCACATAAAGCCACATTTTCCTCGCTCCACTCTGCCACGGCATTTTCTTCCTTTTTGAACATTCCCTCTCCAGAACATGGGGCATCTACTACCACACAATGAAAAAACTCCGGCAGCTTCTCTGCCAAATGACCAGGGGATTCATTGGTGACAATAGCATTCTTCACCCCCATCCTTTCTATATTCTGGGATAAAATTCCTGCCCGAAGCTTGTTAATTTCATTTGAGATAAGCAGTCCCTCTCCCTGTAATTTGCAGGCAAGCTGGGTACTCTTTCCTCCCGGTGCAGCACATAAATCCAATACCTTCATTCCTGGCTCCACCTGAGCCATCTCTGCTGTAATCATTGCGCTTGGTTCCTGGATATAGTACACCCCTGCTTCATGGAATCCATGTTTTCCAGGTCTGGAAGCTTCCTTATAGTAGTACCCTGTCTTACACCAATCGATGGGCTCCAAGCCAAACATATCCTTTAGGGAATCTTCCAACTCCTTAGGGATATCTTTCAAGGTATTCAATCGCAAACCGTATTCTCTTTTCTTTTCATAGGATGCCAAAAATTGTTCATATTCATCCTGAAGCAGTTCTTTCATTCTCTCTTTAAATTTTTCTGGTAATTCCATAGTATCCTCCAAAAAAGTGCTGACAGTATATGTCAGCACTTTGTATTATTGTAATCTTTTTTATCCCAATAAATTTTTCAATTCGTCCACAAAAGTATTCACATCTTTAAACTCTCTATACACAGAAGCAAAACGAACGTAGGCCACTGCCTCTAAATCCTTTAGTTTATCCATAACACTCTCACCGATTTCTTTTGTAGTAATCTCTTTTTCATCTCTGGAAAAAATCTCTGCCTCCACCTGATCAATCAGCCGATTCACCTGGGCTACAGACACAGGACGTTTATGACAGGCTCTAAAAATTCCTGACTCAATCTTTGAGCGATCATAGGGCTCTCTGGTATTATCCTTTTTTATTACCATAAAAGGAATAGATTCAATCTTCTCATATGTAGTAAATCTCTTTCCACATACTTCACAGATTCTACGTCTTCGAATAGCATAATTGTCCTCCGCTGCCCTAGAATCCACCACCTTAGTATTCTCGTTTCCACAAAATGGACATTTCATTCTCCTGCCTCCTTTGTTTTGTAGGCTCTTATCATTAACTATGATACATTCCTAGTTTATCATTTCACATTATTACATGTCAAGCTAGCCTGTAGCATTATCATTATCCCGTAGCTCCCTGACATATTTTTTCAAAAGGCTGACTACTTTGTCTATTTCCTGTCTCGTATTTTCCTCTCCCAAAGTAAATCGGATGGCACCTTCAATATAATCTTTTGAAACACCAATAGCCTTCAGTACATGAGATGGCTCACTACTGCCTGCATTGCAAGCGGATCCTGCCGATGCATAAATTTCATTCTCATTCAGCAAAATTAAAAGGGAGGCACCTGACAAGTGCTCGAAACAGAAATTCACATTCCCGGGCAATCTGTTTCGAGAAGGTCCATTCAACTTCACCCCCGGGATTTCCTCTAATACTCTGCGAATCAGATAATCCCGCAGATACTGCTCTCTTGCAATGGTAGCATACATTTTTTTCGTACAGATTTCCACTGCTTTTCCCATTCCCACAATATATGGAACATTTTCTGTTCCTGCCCGCATTTTGTATTCCTGACTACCTCCGTGAATATAGGGTTCTAGCTTTGTTCCCTCTTTGACGTACAAAAATCCAATTCCCTTTGGACCACCAAACTTATGGGCACTAGCGGACAATAAATCTATCTCTCCTTTTCTTACATCTATAGGGAGTTGGCAAAACATCTGCACAGCATCTGTATGAAATAAAATCCCATATTTTTTTGCCAGCCACCCAATAGCTTCTATAGGCTGCAAAGTCCCAATTTCATTGTTGGCCGCCATAATGGAAATCAGTATGGTATCATCTCTAATAGAGTTTTCCACATCCTCTAACCGAACTCTCCCCTGACTATCTACATCTAGATACGTAATCTCATACCCGAAATTTTCCAGATATTTACAGGAATTGATTACAGCATGATGTTCTATTTTGGTAGTAATAATATGTTTTCCCTTATCTATATTTGCCAGTGCAACTCCCTTGACTGCCCAATTATCCGATTCACTTCCTCCGGATGTAAAAAATATTTCTTCAGGTTTTCCTCCTAGCACACAGGCTAATTTCTCCCTAACCCTTTGCACTGCCTCCTTATTTTTCACGCTAATGTCATAGGCACCGGAAGGGTTGGCGTATTTTTCATAGAAATAAGGTTCCATCTCTTCCATAACCTGAGGATACACCCTGGTAGTTGCTGCATGATCCAGATATATCATAATTACTCCTTTTCGTTCTATCTCCCCGGATGGTAGCATATACATTTGTAAAAAACTTAGGTGTAACCCATGTATTCATCTTTACATACTTCTCTCTCAAAAGACATGAAACTCTTCTTAGAAAACACACTTTTGCTTACCATCACAGGATTTCTGAACAGATTTTTAGGCTTTTACTATAGAATATTCCTCAATCATAAAATTGGTTCGGCTGGAATGGGAATTTATCAACAGATATTTCCCCTAACCTCCCTATGTCACGCTTTTGCCATCGGTGGAATTACCGTTGCTATTTCCAAATTGGTTTCTGAATATACCAGAAGCGAACAAAGAAACCAGCAGCGACAGATCCTATCCACAGGCTTTTTACTTTCCTTCCTTTTTTCTATGATTACCACAGGGATTCTATACTCTTCATCTTTCTTTCTTGCTTTAAATATCTACAAAGAACCACAATTGTATCCACTCTTTCGACTTCTGGCTCTATCTTTTCCCTTTTCGGCACTTCACGCCTGTATGTGTGGATATTATTATGGGCAGAAAAAAATGCTGCTTCCCTCACTATCCATGTTATTGGAACAGTTAGTTCGCATTTTTTCCATTATGTTAATTTTTAGAATTTATGAAGCCTGCAATAAACCTACCGGAATATACATTGCATTGATAGGGAGCCTTATTGGAGAGATTGTCTCCTCCTTATTTATGACAACCTGCTATTTTTATGGTAGAAAACTTACCAAAGTTTCCTTACGTTTATCTCAGAAACTCGCCATGTCCAAACTCATCCTTTCCTTAAGCATTCCGGTAAGCAGCAACCGCTTTGTACTTTCTCTATTACAAAGCGCTGAGGCTTTATTACTCCCCATGGCCTTAGTCTCCTTTGGATGGGAGAGAAACCAGGCATTATCATTATATGGTGCCTTTGCTGCCATGGCTCTTCCCATCTTACTATTTCCCACCACAATCATAAATTCTATGTCCACAGTACTTCTTCCCTCTGTTTCAGAACAACACTCCTTAGGAAACAAGAAGAAACTGATTCAAATCATACGAAAATCCTTATGTCTCTCCTTCTTTTTTGGCTGCTGTCTAAATCTTGCTTTTCTTTTTTTAGGAAAATGGATTGGATTGTTTTTATTCTCTGATGCGGTCTGTGGAAATTATCTAAGAAAAATAGCCTTTATTGCTCCTTTCCTGTGTGCCTCCACCACCTTGGAAAGTATCTTGAATGGTCTGGGAAAAATGGCCGGATGTTTTTTTAATAATCTATGCTGTGTATGCTTACGACTGGTTTTCGTAGTGTTTGTTATGCCAAAATTAGGAATGAATGGATATTTTATCGGACTGTTGACCAGTCAGATTCTTCTTTGTATACTTCACTTTAAAAACTTAAGAAAATTTCTGTTGAATTAAACCTTTAGGTAAATAATAATTTTTTGTTGCATCACTGTTAAAAAAATTGTATAATATAAAGGAATGTCATCAAAAGAGATAAAAAAATCTCTGTAAAAAGAGAAAAATAGAAAATAAAATCAAGAAAATAATGGCATAGAAAGGAACAAGAAGAAAAATGGTACAGCACAGTAAAATAAAAAAGCTGCTTTTCTGCTCCTTGGGAGCTATTGTCATAGGTAGCCTGTATTCCCCAGCAGAATCTTTTGCAGCTTCTAAAACACCCACTCCAGTGGTTCAGGAGGCGGAAAACCCCTCTCAGATTCAGGTAAGCTTTTCCTTGAATTACAAAACAAAAAATGTATGTCCGGATAAAATCGTAACATACAAGAAAAGATATGGAACCTTAACGGTGCCTGCCCGGAGAGGATACACCTTTTTAGGCTGGTTTACAGAACCAAAGAAGGGTACTCAGGTAAAATCCCGCACAAAGGTAAAGAACAACCAGAATCATACCTTATATGCCCATTGGAGTGTAAACAAGTACAAAATCAAGCTCAACCCTAATGGTGGAAAGGTTAGCAAAAAAAACTACACAAAAACGTATGGAAAACAATATGGTACTTTGGCAACGCCTGAAAGGAAAGGATATGCTTTTGATGGCTGGCATACAAAGAAAGTAGGTGGCACTTTAATTACCTCTGATGCAAAAGTAAAGGTCACAAAAAATACCACACTTTATGCCCATTGGAAGGAACCGTATCCACAAGTGATTCTAAATGATTATTCTATGAGTTATACAGAGTATAGTACCTTTCCTTATAATCAATGCCAGAATCAATACAAAAGTATTATGTTAGGAAACTCTTCCTACTCCCTGGCCCGGTCCGGTTGTCTTACCTGTGATATTGCATTGATTATGACTTACCATGGAATCCCAACCAATCCGGTGTCTCTTGCACGAAACAAAAATTTATATACCGGAAGTGGTAATCTGATTTGGGGAAATCTCCCTGATCAATGGTATCAGGTATTCGTATCCGGTCAGTATGCACTTCAAAAATGTTATGATTTATTAGATCAAGGCTACATGCCGGCAGTCTGTTTACAGCGTCCAGGCGGAATGCACTGGGTGGTAATCAGTGGCTATGAAGGCGGGGATACCCTTACTGCGGACAAGTTTATGATTTTTGATTCCGGAAGTTCCAAGACAAAAAATTTACAGGATGTTTTAAATACCAAAGGCTCTATTACCAGAGTTATCTATATGGAACGACCTTTAGAAATCAGTCAACATTAATTTACATAAAAAAGCCTCAGGCAATTGCCTGAAGCTTTTTTTATACTATTCTTAGTATTCTTCCTCATATCGTTCTATATTTTTCATATTATCCTGAATATCCTGAGCTATCCAGTCTGGCACTTTCTTTACAAATCCCATCATTTTTCCACCGTCATCTTTGTTGTCTTCATATGCCCACACCGAATAAAGGTAGTTTTCCTCTGAATTCATGTAGTTGGTATACTGGCAATATGGATATATATCCACAACATTTAGTATTTTGTCAATACTTTCCACATCCGTATATTCCACCCTCACAACTCCTTCTCCATCTACTGTATAGCTTACTTCTACTGTTTTCACCGTCGAGGCATCCAACTGTTTCTTCTCCAATGAGACTCCAGCCTCTTTTAACAATTTGATGGTTTCTTCAAAGCTATCATAGACACAGACTGTAGCGATAGTATCGTTGCTATATCCTGTTTTGCCTTCATATGCCAGGAAAGCCACTGGAGTACTCTCACTGAGTTTTTCAATATTTTTACTGTTATACTCTTTATTGTATGTGTCAAAGATTTTCTCAATTTCCTCTTTAGAAAGTTCTAGATTTTTTGAAGAATACTCTCCGTCTTCTACATCATACAGATAAATAATCCCTGTGATATCTGTTTTTTCCATTTGATTTGCCTGGTTCATACCCTGATAGTATTCCTGCTGCATAGCTGCCTTTTCAAAATAGTATGCTGACTTTGGCCAGTTCACCTGATAGCTTCGATAGAGCTTCTCCCCTGAGGTGGTATAATAGCACACATTCACTGTGTCGGTATGAGCATTTTCATCTGTTATCTTTACATCCCTAAGGTCTTTGCGAATTTCTGTCATGAATTCTTTGATAAACTTTTTATCAGTGATTTTCATAAACTGCAAACCATAGTCATCACCATAAAGATATCGTTTTGTCTTCATATCATAATACGGACCAAACTGATAACAATTTGTTGCCATATTATTGGAAATTTGTATGGACATACTCTCTATCTTCTCTGGATTATAACTGTAATTGTCATACATGGTTCCAATGATGCCGCTGCAAAAAATTACGATACCAGCCAACGCTACCGTAATGGTACTGCTGATAAATCCCTTAAATATAGCCTTTACATCCTGCTCTAACAATAGCTGGAATAAGATATGCAATACCAATGCCACAAACGCCAAACCTACTAATTTCCATCCAATACTGTTTTTGGTGATAAGCGCAAACATTTCCACACCTAAAATAGTAGCCACCGTCATAATCACCACTTTTATTGCTGGTTTTGTGACAGGAAAAGCCATGGATTTGGTGGTACCTTCCGAAGGACGTTTCATAAATAACACATAAGCCAAAACACTCATAATTGCCATAAATCCAAAGACATAAAGCATCCAGAAGCTTAATTCTGACACATGAAATTTTCCATCTCCTCCGAATTCTGCCCATTTAGACAGCATTCCATATGCCCCAGCCGGGGATACCTTGGAAATCTTCTCCCATGCGTTGGTATGATAAACATCATAAGTCAGTGAATCCGACTCCAGAATCATTTCCCAAATTCCAACCACTGCCATACCATACAATTGAAAGCAACCAACTCCACAAATTCCGGTAAGATAATTTCCCGTCAGCACTACAGCCAACACTGCAGTACTATAGCACACTAAATATCCAAGAGTATGGGTGATAATCCCCACAAAAGCAGATTTTACTACCGGCATACAACCGTATCCTGCAACACAAATCATCCCTAATCCGATAAAGTTAAAAATCACAAGTGGAATTTCATATACTAAAAATCCTGCCAGATATTTTCCAAGAAAAATCTTTTTTCTGCTGATTGGCAAGCTGTGCAGCAAATCCACCTGAGGTTTGGAATAGAGATACCCAAAGGTTAGCACACCTATAATTGTAGCAAAAAATACGGTAAATACCACAACCATAGTATTACTTCCACCAACATCATAAATAAGTCCCTGAACCACATCACTTCTCTGGATTGCTCCAATTTTTAATTTTCTAGCAGTTTCCTGAAGTTGGAATGCCAAGTAAATGGGATAAAGCATTACAAACGTCAAGACCACACAAATAAATAAAGCAAATTTATTTTTTATTTCGTTCTTTGTAAAATTAGTAAATAAGCTTTTTGATGTCATAGCCCACTACCTCCGTTTCACTGATAAATATTTCCTCTAAGCTTAAAGGAAGCACTTCACAAAAGACCGGATTTGTACTTTCAATAATCGATACAATGTTCTTTCGCTCCCCACGAATGGTCAAAGTGACCAGGGAACCTCTTCTCTCTGTGTGTAAGACCTCCATCTTTTTCAAGGTTTCAAATTCCTTATCCTTATCTGAAAAAACACACTGAACCTTAAAGATATTACTCTTCATCTGTTCTAAGTCTTTCGATAGCAGTACGCCGCCTTTATGTAGCAACCCTACATAATCACAGATATCTTCCAATTCCCGAAGATTGTGGGAGGCAATCACCGGAGTAAGCCCCCTTTCTTCCATCTCTTTTGCAAAAATGCTCTTCACCCCCTGACGCATTACCGGGTCAAGGCCATCAAATGTCTCATCGCAGAATAAATATTTACATCCGGAGCAAACCCCAAGCAAAATAGACAACTGCTTTTTCATACCCTTAGAAAAGGTGTTGATTTTCCTGTTTTTATCTAATTCAAAACGTTGTAAATATCCGTTTAGTTTTGCGCTGTCAAAATCTTTGTAAAACAATTTATAATAATTTTCCATATCGCTTACCTTGGCGCTTGGGGGAAAATACTGGTCATCAGAGATATAGAAGAACAAACGCTTTGCTTCTTCTGATTCGTACACCGAAATTCCATCTACTAAAATACTTCCGCTATCTGGCTTTAACACCCCTGTAAGCATCCTCATAAAGGTACTTTTTCCTGCACCGTTGGTTCCAATAAGTCCAAAGACATTCTTTTCGCTTATGGTTATGGAAATGTCATTCACTGCTTTGATATCATCAAAGGTTTTACTTATATTGGACACTTCAATCATTCTTCATCCCTCCTTGAAATACTTCCTTGATAATCTCCAACACCTCATCCTGGGTCAGTTTTACCTCCCTGCCTTCTTCTACGGCTTTTCGAATTTTTGCCTTGGATGACTCCTGGGCTTCCTTTAGTAGTTCCTCATGAAAGCTTACAAAGCTTCCCTTTCCCTTCACCGTATACAGATACCCTCTTCGTTCTAACTCACCATAGGCTTTCTGAATGGTATTTGGGTTAATGGATAGTTCCATGGCTAAGCTTCTTACGCTAGGCAGCTGGCTGTCCGGTTCTAAAATCCCCTTAACAATCAACTCCTGCAGCTTTTCTATTATCTGTTCGTAAATTGGTCTCGGATCTTTATAATCAATTATAATCATCCTTCTCCTCCTTTCTGAACTATTACTGTACCAAGTGTATTACTTGTTATAGTACACATTATATACACTTTTTCTTCGAAGTCAATATGGTTCAAAAAATCTTAAGAAATGAAAACGGTTCTTTTGTCACGATATCATGACAAAAGAACCGTCCCTATATTATGTCACTATTGCAAATATTCTTCTATCCCATCTGCAATTCCTGTAACAATCTTTTGCTGATACTCATCGGTTGCCATCAGAGCATCTTCATTTGCATTGGTCATATAGCCCATTTCTACAATGGTTGCCGGTACCTGGCACCAGTTGATTCCACTCATGGTATCTGTTTCCCAGACAGATTCCTTTTTACATCCGGTAGAGGATACCAGATGATCCAAAACTGCACTGGATAATGCCTTACTCTGTGAGTAAAGATTTCCGTTGTAAGGATTGGACGCTGTCTGACAAATGGTCATAGCTCCATTGGCACTACTGTTTTTGGAACCATTAGCATGAATCCGAATAAATGCATCTGCATTAGCATCATTGGCTATAGCTGCCCGTTCGCTGTTACTGATATTAACATCATTAGAAGTACGCACCATAAGTACATTGTAGCCTCTGCTTTCCATTTCTGTCTGAAGCTTTAATGCCACCTGCAACGTCAATTCATACTCTGCAAGCCCTGTGGCCACACCCCTGGTACCTCCTGCCACCTTAGCCTTTTTTTCTGAAGCCCCTGGTCCAATAGGCTCTGTGGAGGAATCCCCCTTTTGCTGATGCCCTGCATCAATTACAATGGTATAGGAGTTTTCAACCTCTGCTGTATCTGGTTCCTCATTTTCTATTTCTATATCGTCTGTATCTTCTAAAAATCGGTTAGATAAGAAATGATAGCCGTCTGCCGTTTTTTCTAATGTGGTTTCCATGGCATATGTGGGCCAGAATTCTTTTCTTTCATTTACAAACTTTACAGTATAGATGTCTCCCTTTACCTGCCCGCTTTCACAGATAAATGCTATGTAATTGGTATCCCCGGATTCGTGATAATAGGCATCATAATCCGCTAAATAAACCCCATCCATCTTGGTATGCATATCTGCCAGACCAAGGCCTAAATTTTTCTGTAATACAGCTTCTACATTTTTGGCAGATACCTTCACACAATCTGTATACAGTTCTTCCTGATTACATTCCTTTAAATACGCTTCCACTTCCGGGGTGCTCATCTCTTCCCCAAAACCGGCTCCTGTATGGAATACCTCCCCAAGTTCCACATCCTCCGGGGCATCATATTCCGATAAAAGAAATCCATAGGTACTATATTCCTGAGCAAATTTTGTAAGCTCATCCAATTCCTCTTTGGATAATTCCCTTGTTTCTTCATTGATCACAGGCTCTGTCTTTTCCACATCAGTTTCTTTTTCCTCTGTATTCTGTGTACTTTCCTCAGCTTCTTCCTCTTCTACCTCCTTGGTAGGTTCTGCCACCTCTGTGGATTCTGTATTCTCCTCACTTTCCTGTGATACCTTAGGTGCCTCATGGTCCGGTTCTTCCGGACTACCACAGGCAATGAGTGAACCCACCATCATCATACACAATACAATTTCCAAACTTTTTCTTTTCATAACACTTCTCCTTTTTTGTACTTGACAAGGGGACACTCCTTATGACAAAAGGAACGTCCCCAAATTCTATTTTTTCATCTTCGGTTTTGCAATCAGACTGGCAAGGTAGCCGAAGATCAGAGCTGCGGATACCCCTGTGGCACAGCTTTGAAATCCACCGGAAAAAATCCCAATAAAGCCCTTTTCATCAATGGCTTCCCGAACTCCTTTCCACAAGGTATGTCCGAAGCCTAACAGTGGTACTGAGGCTCCCGCTCCTGCAAAATCTACCAGCCACTGATATACTCCGATGGCTGAGAGCACTGCTCCACTACACACCAACAAAACCATAATTCTTCCCGGCATCATCTTGGTTCGGTCCATGAGAATTTGCACCAAAGCACAAATCACCCCACCTACCCAAAAAGCATTTACATAGTCCATTCTTTCACTCTCCTTTTTTCTGTAACCATAGGATTTCCAAAGAATGGGAAGTCTATACATCATAATGTTTTCATCTGCATCCACTTTGCCCGACGGAATCGAATCAAATAAATAAATCCTCTCACACATTCATCCATGGCAAGGGCAATCCACACACCCACCAGACCTAAATCACACACAATGCCTAAGATATAAGAAAATAGTGCTGCCACAATCCACTGACAGATGATTCCACAGATCACCGGAAATTTTACATCTCCGGTAGCAATCAGGGCTTTTACCATAACAATATTGATGGACCTTCCAATTTCCAGGATAATTTCCACCAATAACACCTGATGGGCAAGCTGTAAAATTCTCTCATCTTTGGTAAACATTCCAAAAAACAAATCAGAATAAAAGTACAAAACAATACTTACCCCCACAGAAACCACTGTTGCCACCAACTGTACTGCCCAGACCTTTTTTGCCACCAGATCTTTTCTCTTTGCACCTACCAGGTAGCCCACCACCACCTGCATGGCGGCAGCGATAGCCACAGAATAAATATATGCCACATTGGCAGCCATTCCCAGATAAACCTTGGTGGTAATCACATAAGTTCCCACTGCAGTGCCTATGGTGTTCACCACACCAAGCACAATCATCTGGGACATATTATAGGAAATACCCTCTGCCCCGGAAGGAATGGCTACTGCTAAAATCTTTCCTATGGTGTCCAAAGGCAGCGGCCTTAGGTAGCTAAGGGACAGCTTAATCCCCGTTTTCTTGATAAAAGTAAGAATTATCAATACCAGACCAATACATTTACTTATATTGGTTGAGATTGCCACACCCTTAATTCCAAGTGCCGGCAAACCGAACATTCCATAAATTAAGATACCATTTCCAACTACATTAAGAATATTCATGATAAAGGATATTACGGTAATCTCTTTATTCATGCCATACGCCCTTAACATTGCACCAAAACCGATATATACCGCCTGAACGACAACGCAAAAGCCTATGATAAACATATAACTGCAGGCATCTTCTAAAATATCCTGTGGGATTTTCATTAACAGAAAAACCGGCCGGTGTAATCCCACCAGAATTATACTTGCTAAAAGTCCCAGAAGAATCAGCATAAAAACAGAAGACACACAGGTTTCTGCAATCTTTTTCTTATTATCTGCTCCAAGAAACCGTGCCAAGACCACGGTGGTACCTGACCCCATCACATTCAAAAAGATAATAAGAATCCCCATAATCTGATTGGCATTCCCTATGGCAGCCACAGCATTCTGGGAATGATGACTTATCATAATCTGATCCACATTTCCTACTAAAAGCTGCAAAAACAACTCAATAAATATGGGAACAGACATCCAAACCATCTTTTTCATAGTATAGTCTTCAATTTTGATTTCCTTTTGTCTCTCCATCTTACTAACCCACCGTACCTTTCACTGTTACCTTTTTCTCTTTTGGGGGATGCGGCCCCATCCCATACTAGCATTTTACCTGCTTTTTTGCAATCCCCCATCTAGACAAACTGCATGGGCAATCCCCGGCACACTCATTCCTTCATTGTGGGAAACCGGTGACATCAGTGCTCCTGTGGGCACAAACAGCACTCTTTTCCAGATACCTTCCTTTATCTGCTTTAGAATAAAGGCAGACAATACTGTTGCAGAACAGCCACATCCACTGCCCCCTGCATTGGTACCTTGCTTTTCCTTGTCAAACATCATCATTCCGCAATCCAAAATTCTGGATTTTATATCATATCCTTTTTGATTTAATAAATCTATTAGGATTTCCACTCCAATCTCTCCTAAATCTCCCGTAATAATCTTATCATAATAATCTACCTGGCGATTGAAATCCTTAAAATTTGCATATATGGTGTCTGCCGCTGCCGGAGCCATACATCCTCCCATATTCATCGTATCCTTTATGCCATAATCTACAATCTTTCCAGTGGTAATCCCTGTAACCCTGGCAATTCCTCTTTTTCGTCCAACCAAAAAAGCTCCACTTCCTGTAACGGTCCAGGTAGATGAAGGGGGACGCTGATTTCCATAGGCAAGGGGAAACCGAAACTGTTTCTCCGCACTGGCAAAGTGACTTGATGTTACTGCTGCTGTCAAATCTGCTGCCCCTGCTGCCACTGTAAGGGAAGCTAAGGACAAACTTTCTCCTGCTGTAGAACAGGCCCCGTACAGACCAAACATTGGTATATTCATATCCTCCAGCCCAAAACTGCTTGCCATATTTTGCCCCAGCAAATCCCCCGCAAATAAATATCTTACTTGCTTCGCCTTGATGCCGGCTTTACCTAACGCCAGAGTAAGAGCTTCCTTTTGTAATTCCCCTTCTGCACTCTCCCAGTTTTCACACCCGAACATTTCATCCTCGCCTATCATATCAAAATATTCCCCTAAAGGTCCCTCACCTTCCTTTTGTCCCACTACGTTTCCACTTTCCAGTATCCAGGGACCATCCGTAAATTCTAAGCTCTGCTTTCCAATCATTTCCACCTGACTCATAAAAACCTCCATATTATTCCAGACTTGCTTTTTCTTAACTTTTCGATTACTAATTAGTATGGAGATTTTCTTAGAAAAAATACATACTACGCAAAAAGGCAGGCACTCTGATAAGTGCCTGCCTTTTTACATAATGAATCAAATTAGAATAAATTTACTTTTCCAGCTTCAAAATCGTTAATCACGTAATATGCTGTGAAGTCTTCCGGTTTTACATAAATCTGAATTTTCTTGATTTCCTCTCCACGATGACCTCTTACCTCAAAGTCTTCTTTTACCCTCTTTGTCACTTCTTCCATATTCACTTCATAATGTCTAAACTGAATCGTCACTTCCGGTTTCACTTCTTTTACCATTTCTACTACCGCCTTTACTTCTTCCTTTACCTGAGCTACCTGTGCATCACTGGCTGTCTCCATGGCACTCATTGCACCTTCCACTTCCTGCACTACATTTCCTGCCACTTCCTGAATCTTGTCTGCTGCTGATGCCATTCTTGCGGCTACCTTTGCTGCATTGTGTTTTGCTGCTGCTTTACTACTTGTCTTTTTCATACATTTTTCCCTTTCTATCTATAATTCTTTATGCCTTGCATTTCTTACGAAACCGGCAAGCTCTGGTACTTAAAATTCCGTATCTATAATATTAACCCATTTTTTAACTGAATGCAAGCAAAACCTAAAATAAGCTGGAGTATTAAAATCAAAGGCATAAACACAACAAAATACCAATGTTTCGTTTTATGCCTGCAAATCTGCATCCCCAAAATAGAGCCCACACTTCCACCAAGGATAGCAAACAAAAACAGTGTTTTTTCCGGTATCCGCCACTTGTGTTTCTTTGCCTTATATTTATCCACATACATTGACAAAAAACCTGCTATATTTATAAGAATCAGATAAACAATAACTCCCTTAAACGACACTACCTTTCTCCTCCAGCCAATATATCATAACATTCTTCTCTTCTGTCACGGAAAATTCCCCAGCTTAACCGGTCTTTTGCCAAAGCCTCCAAATCATACTCTGTAATCAAAACCTCTTCCTTATCTCTGGAGGCCTGGGAGCAAATCTCACCGGTTCCATCGGTCATAAAGGAAGAACCATAAAAGCTTAGAGAAGAAGATTGCATATTGTTCTCTTCGCATGGCTGCACCACTTCTTCTCCAATGCGGTTTGCTGCGATTACCGGCATAAGATTAGAACCTGCATGACCTTGCATACATCTTCTCCAGTGAGGCATACTGTCACATTCCAGAATAGGTTCCGAGCCAATAGCTGTGGGATAAAATAACATTTCTGCTCCCTTTATGGCCATTGCCCTGGCACATTCCGGGAACCATTGATCCCAACAGATTCCCACACCTATGGTTGCATATTTTGTCTTCCACACCTGAAAACCAGTATTGCCTGGAGTGAAGTAAAACTTTTCCTGATAAAAATGATCGTCCGGAATATGGGTTTTTCTATAAATGCCCAAAACACTGCCATCGGCGTCAATCACTGCCACTGTGTTGTATAAAACATTTTGATCCTTTTCATAAAAGCTGATAGGCAACACCACTTCTAACTCCTTGGCAAGGGCTTTAAAATGATTTACCGCTTTATTTTCCTCTAGGCTTTCTGCCAAATCGTAATAATCATACCTTTTTTCCTGGCAAAAATAAAGGTTTTCAAATAACTCCGGCAACAAAATAATCTGAGCACCTTTTTTTGCCGCCTCCCTGACCATGGTATCTGCTTTTGCAATATTTTTTTCTCTTTCCTTTTCGCATTTCATCTGAACTGCGCCCACCACAACTTTTCTCATATCCACCTATCCTTTCAAATTCTGTGTTATAAACTATCTAAACCACTCCCTCAAAATACTGGAATCTGCTGGGTAATACAGTGAATATTGCCACCCCCGATAAGAATATCTCTGGCATCTATCTGAATCACTTTTCTTTCCGGAAACAGTTCCTCCAAAATTTTCTTTGCCACCTTGTCATTTTCATCCTGAAATCCCGGCATCACAATGGTTTTATTTGCTATATAGAAATTCACATAAGAAGCCGCCAGCCGTTCCCCTTCCCTGCGGGTAGGTTCCCCCTGAAAATGAAGCAGTCCCACACATTCTTCCTCCTGCATATACACTGGCTTTGGCAATGGTAGCTTATGAACCACAAGTTTCCTTCCCTTTGCATCTGTCTGTTTTTCTAAATACTCAAGACAGGCACTTGACATTTCGTACTGGGGATCCTTCGTATCCTCTGTCCATGCCAGAACTACCTCACCAGGTTTTACAAAAGCGCAGATATTATCTACATGTTCGTTGGTCTCATCCTGATAAATCCCGCAAGGAAGCCACAAAACTTTTTCTGCTCCCAGATAATTTTTCAAATTTTCTTCTATTTCTTCCTTTGATAGTTTAGGATTTCTTCCCTGACTTAATAGACAAGCCTCTGTTACCATGATGGTTCCTTCTCCGTCGGAATGGATGGACCCACCCTCAAGGATAAACTCTCTGGCATCATAAGTATCCTTATCTAATAAATCACAGACTTTTCGTGCCACTTTGTTATCCCTATCCCAGGGAAAATACAGTCCATCTTCCAAACCACCCCAGGCGTTAAAACCCCAGTCAATTCCTCGTATCTGTCCGGCTGAATTTTTTACAAAAGTGGGACATACATCCCTGGCCCAGGAATCATCGGTTGACATTTCTACCACCTTAATATGCTCCGGCAACATTTCCCTGGCAGTATCATACTGTTCAAAGCTGCAGAGCATAATTAACTTTTCGCTTTCTGCTATGGCAGTAGCAACCTGTACAAATGCCTTTCTGGCTGCCACTGCTCCAAAAGCCCAAGAATCCGGCCGCTCCGGCCATATCATCACACACCCATAATGTTCTTCATATTCTGCTGGCATAGTGTAACCATCGTTTTTTGGTAATGTAGTTAATATCTTCATATAAATTGCTTATCTCCTAATTTTTTGTTTCTCCCAATTTGCTTTCCCACTGTTTCAATACCTCTTCACAAGCCTCAGAATCAATTTCATCCACAGCATTTTCTAATTTCCCAAAGAATTCCTCTTCCTCTTCTTGATAGTCAAATCCTAACATATAATCCATAATACCGTCCATTTCATCCAAATCCAACTGATCCAATGCAATTCTTAAATTAGAAAAACAGCTCAATAACTCTGTTCTGGACATCATATTTTTTTGTACTTCTTCCTCCTGAATTTGACAAAATGGTTGGATACAACGCTTGATATAAGTGTATTTTTCAATTAATTCACCTGTATTTTGATGAATAAACGCCACATCTTTCTCTTTGCCCGCCTTTTCTAATTTGGCTGCAAGAGCGGATAATTCCATGGCTCCAATTTGCTTGGATGAGCTTTTCAATGCGTGAACCTCCACGGTATAATTCTCCACATCTTCCTGCATTTCATATTTTACAATTAATTCGCTTTTACGGCTGACCCCCTTATAATATTCTTTCAGCACTGACAGATACAATTCTTCATCATCGATAAGGCTTAATGCATATTTGGTATCCAGCCCTGGAATCTGAAGCCTTGCCCTATTTTTATTTGAGGCTTCTGCATTTGTCCATTCTTCCTTTGATACTGTTTGTAATTTATCTTGAGGTAACCATTGTTTGATTTTTGACACAATAATATTATACTCTATTGGTTTTGCCACAAAATCATTCATTCCACATTCCATTAAAATTTCCCTGGTGCCGGACACTGCATTTGCAGTCAAGGCTATTACCGGTATGGAATCATAATCTTTGTAGTCCCTTCTAATTCTTTTGGTAGTTTCCACACCATCCATTTCCGGCATCATATGATCCATAAAAATCAAATCATATTTCAACACTGAAATTTTTTCCAATGCTTCCCATCCGCTATTGGCTGTGTCCACCTGCATTTGCAATGGGGATAACAAGCCTTTTACCACCGATAAGTTAACAGCATTGTCATCCACTACGAGAATCTGGGCATCCGGTGCAACAAAGATACCACTGTTGGTTTCTTCCTCCCCTTTACCCACTAGTGTAACCTGGTCTCCTACAAATTCAGCCAGACCAAATACCTCTAATGGCTTCTTTAGTTTATATAATCCTTCCTTCTGGGCGAAATCACTCTTAAAATCTTCCAGCACTCCTCCCTGAATCCACGGATTATTTTTCAAATAAAACAAAACTTTATGGGTGCATAGTTTCTCATCAACAATGAGATAACGCTGTCTGGAATCTGCAAATTCTAACAATTGGCGCTCCGTATTGAAATTTTTGTACTCTATTCCTAACCTCTGGCAGTCTTTCTGTAACTGTCTTGCCACATACAGATTATCAATCAATGAAATCAATAAAAATTCTGTGTCCTGTTTTACAATACATTCCCGGCTATCCTTCACCTTTTGCGGAAGCTTAATATGAAACGTACTTCCCTTTCCGTATTCACTTTCCACCAAAATGTCCCCATGCATAAGAGTAAGTAGCTGCTTACTGATTGCCAGCCCAAGCCCCGTTCCTTCAATATTACGATTCCGTCTGCTGTCTACCTGCTGGAAAGATTGAAATAATTTTCCTAAGTCTTCTCTCTTGATTCCAATTCCCGTATCCTCAACTGAGATATTCAGCATAATTTGCCCTTCTGCCATATATTGATAATCCATATGCAATATTACCGCACCACGCTTGGTAAATTTCACAGCATTGTTGGCAATATTGATAATCACCTGTTTGAGACGTATACTGTCACCGTACAACACACAAGGAAGATTCGGTGCCAAATCTACCAGGAATTCTACCGGTTTTCCCTCCAATCGGGTGGTTATAATATTTTCGATGTCTGAAATAAGCTGTAGGGGCTGATACTCATCCTCAATAATATCCATCTTTCCTGATTCGATTTTCGAGAAATCCAGAATATCATTGATAATGGAAAGTAACGTTTTTCCCGAAGAGGAAATCTGCTCTATCAAGCTTCTTTGTTCCTTGTCCATTTCCCCACGTAATGCAATCTCTGCCATACCGATAATGGCATTCATAGGTGTTCTGATTTCATGACTCATATTGGCCAAAAAATTTGACTTTGCCTCATTTGCTACTTCTGCCTGCTCCTTCAATTCAACCAACTGCGTCATTTGTTCTGTTAACTTCTCATTTGCCTTTACCAATTCCTTGGTAACTTCAAGTTTTTCCACCGCATTTGAAATCTGACTGAACACATATTCATAAACCTCCAAATCTTCCTGCTCCATAATGGATTTTTCAGAAATTGTGGTCCATGTAGTTTTTATTTCTATATACGCAACATAAACACTAATTAAGATATCATTGTTGTATACCGGAACGGCAGCAAAAGTATAAATATGCTCAAAATCAAATATCTGAACTATTCTATCATATTGCTCATGATCCATTCCATCTTTTGACACAAAGAAACTTCCTGATTTTCTACGGAAAAAATCCACCAGTTCTTCAATTCTCTCCTGGGGGATATCATACCCCAAATCGCTGTATATTGCCTGATTGCCTTCCTTGCAGCATCTGACACAAAACACCTTATCGATATAAAAATAACTCTTAAAAACAGGAATAATATCCTGTAATTCCTGCTCTATAGTTCCTTTCATCTGATTCGTAAATTTTTGCATCACATGAAAGAAACGTATGGTTCGACGCAAAGATTCCGTTTCTGTCTGTGCTCGCTTTCTTTTTATCAGCTCATAAATATCGTTTGAACTGATTCCTCCTGTACTTTCCATACCATAAGAAATGGCATGTTTATTTTTTTCAGGGCACTTTTGTGCTTTCATAAATTCATCTACCTTTTGCAGACGATACACATAGTGATGTTCCTTGCAGTATATGATAAATTTCTGCATTTCCAGCTTTGCCCTGTCTTTTTTCCCAATTTCCATTAAAAATGAGTAATAATCAAAAATAAACTCAGGATAGTTTAAAAAAACGCCGCCAGTAGAACGATAAAGATAAAATTCCGCTTTCTTGAAATACCTGGCAGCCATTTTATCATCCTGCTCGCCTCTTTTAAACATTGCTCTTAAGAAATATACAAGAAACATGCTGTCATCAGCAAAATATTCTTTTTCCTCATCTTCCTTATCCAGCACATAACCCAAAAACTGCTCTGCACGGTTTAGATACAACTGTGCCTGGTACATTTCCCCTTCCCGATACAAGGTCAATGCTACCAGTCCGAACAATTTTGATATATTACATGTCTTAATTGTGGTCTGCTTCAAGGTTCGAAGAGTATTATCAGCCGACAGAAAATAACTACTTGCACTATGATAATCTCCTGAAAGCATTGCATTGATTCCCAAATTATACAAAGTTTCTACAATGTCCGCCGGCAGCTCAAGATGATAAAACAATTCCAATGCTTTGTTATAATATTCATTAGCCTCCTCATACTTCTCCAAACCACAGTAAGAATACCCAATTCCATTATATGTACCTGCCTCTTTTACTTTGTCCTGACTGCGTTTAATTACCTTTAAACTAGCCTGATAAAAATATATGCATACGTCAAAGTACCCATGAATAGAGGCTAACATAATGTTTTTTCGGTAGGCTTCCACAAGAAACCAACAATTGTCCAGTTTTTCTGCCAATGCCACTCCTTTATGAAATTCAGGTATCCTCTCTTCCATCCCTTCTACTTTTGAAAAACTCATGTAGTCACTGTTGTAACTGTATACATAAATATGAGCCAGATGGTTCAGATAGCCATATTTCTCACACCATTGAATCAAGCGATAGGATACATCCACTTCCAGCTCACATATCCACATATTCATCCATCCGGAGTATTTGGACATATTTTCCAATAATTCAATCTGAAACTCAAAAAATTCGTTGTCTAATTCTTTTGAAAGTCTTCTAAGCTCTAAAATACCATCCTCAACTTCCGTCTCACGCTCGCTATACATGAGGATTTTACATTTCCAATAAGTGCTCTCAAATTCTGTAATTTTCTGTTCATAGGAAGATTCAAATTCTATTTTGGATAAGCTCTCACACATCCACAAAGCATCTGTATACATCTGGGATAGGGCACTGGCCTCCAAATGCAGCAGCATTAATTCCTTTTCCTGTAGTGGGGACAAATCCATAGGCTCCTTTTCTTTTTGCTCAAAAATAGATTTCAGATAATAGGAGGCCGCCGTATAGTCCAAAGTGCGTATCAAATTGTTTATAACAAT
Organism: Lachnospiraceae bacterium; assembly: GCA_045119215.1. GTDB lineage: Bacteria > Bacillota > Clostridia > Lachnospirales > Lachnospiraceae > RUG11237. The sequence goes on along the minus strand of JBGVDD010000098.1, from coordinate 71,586 downwards.
AATATCTTCCTGGACATCCCGTTGTTTCTTATTTTTTTCCTTGGGCATTCCAGTATGTGAGCCTTCAAATATCCAGTTATACACCACATTATTCTCTTCACACATCAGCATAAATTTCTTATGCTCTTCCTGTGCAAAAGGTAACACCTCTCCAATTCCATTGGTAATTGCCACAATTTTAATATTGGTGTATTTCCCATCTAAAAATATGGTTTGAATCATTTGCAACGTGGTATCTGTTGCCTGGTTTAATTCATCAAGCAACAATACAATCTTTTTCTCCCTGGAAACCAAATACAACATGGATAGAATCTCTTTTACAAAACGCTCCTTCTCATAGTCTACTTCTCCAAGAAGAATCTCTTCTCTGCGATGACAAAACCCTTCCCTCACATAACTTTCAAAAATTTCCTGGTGAAGAGGATAGACCTGAGCCTCCTGAAAAAAATTCTCCAATTCCAACCCCTTTTGGATTCTCTCTCTTAAATACTCCCCAATAATATCCAAAAAAGGTTCATAAGGCCTACGAAGTTGAATATTTTCAAATCTATGGTATTTTGCTATTCGACTAACGCTTTCCTCTTGAACCATTAGCATATTATTGTGGTTAATTAACATAAGATTTTTTCCAGGAGCCGTTGAATTACTTACCTTATCAATACAATCATATAAATAGTATCTTTCTTTATCATTCATATGTTTTCCCCCATTATGTTCCTATCACTCGTTCTACAGTAGACAACAACCTTTCTTTTGTGATTGGTTTTTCTAACAAATCTTGTGGCTCCATGGACTTCATCTGTGAAATACTATCTGTTGAATCTGTCCCCGTCATAAAAATCACAGGAATTTGTTTCATTTCAGGTTTTTGTCTTAGTTCTTTTAACAACTCCACACCATTTTGCTCTGGCATCTCATAATCCAGTAAAATCAAATCCACCTGCCTTTTTTCCAGAAACTTTAACGCTATTGTCTTGTTTATGGCTGTAGCAACCTGATACCCTGCCAGACACTTATTCATTAACCTTAACATTGCTACATCATCATCAATAATGATAATAGATTTCTTTTCCTGTTCTCCCATCTTTTTCCCTCTTCTATACTTTCGCATCCTGAATCTGCTGTGCCAATTCTTCCCACTGTTCCATATCTTCTAAAAGTTCTGCTTCCAACCCATCTATGGCATCCTGAATTTCCCCAAGTTTGACATAATCTGACTGAATTTCGGTATCTAAGAGCTGACTCTTGTATTCCTCTATCTTATCTTCCTTCTCTGCCATAGTATCTTCCATTTTCTTTAGTTTTCTTTCTAGCTTTGCAATTTCTTTTCCCGGATTATAATAGGGCTTTTTTGTTTCAGCCCCCCCCAATTTTTCTACCTTACCAGTGGCCTCCGTCTCCAGTGCCGCCTGTTTTTGTTGTTGTTCTATATAATCATCATATCCAAAAGGATATTCTTTTACTTCTCCTTCTTCAAATACCAACAGTCTGTTAGAAACCTGTTTTACAAAATATCTGTCATGGGAAACAAACAGCACAGTTCCCTCAAACTCCTGCAACATAGACTCTAGGGTTTCTTTTCCCACAATATCCATGTGGTTGGTGGGCTCATCCAGTATCAACACATTTGGTCTTCTCTTGAATATTTTACACAATGCTAAACGTACCTTTTCTCCACCGGAAAGCATATTTACAGACTTGAAAACATCATCTCCACGAAACAAAAATGCCCCCAGCATATTTCTTGCTTCCGTCTGGGAAAGTTCTGGGAACTCATCCCAAAAATCATCTAACACATTCTTTTCACTTCGGTACATGGCCATCTGCTGTTCAAAGTATCCTATCTCAACATTAGTTCCATAGGTAAAACTTCCTGATAATCCTGGAATTTTGTCCACTATAGTTTTTAAAAATGTTGATTTTCCCAGTCCATTTCCCCCGATAATACCCAACTTATCTCCCCGTTTGATATCGATAGATACCTTAGACAGTGGCTTGTCATATCCAATTTCCAAATCCTTTACAAACAGCACATCATTTCCTGTGGTGACCGTAGGCTGAAAATTGGCATGAAATGACTTAGTATCAAAACGTTCCGGCTTCTGTATTTTTTCCATATGTTCAATTGCTTTTAATTTCGACCTGGTCATAGCAACCTTAGTTGGTTTATTTTTGAATTTTTCAATAATTTCTTCCAGGCGCTTAATTTCTTTTTGCTGAAGCGTATAATCCTTTAACTGTTTGTCATAGTTTTCTTTCTTCCGCTTCATAAAGTCTGTATAGTTTCCGGGATAACGTTTGGCAGTATGATATTCAATTTCATAAACTACATCTACCACATTATCCAAAAACATACGGTCATGAGAAACTACCACTACTGCCTTAGGATAATTTTTTATGTATCCTTCTAACCACCTGATGGTCTCCACATCCAGATGGTTGGTAGGCTCGTCCAAAAGCAGAATATCCGGTTTGCTAAGCAATAATTTTATGAACGCAATCTTTGTCTGCTGTCCACCAGAAAATTCTTTTAATGCTTTTTTCTTATCTTCTGAAGAAAATCCAAATTTTACAATCAATGTCTCGTATTCTTTCTCATAGTAATAGCCACCGATAGATGTAAAATATTCCTGTAGGTTGGTAAATTCCTTCACCTTTCTCTCGGAGTGATCCGTTTCTAACTCTTTTGCCATCAGTTCCAAATCAGCCTTCATTTTTTCTATGGGAGCAAAAACCTTTCGAATTTCCTTCTCCATAGAAAGTTCCGGATCATCAAATGCAATCTGCTTTAAATAACCAATCTCCGGGTTCCCGGCCTTAGCGATGAAGATATCCTCATCGCTGTCCCTTTTAGTAAGACCAATCTGACCGGAAATTAACTTAAGCAATGTGGTTTTTCCACAGCCATTTCTTCCCACCACAGCAATCTTTTCTGTATTTCTTATTTCAAAATTTATATGCTCCAGTATCACTTCATCAGCAAACTGTACCGCTCCATTGCATATCTGATATAACATAATTCTCTCCACTGTATTTATATTCTATAATTTCTAAACTTCTTCATTTTACCATAAAATCTGCATATTTACAATGGTAGTATGGTTCCGCGAACCGGGTTCCCTGTACCACAAAGGAATCATGCTCCCAGGGTTAGCAGCCAATATACCACTCCTAAAATACTGCTGGTAAAAATTCCATATAAAATCACAGGACCTGCAATCTGAAAGATTCTGCATCCAACTCCAAACACATCCCCTTCTGCCTGAAATTCTATGGCTGGAGCTGCCACAGAGTTGGCAAAGCCCGTGATAGGTACCAATGCCCCTGCTCCACCAAAATCAGCTATCTTTACAAAAAGATTGAATCCGGTCAAAATCACGCTACACAACACTAAAATCAAGGAGCTCCAACAGCCCGAAGTATCTTTATCCAGTCCAAGATTTTCACACACATTCAAAATCACCTGTCCAAAGGTACAAATTAATCCTCCTGTAATAAATGCCTTTAACATATGAACTCCCAGTTCTGGCTTCGGTGTAATCTGTTCCACATATTCATTGTAGGCTTCTTTTTGTTTCTGATTCATAACATTAAACCTTCTTTCCCATTTCTTAATATATTATCTATCGATTCCAAAAATAAATTGTATTCCCCACAGCCTTTCCCACAGCCAGAAAGAACACTACAATTCCCAACCCCCGACGAAAATTAATTCTTCTTGCAAAGATAGGAATTCCATTTAACATTTCCGCAATGGCAAGTGCAAGACAGCCCACAAAGATTCCGGCAAAAAATCCAAACAGTCCGGTAAGTAGCCCGCCAAAGGGAAGGGAAATTTCGTAAACGCTCACAAGGTTCCACCAGATACTTCCCAAAATCACAGCATTTTCATAGATTTTTACATGGGTTGACGTTCTTGTCTTTCCAGCAAATCTAGGAAGTAATCCTACGGTAAACAGGGCAGTAAACATCCCTCCTGCCACAATTAGTCCGGCACTCAGTCCAATAATAATCATGAGCAAATGCCTAATCCACATCATGAAGTTCTCCTTTTCTCTGGGCAGTTTCTACCAATGCATTATTCACATCCTTCTCATACACCCTCATTTGTACCTCAATGGGTGTAGGGTCCTTGGTTATATTTCTTTTGCCAATATGATTATAGAAAATAATAATTCCCGCTGCCAGACCAAGAGAATAGGTAAATTCCAATATTCCATAGCCCTCCTTGGGAACCTGATACACCAGAAAATGAATCTTTTCAAAAACCTTCCCCACAGATACGTCCTCGTTAAAGGTCATAATGGCAAAGCCTGCTCCAAAAAAAGCTATGGCAGACACAAAAGCAATTTTTAGTACATCTATCACTTTACTTTTCTTCTTGTCCCCAATGTACTCCACAATACATTCCATCTCACCAATGGATTGTACCTGTAATTTAGGGTATTCCTTTAGCATTACTTCTATCACTTTGGCAACAGAAATGATTTCTCTCTTTTGTATTTTGGGCTGCAAATAACAGACTGTGAGACTTTTCACTTTTGCCAATACCTCATGATTACTTCCTGTGATACTGGCTAACTTTCCTATGTTAATTCTCTCCTCTTTCGTTTTTATATCTCGGTTTAGTTTTAAATAAATACTATCCTCCATCCATCCACATCCCTTCCGTCTTAATAATTCCCAAAAACAAAAAAGATATGCAAGTGTTTTCACTTTGCATATCCTTTTTACTTTTTCTTATTCTATTTTTTGATTCTATTTTCCCTGATTTTTGTATTTACTTTCTTCGACTTTGGGTATTTTTGTTCTTCTTTTGGATATTTCTTGTAGCTTTATTCTTCTTGCACACACTATATCCAAACTTTCCCAGCTTTTTTCCCATAGAATAATATTCTCCATGGGAATACACCAAAGGCTTTGCTAAAGACAAATCAAATCTATTATTTTCATCTAAATAAGCTTCATCTGCATGAACTGCCACCACATCGGCAATAAACATATGATGGCTTCCCAGCTCCTCAATCTTACGAACCCGGCACTCAATGTTTACCGGACTTTCTTTAATCATGGGTACCTTCACCTTGCTTGCCTTCTGCCTTGTAAGCTTCATTTCCTTAAATTTGTCCACCTCTTTTCCAGAACGAACCCCACAGTAATCTGTGGCATAACACAACTGCTCTGTGGTAAGATTTACAACAAATTCCATAGTCTCTTTCAACATATGGTAGGAATATCTTTCCGGTCGTACAGAAATAGACAGCATTGGCGGATTGGTACAGATGGTCCCTGCCCAGGCTACCGTAATAATATTGTCTCTCCCCTCCCGGTCAGCTACGCTTACCATTACTGCCGGCAAGGGATAAAGCATATTTCCCGGTTTCCACTCCTGCTTCATCTTACTGCAATACAGACATGAAAGAAGGAATAATCTGTTTCTTTCTAGATACTACACCGGCAAGTTTGTAGTAATCTCCCTCTTCACATGGTACATGGTATGCCTTTTCCACTAAGGACGCTGCATTCTCTCCGGAGTAGATAAGGTTGGTAGACTCTTCTAAAATATCTGTCAACATGAAGAAAATCATATCCACACCCTGTTCTTCTCTTGCCTGTTCCATATAAGGTCTTAAACGATCTGCAATCTCAAACAATTCATCACTGGCCATGGAACTGATCTGTCCTACGCCAAAGCTTACATTACCTGCATTAAACTTTTTGAAATCCTGGAAGAAGATTTCCTCTGGTGTCTTACCAGATAAGTTACTTCCTGCCTTAAACATTGCCATAGCGTATTCTTCTACATTAATTCCTGCAATTTCAGCCAATTCCAGACAGCTGCTCTTATCCATCGGTGTACAGGTTGGAGAACGGAACATTAAAGTATCTGAAATAATAGCCGATGCCAACATACCGGCAATTTCCTTTGTTACCATCTGTTCATTTTCCTTATACATCTGATATACGATGGTTGCACTACATCCCACTGGCTGGTTTCTAAAATAAATCGGTGCATCCGTTGCTATATCTCCGATTTTGTGATGATCTATAATCTCCATAATTTCAGCATCTTTTAAACCATCCACTGCCTGGGTTGTCTCATTGTGGTCCACTAAGATTACCTTCTTGTGATCTGCCTTTAATAAACTTGCACGGTTAATCATACCAACATATTTTCCATTCTCATCAATTACAGGAAAATCTCTATGTCTGGATTTATTGATGGCAGCCTTTACATCAGCAATAGATTCATCTAAGCTAAAGGATACCATATCATCCTTCTTCATAAAACGATTGATTGGAACACTCTGATTTACCAATCTTGCTACGGTAAATGTGTCATGGGAGGTAGATATAATGACACAGCTGTGTTTTTCCGCTCTCTCAATCACATTTTCCGGAACCTGTGCACCTTCACAAACTATAATACAGCTTGCATGCTGTTCTAATGCACACTCCATTGCCTGAATATTGTCTTCCACAATCACCAAATCATCTTCTCTGATATGAGAACTTAAAATATCAGATGTTGCCAGGGCTACTACAACCTTACCATTCATAAAGTATGCATGTTCATTTCCAGCTAACATTTTTCCATCAATAGTATCAATAATATTTCTGTACTGGGTACGTGCTTCAGATAAGGTATTGTTATCATAAACTGCCATATAGGATTTTGCAATATCACCCATGGTGATGATTCCTTGTAATAACCCATTGGAATCTGTAACAGGAAGTGTGGTAACACTCTCACTCTTCATCAGAGTATATGCCTTTTTCATAGAAATATTGGCAGCCACACCGTTTAATTTCATAATCTGGATGTCTGACACCTGTGTATATACATTTTCTAACATTTCAGGGGCATCCACCTTAAAATAATCCAACACATACTGTGTTTCCTCATTTACATTTCCAGCACGTCTAGCCTGATAATTTTCTCCTGTAATTCTTCTTTTTAATTCTGCATAACAAATTGCAGAACAAATAGAATCGGTATCCGGATTCTTGTGTCCTACAACATAGGTTTTCTGATTTGTCGACATAATTTTCCTTCCTTTGCTTTCTTTTTTATTTCTTTTCAAAATTATAACTCTAGTTTTACATATTTTTTCTTTTTCGTCAACCAAAAAAATAGGATATTTCCTTTGTGCATAATAGTATAATTTCAAATCATCTTCATAAATGTTTTGTTTATATTTACAGCATTGTCACTTATCGTTCATAATTTATTCATATCTTATTGATATACTGAACAAGACTTAGAGATGAGTTGCAGTAGTGTTTCATTACACACATAGATAAATTTTTTCATAATCGCCTCAAGACCGAAAGGTTTTGGGGCACTCCTCTTTTATAGACCATATTTACATGTAACATATTTACATGTAACATATTGATGTAATCAAAAAAGGCAGGAACCCCTGCCTTTTTCTAATTATAATCCCAAAATCATTATACTAATGGGTACTTATCTGTAAGAGATTTTACCAATGCTCTTGCTTTTTCTGCATTGTTTGCATCTTTAATCATAAGGGCAATAGCCTCAGCTACCACATCCATATCTTCTTCCTTGAATCCACGTGAAGTAACTGCTGGAGAGCCCAGGCGGATACCGCTGGTCACAAATGGAGATTTTGGATCGTTTGGTATGGTATTCTTGTTACATGTAATATTAACGGAATCCAATAATTTTTCGATTTCTTTTCCTGTCAAATCAAATGGTGTCAAGTCAACTAACATAAGATGATTGTCTGTTCCATCAGATACAATCTTGATTCCTCTAGACTGCAATCCCTTGCAAAGTGCCTGGGCATTTTTTGCAATCTGCTGCTGATATTCCTTGAAAGAAGGCTGCAACGCTTCTTCAAAGCAGACTGCCTTACCTGCAATCACATGCATCAGTGGGCCACCCTGGATTCCTGGGAATACTGCTTTATTAAAGTTGAATTTTTCTGCGGCTTCTTTGTTGGCCAGAATCAAACCACCTCTTGGTCCCCTCAGGGTCTTGTGGGTAGTAGTGGTCACCACATCTGCATATGGAATTGGTGATGGATGCAGACCTGCTGCTACTAAGCCGGCGATATGAGCCATATCTACCATTAAATAAGCCCCTACTTCGTCCGCTACCTCTCTAAACTTCTTAAAATCAATCGTTCTTGCATAAGCACTTGCCCCTGCTACAATCAACTTTGGCTTAGCTTCTAACGCAATCTCTCTTAATTTGTCATAATCAATAAATCCTTCATCGTTTACTCCATAAGGAACAATCTTAAAGTATTTTCCTGAGATATTTACAGGGCTTCCATGAGTTAAATGTCCGCCATGGTCAAGGTTCATTCCCATAACTGTATCACCAGGATTTAACATAGCAAAGAACACTGCTAAATTTGCCTGTGCTCCTGAATGAGGCTGTACATTTGCGTAGTCGCATCCAAATAATTTACATGCGCGCTCAATAGCCAGGTTTTCTACCACATCAACACAGTCACAACCACCATAATAACGCTTTCCAGGATAACCTTCTGCGTACTTGTTGGTAAGAGGACTTCCCATTGCTGCCATAACAGCCTTACTTACCCAGTTTTCCGACGCAATCAGCTCAATATGACTATTCTGTCTCGCCTGCTCGTCTTCAATTGCTTTTGCAATTTCCATATCTACTGCTTTTACTTCGTCTAATGAATACATACTACAATACCTCCATTGTTTTTTATTTATATTAAACTTGTCATCTGTTCCCCATCCGGGACAAACTATAGGTTAATATACCCTATTCTTCTGTTTCAATCTCATCACTGACATACATTTCAATGTATTCTTCCAGGCTCAGATTGTTTTCCATTATGTATCTGGCTGCACTCACACCCACATATCTAAAATGCCAGCTTTCTGCTTTTCGGTGGGTAATCTCCATCTTTTCTTCTGTATATCTTACAATAAATCCATACTCCATACAATGCTCTTTTAACCATTTGGCTTCTTTGGTATCTGCATGAGCCGCATCCAGCACCGGATGAGATGTACTGATAATATCTACTGCCAAACCTGTCTGATGCTCACTGTGATTTACCGGTGCCACACCAAGATAAGTCATTTCTAAAGCCTTGGCATCATCATATCCTCTTGCTTTATACTTTTTTACATCAGCATCTACCAGACTCTTCTGTTTTTCCGGAGTGCGGAATGCAGAGCAGATTCTACAGCTCATTCCTGCTTTTCTGGCCTCTGACAACATTTCCTTTAGGCTGTCAGCAATTCGTTCATCCACCTGTTTTCCTTCCACACTCTCTAACTCTGGCTTGCAATCTTTTGGTACTTCATAATCATCATTCACTAAACACAGATACCAGGGCAATTCGCTGTTAACAATTTCCGGCACTTCCGGTGTAGCTGCAACAATTGTTTGTTCCCGCTTTACCTGAACAGGTTGTTTTGTTGTGTCTTTATCCTGTTGCTTATAATCATCCAACAAATTTCTTTCTGCCGCACTTGCGTTTACAACCTGAGCTGAAGTGGCATCTCCTGCTATTCCAATAATACATACCGCACCTACCACAGTAAGCATCATAGGTACAAAAGCTACCTTGTTCATTGTCTGGAACTGTTCTTTCGCCTGTTCACTATTTCTTTCAACATTGCGAACATTCATAAAATGATGGGGTGACTCATTGAAATTGTACTCATCTCCCACATCAATTCCTAACTCTTTCAATGGGTGATCATAATCCAGACTTACTTCATATGTAATCATGGGTGCAGCATCCCACAACTTTATATTTTTTAATTCGATGGCTTTTTTTCGCACTGTCCTTAAAAATACCACCAAAACCAGTGCCATTATCACCAGATACTTAGTTGCCGGATACTTCTTCCCAAACTGTATCATTCTTTCTCTTAAATTGTTGTAATTGTTCATTCCTTTTCACCATAATTACTTTTATGTATTTACATTTGTACGTTCGGTATTATAGCATCATTATTACAAAAATACTATAATATTTTTTTATTTTTTTAAATTTTTTTTAATTTTATTTACTTTAATTGAATTTAAGAATCCTCTGTGATAATCTATGAACATATTATAGCAACCATAAAAAACCAAAAAACACAATAAATACCACACCCTGCTGCTGTACAGCAAACAGAAAGATAAAGGAGCGTACTATGACATATCTAATGATTTTTCTAACCATACTTTTACTATATTTTATACTAATTTTTCCCAGAATCCCTCGAAGAAAAAAAGTTCAAAAATTCTGCCATGTAAACTATGCCCACCGCGGATTGTTTTCCAACGAGTTTACCAGAATTGTTTCCAGTCATCCGGGGACAGAAAATCACTTTTCACCCCCTTCTGCTCCGGAAAATTCTTTAAAAGCCTTTGAAAAAGCAGTGAAAGCAGGCTATGGAATCGAACTAGATGTACAATTAACCAAGGACAACAAATTGGTAGTTTTTCATGACAACACTCTAAGCCGTATGTGTGGTATCGACTTATGTGTACGTGAAAAAACATACCGGGAGCTCTGTCAGCTAAGTCTTTTAAACAGTGATTGTAAAATCCCACTGTTTTCAGAGGTACTTCAACTGGTCAATGGAAAGGTTCCCTTACTTGTGGAAATTAAGCTTCCTGTACTCTCTACCCTAACCTGTCGCATCGTAAACCAGGAACTGAAGAATTATCATGGAGATTATTGTATTGAATCCTTCAACACCCTGGCACTTTTCTGGTATCGTCTTTACCGTCCGGATATTGTCCGGGGACAGCTTTCAGGAAATTTAACCCGTACTGCAGCAGACACAAACTATTTTCTATGTTTTTTGGTAAAACATCTATTAACTAATATACTGGCGCGTCCGGATTTTATATCCTACTGTTATCTTGACACCAAAAATCTTAGCTTTTTATTAAATCGTTACTTGTTCCACGCTTCTACCTTTGCATGGACCATCGATTCTCCAAAAGCTTATGAAAAGGCAAAAAAATACTTTCATTCTTTTATATTTGAAGGATTTCTGGTACCAAAATCAGAACCAAAAGGAAATTAACAAAGCATAATATTTTTCTTAATATTTTCTTATTTCTTTCATCTTAGGATTGTTATTAAAAAAATGCTGTGCTATAATCCTTTTCGAAAAAAAATAATAAAGCTAATTGAGGTTAGAATTTATATAAGGAGGAACTCTCATGAAACAAAAACTTCGAACCCTCTGTAAAAAATATAGCCATGCAATATGGTTTTCCTATGCACTACTGTATCTGCCCTGGTTTATTTACCTGGAGAAAAATGTAACGGACTATCATGTGGTACATATGGATATCGATGATAAAATACCATTTCTTTCTGTATTTGTCATTCCCTATTTTTTATGGTTTTTATACGTTTCGGCGGTGATTGTTTATGAATTTTTTGTCAGTGCACCTGAATTTAGAAGAAATTGTACCTTCCTTTTTACGGGTATGACAATTTTCTTGATTGTGTCAACGATTTATCCTAATGGTCACCATTTAAGGCCGGAAGTATTCACTGACAATTCTATTTTTACCCAATGGGTAAAAGCTTTGTATGCTACGGATACCGCCACCAACCTATTTCCCAGCATACATGTCTACAATTCCATTGGAACCCACATGGCGGTAAGACATTCAAAAACATTAAAGAAACATAAGGGCATACAAGCCCTGTCCTTTGGATTAATGATATCTATCTGTATGTCCACTGTATTTTTAAAACAGCATTCCATGTTTGATGTGATAACTGCCATTATACTGTGCTGTGTTATGTACCCTTTGGTATATAGAAAAGAACTCTTTGCTTCATCTGCTGAAGTTTCCCATGAACAGGTGGACTATGGTAATCCAAACCAAAATTAAAAACAGATAAAGTCAAAATAAAAAGTGCCTTTTGGCACTTTTTATTTTGACTTTTAAAGTACTAAGGATTAGTTAAATCCAAAAAATTTCTGCATAATCTTATATCCAACCACTGACACCTGTCTGCCACCTTTTCCCGGAAGATTCATATACCGTCCCAAAATTCCACATCGTATTTTCCAATAAAGGGCTTTATCATGCTTATGAAGATAATGCCACAACTCTACTTTCTTTTCATAATTCTCATCTGTTCCCGATTTTATCAACATGATAGAAGACACTGTCATAATAATATCCAGATAACTAATCATGTAGTTACAAAGTTTTTTGTTTCCCCGCAGCTTTGATAAGTCCATGTAATCAATCATCAACTTATTCACTTTAATCTGCTGGTCAATTCTGCGAATCATCACTTTCTCATTTACAGACTGATCCTCTCTGCCAATATAATAACGATAAAAATTTTCATTCAGATAATACATATACTTTACAAAAGGAAGTGGTTGGAACACAAAAATGTTATCCACATAAAAAGTGTGTTCCGGAAGGTTTAAACCACAGTCCCGCAAAATCTGTGTACGGTAAATCACAGAATGCATTAAAATATACTGCCCCTTATGAAAATGTTTCACATCATTCCATGTAAAAATGCGGTTTTCCGGCAAGGCAGAGGTATATCGCATAACCTTCTTGCGCTTCGCCCCCTGTTTATCATAAATAAAATTACTTATCAGCATGTCCAGCCGGTCACCCTTTCGTATGATTTCCTCCAGCACGTTTACTATTTTATGATACGCAGGTTCCGACACACAGTCATCGCTGTCAACCACCTTAAAGAATAATCCAGTAGCATTTTTTAATCCTGCATTTACCGCTGCACCATGTCCTCCGTTTTTCTGATCCACTACTTTTACAATACTAGGATACTTCTCTTCATATTCCTTTGCTATATCCAAAGTGTTATCTGTGGAGCCATCATTTACAATAATAATTTCTACCTCTTCTCCACCTACCAACAAGGAATCAATTGCTTTCCTCATATATGCTTGTGAATTGTAACAGGGCACCGCCACTGACAATATCTTCATTTTCATTTTGCCTCCTTACAACAATGCTTCTAATTCTTTCCCTATTGTCAATAGGTTCTGAGATGCCTTCAAAGTCAACGTATGGTTTTCTCCATACTCCTCCAAAGCCACTTCATAAACTAGATTCATTTCTTCATACGCCTCTCTTATTTTTCCAAAATACAGCTTACACATTGCCAGCTCTCTTTTATAATTCAAGGTATCTTTATCCCTTTCTCCATAATTTTCCAAAGCAGTGTGAAAAGCTCTTTCAATCAGACTGGCTCCTTCATGAAATTCACCCATATTCCAATTTATTTTACCGCACAATGCAAGCATGCCCAGAGTCTTTTTATCCCCTGTTCCATACTTTCTATTATAGAATTCCAACAATTGCTCTGCCATTTTCAATGCATTTTCACACTTTCCTGCTGCAAGATAGGTGTAAGCCAACATATCATAAGCTTCGATTTGTTCCGGTGAATTCTTGGGATAAATTTCCCTTACAATACGCACAATCTTTTTCACTATCGGCAAAGCTTCTGCCTGATTGTAAGCCCCCTTATAAGAGGCAGCTACAATCTTATATGCATTTAATTTATCCTCTTCCTTTTCAAATATAATATCTGCATTCTCCAATATTTTCTTTCTAGCCTGGTTACAACGCTCCACATCTGCCTGAGAAATTGCCTGAATCAGTTCTTCTGTCTGAAATAAGATATCCTCTTTTGCTTTTAATCTGTTCCTTTCCATAATGCTATCCTCTTTTTACATCCTCACTGTATTTTACTATCAGAATTTCTACACCGATTTTATCGTTCATTCTCCCTTGTTTTACCGCTTCTTCTACACTGACGCAATGCTCTATGGCACTTCTTAACTGTTCACTGGAAAATCCTGCAGACTGTGCCATATATTTCTTTGCAATAAATGGTGCCAGTGAAACTTTTCCTGCAATCTCTGCCTGACCTTTTCCTAGATGAATCAATTCTTTCACTTGCAACAATAGATTAAACTGTCTTGCTATCAAAAATAAAATTCTCATAGGAGGTTCCTTCAGTGATAACAAATCATAATACAAAGCCAACGCTTTTTCCTTTTTATGCTCTGCAATGAAGGTAATCATATCAAAAATCTTATTAGTTACTGTAATGGTACATATCTGTTCTACATCTTGTCTCTCTATCACATCTTTTTCCATGCAATAACAAACCAGCTTTTCTAATTCCTTCTCAATATGTTCCATATCATCCCCTGTCCTGGTAAAAAAGAGTTCCATAGCATCCCTGGTTATGTTTTTCTTCTCTGCTTTTAGTTTTGACAGCACCCAGGTAGTCAGTGTATTGGCATTTTGTCTGCCAAGTTCCACGATTCGCCCCTTGTCTTTTACTGTTTTGTATAATTTATTCCTCTTATCTATCTCTGATTCCACAAAAACCATACAGGTGGTTGGAGGGAGTTTTTTTAAATATTCTCCTAACTCATTGGAGGATTTAAACAACCCTGAATCCTGAATCACAATCAACCTTCTCTCAGCAAAAAATGGCATGGTATCTGCCATAGCTATCACCTCATCCAAGGAGATATTTTTCCCCGAAAAATAATTGTAATTCATGGTATCATCTTTATCCACAAAAGCATTTCTTAGTTTCTCTTTGTAAACTTTTTTAAGATATTCTTCCTCCCCACACAAAAGATAAATCTGTCTTAAATTTCCTGTTTTAATATCCTCGTTTAGACCCTTCATAAGCATCTGCTCCATTTTCATGATTTGGCACAGAACATTTGTGACCTTCGTAACAATTCAGGCAGGTCTGTGCATTTACTGCACTGACCTTCGTCACAAAATGAATGCACCCTTTGACAACTAACACATTCTAACACCTTTTCTCCCCTTTTTCAATGCGGATATTTTCTTTTTCATAAATTCCAAACAAAATCTTAAACTATATTTAAAAAATAGAAATTTATTGCACAAATGTGTTTACCTTCACTCTGTTGTTCCTATACTCTAAGGATATGGCTCCATGACGGGTAGTGATATATTGATTGCTATTGACTTTCTCCAGACGGTGAATCAGATTTTCATGAGGATGACCATATCGATTGCCCTCTCCACAGGAAATCAATGAAATCTTTGGCTGAAGCCTTTCTAACATTTCCTCTGAAGTAGTGTATTCTGAGCCATGATGGGCCACCTTTAAAACATTGATTTTATGTAAAACCCCTGGTTCTAACAATTCTACCTCTCCTACACCCTCCATATCCCCGGTAAAAAGCATTGAAAAATTTTGATATACCAAGGTAAAAACCATAGACCCCTCATTTTTACCAGAATATACACTTCCCTCCTTTGGCTGTAGTATCCTAAATTCCAGTCCTGTCTTAGTCAGTTTCATCCCTCTTTTTAAGTATACAACATCAATCCCCAATTTTTTTCCTATTTCTTCTATTTCCAGATAATCTTCATCTTTATTTTCTAAATAAGGTAAATATATCTTTTTTATGAAAAATTCTCCCTTTTCCCCCTCTTTCATCAGCTCTTTTAATCCTGAAATGTGGTCATTATCCATATGGGATATAAAAATACCGTCAATAACACAAATTCCTTGTGATTTCAAATAGGGTATCATTCTGTACTTCCCCACCTTTGAAACGTCTGTACTTCCTCCATCCACCAGATATACCTGATGCTTCCTTTCTATGACTGTAGCATCTCCCTGTCCAACATCCAGCATGGTAATATTAAGTTCTTTCGGCGGATGATAGATTAATACGGAAAAAGCTACCACCATTAAAATCATACACATCCACTTGAATCTATCATAAGAATCTGTCATTTTCAGGATTTCCTTTTCCCCTGCTATCATATTATACTTACGTTGATTGATTCTATAAAGACAATACATGCTAATAGCCAGACACAGATAATAAATCAGAATACTTCCCAACCTAGGTTGTCCCAAACGAAGTCTTGCATAAGGCAGGGATACACTAAATTCAGCCATACCTTCATATCCCCTGAGAAATACCACCGCTACTCCACCCAGAAAAGTTCCCGGGCTCACAGAACAAAACCCCGCCACCATTCCTAAAATTCCCGATAATAATATCAAACTCATAAACGGTATAAAAAGAAGATTTAAAATCAGTCCATACATGGGTATCTCAAAATAAAAATATAAAATTATGGGGCAGGTGGTAAGCTGTATTCCAAGATTTGTAAGCACCGCCTGCTTTATCTTATTCCCTACTCCCTTTTCACTTGTAGAGACAAACACAAAACTATCCGTCAACTGTTTTGAAACCAAACAAATCCCCAGCACTGCTCCAAAAGACAATAAAAATCCACACTGATATATCTGATAGGGATATTTTAGAAGAATCAGGATTGCCCCAATTGAAATGGCACTTAATAAGTCATAGGTTCTTCCCAGGTACCATCCCACAATCATTATCATAGACATCAACACCGCCCGCATAGCAGAAATACTTCCACCACAAAACAGCAAATAACTTCCTAGGAATCCAGCAGTAATCAGACCACTGCCTAAGAATCCCAGAAATTTTCTCATAAAATGATACAATGAAATTCCTAAGAAAGTAATATGTAATCCGGAAATGCTGATCAAATGCAGAATTCCCGCTTGCTGATATAATGTTTTGGTCTCCTCATCCATTCCTCCTCTGTCACCTAAAATCATCCCTCCTAGAATACCTGCAATTTTTTCGGGAAAAACCTGGAACAATTTTTTGTAGCTTTTCATTCGCAATTTAAAGATATCCTCTTTATAGGTATTGAATATTTGCTTGTTTTTTTCTATCACTTCTATTGTCTTCCCACTACAGGTATAATCAATATTAAGAGATTTCATATATAGTGCCTGATGAAACATTCCCTGATTTCTCTTATTCTGTAGTCTGTAAATTGTACCTTGGATTTTTATTTTGTCACCGATTTGACATGAATCTTCTTGAATATATACTAGAATATTTAAACTTCGTTGTTCTCTAACTATCAGATTTATTTTTCCCTTTGCCGGTTGCTTTTTTATTACCCGGCCATAAAAAACTTCCTCCGAATTGTCCGGTATCCACCTTTCTTTTTGATTTAACACATCATTGGCAAGAACCCCCTGTATGGTAGTCAGTAAAATCAACCCAATGATGCCAATGGCAAGAATACACATTGGTCTCCCCTTCATTTTATTCCCTCCCTAATTTCTATGCCCCCACCTAAGTGGAGGCATCAAATAAATTACTGTAGAATATATTTTTCATTTCTCTCAAACATAGTATTTAAATTTACTTTCTCCCGAAACATCCTGTTTGAATTTCCATTGATTGATATCTGAACCTTGGTAACACTGGCTAACTCTGTCAGAGAATTTACCAAAGAATAAATCATCACCTCTTCTTCTACGTTGGTTGTCTGATTTACAAAATTTTCATCAAAATTTACATAGCATACACTATCTTTCACATATAAACTTAAAAGTCTGGCATTGGATGGCAGTGCAGATTTCACTACTCCCAGGCCATCTTGGGAATCCACACCCTTTAGCAGCTGCTCTACGATTAATTTTTCTATGGCGATATTGGTATTATAAGAAAGGGTTCTCTTCACAAGGACCAGACCTGTTCCTTCCATGTTGCTAAAGTATAAATTTAACTCTGTCTTTTGGAAAGAATCAATATCAGATCCCATATTATCTAAGAAGGTATCTTCTGTCATAAGTCCCACTGTATACCCCGCCTTGTCTACCAAAGGCTGATTACTAATAACAAATTCAATGCCACTAATTCCTTTCACTTGCAACAGGGTTTTCACCACCGCTGCCCTGCAAAGCACTTCGTCCACAGAATTCATATCATAGTATTCATCGGAAAAATACAGCGTAAGCAGTTTATTTTCTATCTGATAACTTAGTAATTCCACCTCTTCTGGAATCGCCGACTTCAACCCTATATCATTGGGCTGCTCCACTAGTTTATTAAATAGTTCCTTAAGCATAGAATCCACATCTGTAGTGGTGGTATTGTATACCCTGTTTTCCAGCGTACAGGTAACATTACTTAGATAGTAAATATTTACCTGACCGTCCTCTAACTGAGGTTGTACTTCTACAACGTTTCCTGCATTGCATCCTGTCCCCACAAGTGACACACACACACAACACAAGAGCGCCATAATTTTTTTAAAACATGTGAAATTATGATATCTTTTCATTTTCTTCATCTTCCAGCACCACCTTACTCAATATAGGACAAAGGAACTCTCACTACAAACTTGGTCCCTTCCCCTTCCTTACTGGTAACTTTTACTGTTCCGTGGTGCATCAATATTGCATTTTTCGTAATGGCAAGTCCCAGGCCGGTACCGCCAATTTCTCTGGAATGAGATTTATCTACCCGATAAAATCGTTCAAAAATATCGTCAAGACAATCATTAGGAATACCGATACCCGAGTCCTCGATCGTAATATACATATCCTTATGATCTGCATTCAGCATCACATGCACCCAACCATCATCTTTATTGTATTTAATTGCATTTTCCACAAGATTTGAGATAGCCAGCGTAAATTTCACTTCGTCAATGTCCGCAGTTACATGGCGCATACTTTGATACACCAACTCAATATTTCTCTTCTGGGCAATTGGCTTTAATCGTTTCATAATCAGCTCAATCACATGATTAATGGACATATTTTGTATCACTGGTTTTGCTTCTGTCTTATCTAACTTCACCAATGACAGCAAATCATTGATAATCTTATTTTCTCTGTCAATTTCTTCTGACATATCTGTCATAAATTCACGATACATCTCTGCTGGGGCATCCCCCATGGAAATCAAGGAATCTGCCAATACCTTCATAGATGTCAGGGGAGTTTTCAACTCATGACTCACATTAGAAACAAATTCCTGTCTGGCTTTATCCACACTTTTCATCTTTCCAAGAAGTTTTGCAAAAGATTCTGCTATCAAGTGTGTTTCTGAATATTCTGTCATAGTTTTTACAATGGTTTTTTCATCTACCTCTTCTCCCCATTCTGCTATTGAATCCGTCATTTTCTTAAACGGCACCGTAACAGATCTGGAAAACAGCACTGCCACCACAATCACAACAACAGCAAAAATTAATACCAGTAAATCTAACTTCAGCTTTAGCTGCTCTATTGTAGAATGAATGCTGTCCGTGGACACATTCACACACATGATTCCACAGATTTCCTGTCCGCTTCCTCCCACATTATTTATGATAGGAATGGTCATCTCCAAATATCCTGCATTATCATCATAATTATCCGTATTATGCCCTTGAAAACACTGTATTACTTCTGGGGCAATCAATGTTTTTCCCTCATCTGTATGATAGGTATCTCCCACAATTTTCAAGCCACTGTCCACAATGATAATTCTTCCATCATAGATGTTGGACAACTGGGATAATTCTGCATTAATTCTTTCTGAATTCCCATCAAACAAATAATTTTCACTGAGTAATTGATTGGATATACTATTACACTGAGACTGAATCTCAATCTTTCTACCAGAGATAGCCCACTCCTCGTATGATTTGAGAATCCCTGCCTTGATACAAAGTGCGGGTATCATTCCCACCAGCAGTACCACAAAAAAGATACGCAATCTAAGGCTGTGAAACACTTCATCGAAACCCTTCATCTCTATCTCTCCTTATAACTATCCCTGAAAATAATATCCAACTCCCCATTTTGTGTGAACATATCTTGGTTCACTTGGATTAGCCTCAATCTTTTCACGAAGTCTACGAATATGTACATCAACTGTTCGCACATCTCCAGGGTACTCTTCTCCCCAAACCAGATTTAGCAGCTTTTCCCTGCCATAAACCTTATTCGGATTGGTAACTAACAATTCCAGCACATCAAATTCTTTCGCTGTAAGATTAATCTCTTCACCGCTGATATGAAGTCTTCTCCCCTCTAAATCCAAGGTCAATTCTCCACATGTTATCACAGACTCGTCAACCTTTGACTCCTCTTTTGCCGCACCACGGCGAAGTATTGCTTTAATTCTGGCTTTTACTTCTAATATATTAAATGGTTTTGTGATATAATCGTCTGCACCATATTCCAAGCCAAGAATCTTATCCATATCATCGCCTTTTGCAGTAAGCATAATAATAGGAACACTAGAGAATTCTCTCACCTGCTGGCATACCTCAAACCCTGTAAATTTTGGAAGCATCACATCTAATAGTATGATATCATAGTCATTTTCTTTTGCCATTTCCAGAGCTTCTTCTCCATCATAGGCACAATCTACTTCCATTCCATCCTGTTCCAGGCTGAATCGTATCCCTTTTACAATTAACTTCTCATCATCCACAACCAATACTTTCTTACTCATTTTTTCACCTAATCCTTACTAGTTCTTTTATTTTTTCATACACACCATTCTTTATGCCGGAAATTTTCGTCAATTCTTCAATAGATGAGAATCTCCCCTGTTTTTCACGATAGTCAACAATGGCCTGTGCTTTGGATTCTCCAATTCCTGGCAACGTCATAAGTTCCTGTTTCGTTGCTGTATTAATGTTAATACCCTGTTCTGCAGTATTCTCCTCTCCCACCGCGGAGCTATCCTCATAAATATAGGGAACATATAACTGCTGTCCATCCGTCAGTTGCAGTGCCTGATTCAGCCGTTCTCCGGCTGCATCCTTTGTAACACCTCCCGCCAGACTGATAGCTTCATACACCCGGGCATCCTCCCTCAGTTCATACACTCCGGGGGTTGCCACTGCCCCACAGACATGAACTATTATTTTTTGTCCTTCGTCTCTGGGCGTATCTGTTACACCATCTGTTGGTTCTGTCAAATCATCTTCCAATTCACACTCCACGCTTTCTGACGGAATTTTCCATCCTTCTGCTGGCGATTGCCTGATGTAATAATAGCCCCCACACAGTGCAAACAGAATCACTATAACAACATATTTTATTACTTTGCTTTTCATGATACCTTTTGGAACAGATATCCTTAAATGCATATGGATACACTTATTTTATCTAAAAAATTACAATTTTACAACAAAAAAGTGAAATTTTTTATATTTTTTATATTTTTTGAATTAAAAAAAAGAAGAGTTGTAATCAATATTTGACAAACTCTTCTTTTTCTATCATTTTTTGTAATAAAATAGCATAATATATAATGTTCTTTAGTTACTCAGCTGTTTCGTCAGCTGCTCTGAAACTCTTTCAATCTGTGTGCTTACATCTTCCCCACTCCAGATATTAAAAAATGCTATTTCTAAATTAACCCAGAAATTGCTGGCATTGATTAATTTCGGTAAAGATACAGAATTTTCGTACTGACTGTAGATTTCATCGTGAAACGCTTCTTCTATCTGACTTTCTCCACGCTTTGCACAATATTTTCCTGTAGTTTCATACAGTTTTCCCACATAACCGTATGCCAGATAATCTGCAAAATCAGAAGCAGCCTCTTCCTGTCTTGTATAACCATTTACCACTGCTGCCGTAGTGATAGATAGAGCCTTGGTTTTTAATTCCTCCGAAATATTAGGAAGAGGAGCCACACCAATGGGTATTTCTTTTTCGTTTTCCTTTGCAAGCTCCTGAATACGTCTAACGGCATCTGTTTTTCCTATGGTATACACTGTTTTTCCCTGGGCAAACTCTGTCATCACTGTTTCATAATTAATCGTCTTTACATCCATGGCAAAAAACTGTGCCATCTCCTGAAACGCTTCCAGACAAGACTTCACCTGAGGATTTGCGATGTCAACCACACCTGCATTGTCTCCATCCATACCACCTAACTGTAAATAATTTCCCACAACAAAGTAGGTATAAAAAATGTCGGACACGTCAAACCGAAAAATATTTTCTACCCCTTCTTGCAACTCACAGTTTTCAGAAAAATCTTTGATTTGCTCAAAATCCGTAGGAATCACTTCTTTTTTAACCTCATTACCGTTCTCATCCAGTTCATTTAGTACCGCATAATCTTTATTATAAATCAAAAAACTTGTTTCAAAGCTTACCGGATATGCAATCTGAGCTCCATTGTAGCGAACTGCATGCAAGGCGGTATCACAATAGTGTTCCGTAGTGTAGTGCTTTTTTTTATCTTTTACCTTTTTGGTAAGCCCTGCCAGTTCCATCATCTCAAGTTCATCATTGCTGACCAGATATACATCCGGCCCGGTAAATTCATCCCCTACGCTTTGCTCATTGATTTTTTCAATATAGCTTACTTCTGAGATTTGTTCCACCGTAACTTTTGCATGATATGCCTGACTATAGCTCTTTGCAGCACTCTCCACATAGTCCTTTAAACTTTCATCACAATACCACACTGTAATCTCTGCATTCTGAATACCGTTAGCTATATTCTGACTTTGCTCTGTTATGGAAGAATCCAGTCCATACCAGAGCATAAAAACCAGCAACAGCACCACTGCCAGCATGGAAAGTCTGTTTTTTCCTATCATAACTCATTCTCCGTTGTGTTCTCAATATTTATGAGCATATTTTTTTCATTATGGCAATCATTTCATCCACATGTTGCTCTTCAATGACTAAAGGTGGAACCATACGTACCACATTGCTTCCTGCTGTAATCACAATTAAACCATGTTCCAATGCCTTATTCACAATGTCCCCTGGTTTTACACCTTCTGCACAAACCAACCCCTGCATCAGACCTTTTCCACGACGGGTGGTAAACATATCTGTAGAAGCTACCAGTTCATCCAATTTTTCCTCTAAATATTTGCTGACCTTCTTTACGTGGTTTAAAATATCTCGCTTTTCAAACAACTCAAACACTTCATTCACTGCTGCTGTGGCAAGAGGATTTCCACCATAGGTAGTTCCATGGTCTCCCGGTACTAAAGAATTCTTTGCTGCCTTTTCTCCCAGCACAAAAGCACCTACCGGAACACCGCAGCCTAAAGCTTTGGCGCAGGTCATCACATCCGGCATCACACCGTATTCCTGCCATGCAAACTGATAGCCGGTTCTTCCCATACCACACTGGATTTCATCTAAAATCAAGAGAATATCCTTCTCTTCGCACAATGCCTTGACGCTCTTTAAAAATTCCACATCTGCCGGATAGATTCCACCTTCTCCTTGAACAGTTTCCATAATGATGGCACAGGTTTTATCTGTAATTTGAGCCTTTACACTTTCCAAATCATTAAACTTGGCAAATTTGATTCCTCCAATTAATGGCTTAAATGCTTCCTGATACTTTACATTTCCAGTCACAGATAAGGCACCTAAGCTTCTTCCGTGGAAAGAATGCTCCATGGCAATAATCTCATGATCTGTACTGCCATCTTTATTGTATGCATACTTTCTTGCCACCTTGATAGCCCCTTCAATAGCCTCTGTACCACTGTTGGTAAAGAACACCTTACTCATTCCAGAAACTTCAACTAACTTCTTTGCCGCCTGTGCTGCCGGAATATTGTAAAACAGATTGGAAGTATGAATCACCTTGTCAATCTGAGACTTAATAGCATCATTGTATTCCTTATCATTGTATCCTAAGGCAAATACTGCAATTCCTGCTGCAAAGTCCAGATACTTCTTGTCATCTGCATCATATAAATAAACACCATCTCCCTTTTCTAACACAATCTGAAAACGGTTGTAGGTCTTTAAAATATTTTCTTCACACATGTCAATATAGCATTGACTTTTATTTTCATTACTCATTGTAAAATTTCATCTCCTTATCTCCCAGGATAGCAGTTCCAATACCCTTGTTGGTAAATATTTCCAGTAACAGACAATGGGCGATTCGTCCGTCCAAAATATGTACTCTGGAAACCCCTTTTTCAATAGCCTCCATACAATTATTTAATTTTGGCAGCATACCTCCACCTACAGTTCCATCCTCTATCAGATTCTTTGCCTCACTTAAGGTAAGTTCTGAAATCAGTGTACTCTTATCTTTTGGGTCTCTCATAACCCCTTCCACATCTGTCAGGAAGGCAAGTTTTTCCGCCTGCATTGCCTCTGCAATAGCACAGGCTGCATCATCCGCATTGATATTATAGGTTTCAAAATTGTCATCTAATCCAATAGGAGCAATGACAGGAAGAAAATCCTTTTCTAATAAATCCCAGAGAATCTGAGCATTTACTTCCTTGATATTGCCTACATAGCCAATATCTTCCCCGTTGGAATACTTTTTATCTACCGTCAAAAGTCCACCGTCTTTTCCACTGATTCCAATCGCTCTTACTCCCAGCTGTTCAATCATCTGAACCAGACTTTTGTTCACACGTCCCAGAACCATTTCTGCAATTTCCATGGTCTCTGCATCTGTCACACGAAGACCATTGATAAACTTTGCTTCCTTACCGGACTTTTCTACCCACTTGCTGATTTCCTTACCACCACCATGGACGATAATAGGCTTAAATCCTACCAATTTCAACAAAGTGACATCCTTAATCACATTCTTCTTCAGCTCTTCATCTATCATAGCACTTCCGCCGTATTTTACTACAATCACCTTACGGTTAAAACGCTGTATGTATGGCAGTGCCTCAATTAATACCTCCGCTTTTTTTAAATAATCCTCTATTTCTGACATGTTTATTTCCTCCTGATTTTTCTAGAATGTACCGTATCTGTTCATAACTACATAATTTCCTTTTATGAACGGTAGTCCGCATTAATTTTTACATAATCATAGGTCAAATCACAACCCCAGGCTGTAGCTTCTTCCCCGCCTTCATGCATATCCACGAAAATAGTAACTTCATCTTCCTTCATAATTTTCACCGCAAGCTCTTCGTCAAACTCTAATGGAGTCCCCAGCTTAAACACCTGGAGTCTTCCTGCCTTACTCTCAAAAAACAGTTCCACGTCTTCCTGGTCAAACTGTGCCCCAGAGTAACCCATAGCACATAAAAATCTGCCAAAATTAGCATCGCATCCATAGATAGCAGCTTTTGAAAGATTAGATGCCACAATTGCCCGGGAAAGTGTACGGGCATCTTCCTTTGTCTTTGCATTCACTACCTTAGCTTCAAACAGCTTGGTAGCCCCTTCTCCGTCTCCTGCCATCTTCTTTGACAGATACTCACACACAAAGAACAAAGCTTCCTTAAACGCCTGGTAATTTTCATCCTTAGAAGAAATCATAGCATTTTGCGCCTGTCCATTTGCCATCATAAGCAAAGTGTCATTGGTAGATGTATCTCCATCCACAGTAATCATATTGAAGGTATCTGTGACAACCTCCTTTACTGCTTCCTGTAACAGGCTCTTTTCGATAACTAAGTCTGTAGTTAAGAAAGCAAGCATGGTACACATATTTGGATGAATCATTCCTGACCCCTTTGCCATACCACCTAAAGTCACTGTCTTTCCATCCACCTCAAAAGTTACTGCCACTTCTTTGTTGATGGTATCTGTAGTCATAATAGCCTTTGAGCTTTCTGTTCCCGCTTCTAAACTTTCCTCTAACTTGTCACTCATAGCCTTTACACCATTTACCAGCTTTTCCACTGGAAGCTGCATTCCAATGACGCCTGTGGATGCAACAGCCACAGAGTCATAGGGAACTCCTAAGCTTTCCTCTACCGCCTTTGCTGTAGCCTCACAGGCATCAAAGCCTTCCTTTCCGGTACAGGCGTTAGCGATTCCTGAATTTACCACAACTGCATGCATGGGTTTTCCTGAGGCTACAACCTTCATATCCCACTGCACACAGGCTGCCTTTACTACATTGCTTGTGAAAGTTCCTGCCGATACACAAGGCTCCTTACTGTATACCATGGCCATGTCTGTTCTTCCCACATACTTGATTCCCGCCGCTGTACTAGCTGACATAAATCCCTTAGCTGCAGTTACTCCACCTTTGATTATCTCCATATGATTTTCCTTCCTTTCTTTTTTCTATTAAATTTCAATCAAGGATTAAATGTTGTCACATTTTCTGCATTGATCGTGTAATCATAATAATTCAGGTCCGTTCTAAATTCCCATCCCAAATTTTTCCAAAATTTATTTCCTATCTCATTTTTTGTAAAAGCAATGATAGAAACTTTGTTGACGCCCTCTTTTTTCAGTGCTTTGACACAATACTCCACCATATGCTTTCCTATCCCATGCTTACGGTAATTCTCATCCACACACACATGATACAGACATCCCCGTCTTCCATCATGGCCACACAAGATACATCCCACAATTCTTTCACCATCCAGTGCCACCACACTGGTGGTTGGGTTCCGCTTCAAAAAATGCTCCACCCCTTCTTTGGAATCGTCAATGCTTCGAATCCCAAACCCACTAATCTTCATCCATAAATCATGGACCTTGGGATAATCTTCTATTGTCATCTCTCTGATTTTCATTATGTACTGTCCTCTATGTACTTTCCTTTATAAATTCAGTCCCTTTGTTTCCTCACAACCAAGCATTAAATTCAAACACTGGATTGCTGCACCAGAGGCACCTTTTCCTAAATTATCAAACTGGGAAGACACTACGATTCTTTCCTCATTTCCAGTTACATAGATTTTCAAACCATCCCAGCCGGACAAGCCATTCCCTGCCAGGAATCCGCTGGCAGCTACGGCATCATCCTTTGTGGCCACCTGGATAAACGGTTTCTCCTTATAAAACTCTGCATAAAACTCTGTCAAAGTTTCCGGATTCATCTTCTTGTCCAGTAAATCTGTATACAATGGAACTGAAACTACCATTCCACTATAATAATCATCTATAATAGGAGAAAACAGTGGTGCTCTCTCAATTCCGGTGATCTTCTGCATTTCCTTTAAATGCTTATGCTGCTGTGTCAGTGCGTACTCCCTTCCGGAAGAAAGCTCACTTGCCCTTTCCTCACTTTCATATACACCTATGGTTTTCTTTCCTGCTCCGCTGTATCCTGACAAAGCAAAGCTGCTGACTGGATAATCCTTTGGAAGAATGCCGCCTGCTACCAAAGGATACACCAGTGAAATAAATCCTGACGCATAACATCCTGGCACTGCAATTCTTTTTCCCGTGATAATAGCTTGTCTATGTTTCTCTGACAATTCAGGAAAACCATAAGCCCAACCCGGCTCTGTTCTGTGAGCTGTGGAAGTATCAATAATTTTCACGTTTTCATTTTCTACCAGGCTCACTGATTCCCTTGCCGCTGCATCCGGCAGACACAAAAAGGTGATGTCCGATGCATTAATTAATCTTCGTCTCTCCTCTACATCCTTTCTAAGGTCTGAGGATATTTTCAATAATTCAATATCATCACGTCCCTGAAAACGCTCATGTATACGTAGTCCTGTAGTTCCCTCGGAACCATCAATAAAGATTTTTGTTTTCATCTTCCATTCTCCTTTTCTACTTTCCTGCTCGCTTGCAGGATTACAATATCCTGTAATTGTATCACATCATCTTGTGGATAGCAAGATAAGGTTGCTGAACGAATTACATTGTGTATTTTGCATAATTATACATCTTTTATGCATATTATGCAAGATATTTTTTAATAATCAATGTGTAAACCTTATTTTATACCTTTTTTTACTTGCATAATCATGTATTATGCTGTATATTGATTATGGTTCACTTTATAGTACATAATAAAAAGTAACAAAATACATATACGGAGGTAATGAATCATGAAAGAAAAAGTAGTTTTAGCATACTCAGGTGGATTGGATACCACAGCAATCATTCCTTGGTTAAAGGAACATTTTGACTATGATGTTATCTGCTGCTGCATCAACTGCGGACAGGAAGAAGAATTGGATGGTCTGGAAGAAAGAGCAAAATTATCCGGTGCTTCAAAATTATACATTGAAGACCTGGTAGACGATTTTGCTGACAATTATATCGTTCCTTGTGTTCAGGCTGGTGCTGTTTATGAAAATAAATATTTATTGGGAACTTCCATGGCTCGTCCAGCCATTGCAAAAAGACTAGTGGAAATTGCCCGCAAAGAAAATGCTGTTGCCATCTGTCATGGTGCAACCGGAAAGGGAAATGACCAGATTCGTTTTGAATTAGGAATCAAAGCTCTTGCTCCAGACATCAAGATTATTGCTCCTTGGAGAATGACAGACATTTGGACCATGCAGTCAAGAGAAGACGAAATTGAGTACTGTAAACAGCACGGAATCGACCTTCCATTCTCTGCTGATTCCAGCTACAGTCGTGACCGTAACTTATGGCACATCAGTCATGAAGGTTTAGAGTTGGAAGATCCTGCAAACGAACCAAACTACGATCACCTGTTAGTTCTTGGTGTTTCCCCTGAGAAAGCTCCAGATGAAGGTGAATATGTAACCATGACCTTTGAAAAAGGTATTCCAACTTCTGTAAACGGAAAAGAAATGAAGGTTTCTGACATCATTAAAGAATTAAACGTACTTGGCGGAAAGCATGGTATTGGTATCGTTGATATCGTAGAAAACCGTGTAGTAGGCATGAAGTCCCGCGGTGTATACGAAACCCCAGGTGGAACCATTCTTATGGAAGCACACAATCAGTTAGAAGAATTAGTCCTGGACCGTGCTACCATGGAGACAAAGAAGGATATGGCCAATAAGTTTGCTCAGATTGTATATGAAGGAAAGTGGTTTACTCCACTTCGCGAAGCAGTTCAGGCATTTGTAGAATCTACACAGCAGTATGTAACCGGTGAAGTTAAGTTTAAGTTATATAAAGGAAATATTATCAAGGCAGGAACAACTTCTCCATACTCATTATATAGTGAATCTTTAGCAAGCTTCACCACCGGAGAATTGTATGACCACCATGATGCTGACGGATTTATCACTTTATTCGGACTTCCATTAAAGGTTCGTGCAATGAAGTTAGCTGAACTTGAGAAAAATAAATAATCCTAATTGTATTGAATTTTGTGGAGTATAGATAATGACAAATCTGGATACCATTTTAAATCACATAAAAAACAAACATGTATATATTCAAACGCATAACTTTCCAGACCCGGATGCAATAGCATCCGCGTTTGGACTGCAGCAGCTTTTATTATATAAAGGAATCTCCTCTTCTATTTGCCATTATGGTGAGATAGACAGTTATTCCACAAACCGGATGATACAGTGTCTCAATATTGAAATTATCAATGTTGATGTAAATGATTTAACCAACACTACCGACGAGATTATTCTGGTGGATGCACAAAAAGGAAATTCCAACATTAAGAATTTACCGGGGGATGAAATCATCTGTCTGGATCACCACCCTGCCATTGAAACAGTAAATTACCGTTTCTGCGATATTCGGCCGGAAATAGGTGCCTGTGCTTCCCTGGTTGCACAATATTTTATTGAAAATAAAATTCCAATGTCTCAGGATACCGCTACCGCATTGTTATACGGAATCAAGATAGACACAGCAAACCTGACCCGTGGGGTATCCAATCTGGATTTGGAAATGTTTCATACGCTGTATGCTCAAAGTGATTTGAAATTAATTGAAGAATTAGACCATGCAACGGTTAAATTAAGTGATTTAAAATCCTACGCTACGGCAATCAATTCCATTAAAGTTTTTGGGGATATAAGTTTTGCAAATACCGGTGCCGGATGTCCGGAACCCTTAATTGCCAGCATCTCCGATTTTATGTTAGACTTGGCGGAAGTAAATTTTTCTATTGTTTATTCATACAAAAATGAAGGGGTAAAAATTTCTGTACGAAGTGCAAGGAATATATATGATTCCGGTCAGATTACAAAATCCGCTTTGGAAGGTTTTGGACAAGGTGGAGGACACCCTGCCATGGCAGGAGGGTTTGTTCCCTACACAAGAAACGATGAGATGGATGCGTTAATTCCATCTATATTGGAAATGCGGTTTTTAAAAGCAATCTCTGACTGTGACATAAATGAACTTTAAATGCCGTAAACGTAATGTAAACAAAAAACTTGTAGTTTTCTTCAACTACAAGTTTTTTGTTTCTTTGTTTCATAAATTATCTTTATTCCGCCGTATCTACATCAATATTTGTTACATAGTCATCAAAAGCTCTCATATCAGCTTCTGTTTCCACTGGCTTACTCTCATAA
Source organism: Lachnospiraceae bacterium (assembly GCA_045119215.1). GTDB lineage: Bacteria > Bacillota > Clostridia > Lachnospirales > Lachnospiraceae > RUG11237. The sequence continues at coordinate 41,552 of JBGVDD010000098.1, read as the reverse complement.
GATTTATAGGAAAAATATCCAATTCCTCCAATGGCTGCCACCATTACTGCTGCCGCCACTACCTGAAGCATGGCTTTTCTCACCTTTGCTTTTTTCATAGTTTTTTTACGGTTGGCTTTTTCTTTTTTATAACGTTCTACTTTTTCCTGACTCAATTTATTTCCCTCGCTTTTTTCTTAATTTAAAAATATATCACACCACTACCTATGGTAACAGCATTTGTAAAATTATGCAAGATTTTTGCCACAGTTTTTTATACTGCAATAATGATTCCTCCATCGTTAGCATACATAGTTGAGACTCCCGCTGTATCAACCACAATCACATCTTTCACAGGAAAACGCTTCTTTACTTCATCTTTTAAGATTTCGGCTCTTTCCGGACAGTTACACTGTGATATAGCAACCACCTTTTCTTCCGGATTTTCCATATTCTTCTCTACATATTCTAACATTTTCATCATAGCTTTATTCATTCCCCGGGTCTGGTCTAGCTGAATAATATTCCCTTCACCGTCTTCTCCCATAACAGGTTTGATTTTTAATGCTGTAGCCACCAGGGCTTTTGCTTTGCTAAGCCTTCCATTTTTGCGCAAGGTATCAAGATTTTCCAATACAAAGTAGGTTCTCATTCCACGAATATATTTTTCTGTGGTATCTACCACCTGCTCAAAACTCATTCCCTTTTCTTCGCATTCCTGAATCTTTAATGCAATCAAGGTTTCTCCCACAGATGCAGAACGTGAATTAAATACATGAATCTGCTTTTTCCCCTTCTCCTCTAAGTATAATTGTCTGCCTAAGACTGCGCTATTATATGAACCGCTTAAATTGGAGGACAATGTAACGATATAGATTCGTTCTTCCTCCCCCTCACAACTCATCTGATATTTCTCCGGAGACGGACATGCAGACTTTGGACAATTTTCACTGGCCGCCACCAGTGCTAGAAATTCTGCCTGATTAAAACTTTCATCATCTACAATTTCCCTATTGTCCACCTGTAAGGTCAATGGTATGTTGATTATTTTCTGACTGGCTTTCATCTGAGGCGTCAGCTCTCCGCAGCTGTCCACAACGATTTTATAACTCATAATTTCCTCCTAGTATGATTCCTTAAATATATATTTGAATCCATTTATTCCCCACAATTACATGTAGTTTTCATTACTACTTACTATAACATATAGAGAAGAATTTGAAAAGGGTTATCTGAGATTTGTTTGTTTTTATGGTATGATTATGCTATACTGATTTTATAATTGTATTTATTTGCAGGAGGAATTTATGATTTCGTTGAAAATAAAAAATACCAAAGCATTTATGAACCATATGCTTTTACAAAACACCTTTGATCAGTTCTGGGTGAAGGAGGCTTCCATTGAAACCTTCTATACCATGGCAATCAACGGAAACAGAAGAAAAGACTTTTATACCCCGGAGGAATTAGAGGATGAGAGTTTCCAAACAGAACTGATTGCCTGGTCTGAATGTAAAAATATCTGTCTGGACATGATGAAAGGCAAAAAAACTCCACTTTCCTTTCATTTTGTACTGAAATTATCAAAAAAAAACACAGAAAAGACCATTTGTGCCGCTGATACTACTTTAACCCTACTAGATGTGTCTGGTCTTTACCTGAATATTTCATTTGAAAATGGCTCTGTCACAGTAATCACCGGTACTTCTTTAAATACCTTCACCATGGATAAATCTTTGGACCATGCCTGGGATGAAATGGTAAAGAAATTTCTAATAAAAAACAACCTGGATTATGACCTTGCATAACCCAGGCTGTCCCATCCCCGCCCTACTCTGTATTTTCATTTGGATAAATTAGTCGTTCATCTGTGTTAAATAAAGAAGATATCGTTCGAAAAAAGTTTACTGTAAACTCTCCCCGCTTTGTCAATACATATCCCCCATCTTTTTCTTCCACATTTCCTGAAATAATCTGTTCTTCAAACCTTTTATCAAAAGCCTGAAATTCACACACATAAGTTTTATGGAAAATATCTTCCATATCACTAACGGTATACACTCCCGGATTTTCCATCATATAGCTTAAAGTAAACACTGATACAGAACGTTCTACCGTAACAGGAATAAGAGTAAACAAAACCATATTTACACAGCAAAATCCCAGAAACATCAAAACAATATCTTTCACATCAAAAAGAGATTTCCATCGCATCCTGCATATCCCCATACATACTGCTGCTACAATCCCAGCCAACACTAAATATACAATTCCCCGATACATCAACACGTGTAGTTTTGAAAGCAATGAGGTATGAAATAAAGCTACAAATATTACAGAACAAAGTACATATATTCCAGCGTAAACTCCTATTATTTTCCCTATTTTTCTTAGTGTATCTTTCATCCTTGTATCCTTCCCTAACTGTTACTGGTATTCTTCTTTTTAGATATTTTACCCCATTGCATGTGAGCTTTATTTTAGTCGTTGCCTTGCTTCTTCACAAATTCTATTCAAACCTTCCACGTCATTCATCAAAAATTCATCCGGTCTGACGGAACGGTCATCTACATAAAATCCCTTATGTCCTGGCCATGGCTTTCCATATACGATTTCATCATATGGAATATTCCACTTTTCCAGCCACTGGCTTAATACTTTCGCCGTATTTTTGTTGATCAATCCAATATTCCCATTGTAGGAAGCCATATTTCTTGAAGTAAACAATACAATCTTTGCACCATTCTCATGATAATACTGTAATTTTTCCACAACTTCACTATATGGAACCAAATCCTCATACTTTTCTTCTTTTTTCTTAATAGGACAAATAGTTCCATCAATATCAAATACAAAGGTATATTCACTAAACATTTTCTTCTATCTCCTTTAGCATATTTATTGCATTTAGCAAAAAGCCAAACACTTTATGTGGATAATCAATATGTAATGGCAACATAGACAGGAACAACGATGCCTCGTACAGTCGAACGGTCCAATAATCATATCCATGTGCCTCTACTTTTTCTCTAAAAATTTCTTTATATTCTTCATTATCAAAGGGAATATTCAGTTCATATTCAAACTCCTCATTAATAGAAATATCAAACATAGCATTATTAAAAAAATCATAACGGCCACAAACAGAATGACTTAACTTGGCAATATCATAATATGGATTTGTCCAAAGCTCCTCTTTGGTAAGAGCCCCTTTCGGGTCAATAAATTTCAAAGTCTTGGTAGACCTATTGTACAATGCATTGGCAAAACATGGATCACCGTGACCTATCACACTTTCTGTTTTAAAGCTTACCCTTTTCTCCACCTTTTCTTTTATCCCTAAATACCACTGGAAAATTTCGTCAATATCATTGTGTTCCTTGCAGTTAGACAACAGTTTTTCAATTTTTTTAAACTGTGACAGCTCCTTTAACTGTTCAATTCTTTCTCTTACCTTATCTATATACAGACTATCGCTGATACTTTGGTATGTCTCCCTGGAAACAGGCTTTTTCCCCCTTATCCCAAAAAAGTAAAAATATCTTTCCATTAATTCCTCAAACTCTTCTATGCCAATAGAGCCATGAACCCATTTAATGGCAATATCTGTCATATGAAGCCGCTCCATTTCGTAGCTTGATTTATCCCTTTCTTCCCTATAATCATAGGGCATAACAAACCAGCACTTCATGTTGTCCGGAAGAAGGTGGTAGTAGGTATACTCACTTTTTATCTTTTTAATATTCGTAGATTCTTTTCGAATAGAATATTCATTCCCCTGGAGAGAATTAAAATAACGTGCGTCAAAATTCCCGGTAATACACTGAATAAAATTGCTTATAGTGCCAATATAATTCATTCCCTCTATGTCAATAGCAGGATAATGGGATTCCTTCAGAATCTGTTCTGCCTTTTCCCTCTTACAAATCTCAGCTAAAAACTCTACATATTCCTTACCATCTGCAAACATCAACCCCACAGGCCGATGATGCTCTGTGATTTTCACAGTTTCATGGATGTAGTGTACTTTTTCCAAGGTCAGCCTTGCTTTCTCAAGTTCCGAAATAATATGGTTTGAAAAACAATGCAACACCCGCACACCATCTTTCTCCTGGTAAGCGCGTATCATCTCTTCTAAACCCTTGATATCGTATAAGTTATTACAAGCATACCATTTCAGTTCCGGAAAAATCGTCTTAAGATTTTCCATATAAAATTCTTCCAGGCGCTTTCTTTTGACAACAACATCTCCAAATCCTTTATTTCCAATGACTTCCTGAATGATTTCGTTTGGTTTGATTAAATTATCATATACAACTACTAGTTTCATTTTTACCCTTCTCCCTTCTTTGAAACAAACAAACTACTGCCAAAATCGCAAACAAAACCAGACTGCCAAGTATAAAGAAAAAATTGTATTGTGTGGTTTCACCGGTGAGTATTTTTTTCAAATATTCACTTACATAATTTTTTTTTGCGTCACTGTTTACTATAAGAATACTGGATATCTCCACAATCCATGCAGCCAAAGAAATGATATATAACATGACAAAACGTCCATTGGCAATACCAGATATTTTTTCAAAGGTTTTATGGCATACTTCCAGAAAATGTAATGCCTTCAAAGTATTTTTGGAACTCCGGTTAAATATCAGATAATGATTCCAATACTTATATAAAGGTGGAAAAAGTAAATATGCTGTCAACGCAATAAATAAAAAACCAGACAGCAACAGATAAACCACTCCCATATCTGTCCCCAGAAAAATATTTACACCGATAACAATACTAATTAGTGCCAAAGTATCCACAAAACGGTCAAAAATAACCATAAGATATCCTTCGGAGAAAGAACCTAGTAAATCCCCCAAATAATACCCTCTGTATAGTTCACCGCATTTAAAGGGTATGGTAATATTGGCAAACGCTGTGACAATGTAAAATCTTATGAATTTACAAATCGAAAATTCATATCCAAACATAATAACATACATTCTGACAGCCTTTATAATGTTCACTATGAACGCTGTGATAACAATACAAACAATCTGTGGTATGCCCGTCTCCATTACGGTGGCATTTGAAGCCTTTTCACAGACAATCCCAAGAAAAATAACGGATATTATCAGAACCACACCATGTATGACCCATTTTAATTTCGCTCTCATATTCTCACTCATTCTATTTCACTACCTCTGCACTCTACTTCCTGTAAATTTTTGCCACTTCTCTTTCGTTTCTCAAAACAAAAGCACCTTACCAGGTGCTCGTTCTTTTGTCCGTTCTCTTGTACAATAATTTTACTGTATTCCTATACGATTGTCAATGACTGTGTTGGGGGCGTTATGCTTTATTATTACCTCATACCTATGAATTTCATATATATAGATTCATGAAAAATTAAATGCTGATAGTATACTGCTCATTTATGAATTTTTCTTGAAATTCTTCAACCGTATATGTATGAACATCTTTGAAAAGATAATTTTTAAATTGATCTAAACCAAACTTAATTAATTCATCATCTGCCAGTTTCCTCATAGTGGAAAACAATAAATCTCTATGCTTTGACGATGATACTTCAACTCTTTGCCGCTCAAATCCCTCTTTCGTTTGTCTCGTTGGTCCGGCTTCTAAATATTTTTCATAATTATAGACCAATATGTAATTCATGTTTTGCCTTGTATAAGATATTGAATCAACCTCTCGCCCATTTTCATCAACATATCCTAAATCAAACAGCATAAGCAAACTATCGTATATTTTCTTATTGATCTCAAAATTTACCGCATTATTAATCTTTCCATTCTTAAATTCAATAAAAAAGCTCTCCCCTTTATCAAAAAGCAATGCATCATTAGATTTAGGATTAGGGTTTGCTAAAGGTATTTTATTTTTCACATACCACTCTTTTACATCATCAAATGAACATACTTCAAGGCTACTGTCAACCATATATACCTTATTGTCTTCATCATATGATGTATCTTTTAAAGTGCTGCTTTTTTCATCTATTATATGCAAATCCTCTCCCCCCTTATCTATACCAACCTGCTACGCATACTTTCCAACTTTTGTAATGGGTCAGATAGTTTCTTATAAATAGCATCAATTTTGTTTGTTACATTATGCAAATATGAAAACTCTTCTACGCTTTCCGCCAAATAATAATTAACTTTATCAGACATTTCATACTTAGCAGAAAAAACATCAATGGCATCCAAAAAATAAGGACTATGTGTAGTAATAATCATAGTTAAATCAAATTTTTTCTGCAACAACACAATCATCTGAGCATATGCTAATTGCCACTCTGGGTGCAAATGTATTTCCGGCTCATCTAAAATCAAAATATCCTTCTCTTTTAAACTTCCATTTTCTAAAAGTCTTTTTATTAACGCAAACGATTTTAAACCGGTAGATAAATTCTTTATATTAATGGGTTTACTAAATTTTCGAGACGCAAGACAATATCCTCCCTCTTGATTTTCAATAAAATCTCCCCCTACAATATTTTCCAATAGTTCATTTATTTCCTCTAATTTACCTTTTGCCAACACAGCCTCAAAAATATTATCAAATATATCCCCCTCTTCACAAATATAATTTAGCAAATGCTCATCTGTCGTCTTTAACTCTGATCTAAAAAATCCGTGGTCCATATAATCAATAACAAATGGATTATCAATATAAAATGCATTGTGCAAAATGTTGACCTCTGAATTACACTCTATACAAGTATTATTTTTAAACCTTAACTGAACTAATTTATCCTTTAATATCAATTCAATTTCTGAAATACAATTCTCTTCCATTAAGGGTGAAATTTGTTTCTCAAATACTCTATTAAACCATCGTGTAATAACTTCCATCATTACTCTTTCATCCGGAATATTTAAAATACTTTCCAGCTGCATTACACATTCTTCTATAAATTCCTCTTCCTCTCCTTGAGAATTTCCAAATCCCGATTCTTTTGTAAACTGCTTGATAATCTTTTCTATATTTTCATTATTTTCTACCGTCAGAGCCTCTTTTATCTTCTCTGTTAGTGTCAAAGCCCATCTTCTATAATTTTTCTTACTCGAGGCAGTATCCCCCCCATGCTGCATAGACCAATTTTGTACTAATAGCCAGATAATATGGCCTACTCGACCTTGTTTTTCTTTTGCTATCTTCTCTTCCATATTGTTCATTGAATTAAATATAGAATAAAGCACCTTTCCAATTGTACTTTTACCAGTATTATTTTCACCAGCAATAACTGTTATTCCATCAATATTAATCGTTGCGTCCTTTATTTTTGCAACATTGCTCAATTTTAATTGCATTTTGCTCCTATTCTGCCTTTCCGCCAAAGGCTTTAATTTTCTATATTGCAATATATAAAATAATTATGACTTTGATGATATGCTTTTGACTTTTACTCAAATCCCTAAATTACATCAATATTATTATTGCTTTTTTTCTAAATTCTAAACTTTATTTATCTCTTCCAATTCTTTTAGAAATACCTTGTACTAGCGTAAATGGGGCACTACTTACGCATGCATAATTGCCCCGTTTTTGTAAAATTTACATTTTTCCACGGTCTCAGCAGTAAATGCTGAGACCTATACTGAATAGTTACCTTGAATTGTACATTTTTGAGTAAAAAATGTCAATGATGAATCGTAACCTGGCTCATCTTCATAGTAACAGTTCAGCCATAGGCTAAACTGTTACGAAATCGGACAATGCTTACGCATGCAAATTTCTCACAATATCATTCTTGGTGCACAGCTTGACAGCAAGTGTCAAGCTCACATCTGTACAACAACTCATGTCCTACGACAAACAGCATCCAGAACAATGGCTGGCGATAGTTTATCAACACCGAACATTCTGCAAAAAAAGCCAGATAAATTACCAGCACATCTACTGATACATTTCTGATATTTTTGTATACCCATATCACCACTAGCATAAAAGGAAATACTCCATAGCAAAATAAAATACTTAAAAATGAGGAGTGAATTTCTGTATTTACCAGTTGAGATAATTCAAATCTGTAAAATGCACCTTCTCCAGCTCCTAATAGATTATAATGTGGATACTGCCACATTCTGTCAATTCCCCTGGAAGCACAAAGGCTTTTTAAGCCTCCATCCCCTAATAATTCAAACTTTTCCCTAATTCTAACCAAAAGATTGTACTCATCCCCAACTTGCATGGTCTGTATCATGAAAATACCGATTCCTCCAAGAAGTAACGCACACAAAAACATTCCAGCTCCAATTCCCAGCATTTTACCACAGGATATTTGTTTCTTTTTCCCCCATCTATATAATGCCAAAATTCCTTCCCCCAGCCACCAGATAACCAGCCCCAGGGTAACTCCCGTGGATTTACTCAAAACAATAAGCACAAGTCCACACAAATACACCAAAATGTTCCATGGCCTCTTTTTTTCTTCTGCCTTCGTGAAAATAGACATCATAAACATAGAGGCTAGTAAAAAGAATCCTAACTGGTTTGGGTCATTGAAGGAACCTACATATCTATGTTCAAACAAATATCTTCCAACTCCGGTAATTAAAAGAATAAACTGCATCATCACATTAAAGGTACAGATGATATAAACCATTCTTCGAAATGATGAATTTTTCAAATATGCTCTGAAAGCCACTACACCCATGGTGCAAAAAGCCAGATATAATGATGACACAAAAAAGCGCATATCCTTATATTGAATGTATCTTACACTATTTATCACCACAGTACATAAAACAAATACCACTAAGAGCATATCCATGGATTTTATACAGTTTCTCCAGTTCTTCCACCGTTTTCTCACAATAAGAGTACCAATCCACCAAACAACAGACAAAAACAGCAGGATATCCCCCGTCTGCACTGTTCCGGATTCTTTTAGGTAAAATGGTTTTATTAATAAAAATAAGTAAAACAAGATATATTCTATTCTATAATTTTTTTGTATGTTCATAATCTTTATCATCCTCTAGAGTGGTAGCTCAATCCTTCTTTCTTTTCCTCTTCTGCTTTGCCAACCTTCTTTCCGCTATGTTAAATTATATTCATATGGGGAAAGGAAATTGAATGGATTAAGATGTTTCCCAGATACACACTTGAATTTTACATTTTTGAGTGGGAAATGTCAATGATGAATCGTCAGCAGGCTTCTCGTATAAAACAGTTTTTCGTCAGCTCGCCATGGATCGTTTACCAAAAACCCCTGCTCCAAGGAGCAGGGATTTTTATCAGTGTATCGTAAATTATCTGTCAAAAAAATATTCCACAATTTCTATTTCTTCTTCAATTTTACTGCCAGTACATATCCTGTCTTGCTACCAACTTTAACCTTTTTCCAGACTCTTCCTTTTTTATCCTTCTTATTATAATTGGCATATACTTTTACGTTTTTACCCTTTTTTAGAATCACCAACGGCTTTGAAGTGGTGGACGTAGATTTATATAATTTTGTTTTCGCTACCACCTTGTAGTTATGATATCCATTGACTATTTTAAAAGTGACAACTTTCGTTCCTGTATATTTTCCTCCCCCTTTAATTGTAACTTTAGCTGTCCCTACTTTTTTATTATTCTTGTAGCTGACTGTGTAATCCTTCCCTTTGGTTAAAACTTTTCCTTTATACTTAACCACCACCGTTGGCTTCAATGCCTTTCCAAAATAATACTGAGTAGCAATCTTCGAAACCGTTGCTTTGCTGATTTTGGTTTTTACTGATACCGGACTAGGGGTGGCTGTTTTCACATTAGATGGTACTGCCGCCTTTGTTGGTGCAACTGTCACCTTGACCGTAGGAACTGCTATTGCTGTAGGTGTTACTGTACTTTTTACAACAGACGTTGGTGTTACTCCACTTCCTTCTATAGGTGTAGGTGTCTCTGTTGCCTCCGGGGTCGGTTTAGCTGTTACTGTGGTTGGTATTGTTGCTGTAACTGGCGGTGTTACTGTTGGATTTCCTGTTCCAGCTGTTTCATCTTCTGTCACAATCAGACTGGCAAAATTTGTAAGTGTTACATTGTTTTCTGAGTCATATCCTATAAAGGAAATAATGTTTTTTGTTCCCTTTTCTTCTGTGAAGGCTGAAGCGTTTATTGTAACATTGCTCTCTGGATATGCCAGATGATAAGTATTATATTTTAATCCATTTACATATACTGCTAACTTTACCGTAGCTTTATCCATTTCCACTACATTCACTTTGGCATCCTGATTTGCTCCTATTCTTCCATCTGCAGGTGCGTGTTCTGAAAGAGTATCTTCTACCGCATTGGTCAATGTAATCTTAATTTTATCATCGGATTTTGTATATGCATGGTCACTATTCGTTGTGTATAAGCTTTTCATAATAGATTCCTGGGTGGCAAATTGAGAGTCTAACCATGCCAGACGTTCCTTTAGAAACTGCTTACTGTTATCTGTATCCTCCTGATATCCTATGGAATATTTCCAAATGGCCTGGTTTGCTGCACCTGATTCTTTCAAATAATCATTGTACTGGTCAATCAGACCTCCATCCTCTACAAGAGATTGCATATACGGACGAATATCCCAATAGGTCTCCTCAGCCTTTAAAACAAAATATGGATCATCTATCCAGTATTTAAATAGATTATCCGTAAAATCTAAAGTAGAAAAGCTCCATGCGTTTGCAGTTGCTGGTGCTTCCTTCACTCCAAAGCCATAATCAAAGTCCCAAACAGGTCCAAATTTCAGCAACCCCTCTATATCCTTTGACACCCAACGACTTCTGCCGTAAGCATCATAATTCCCTAACATTTCATTGGTAATCCAGTAATTTACCATAGAGTCAAAATCTGCTAATTCGGTATAATGTAAGCCGTCAGAGTTATAACCATCCAAAGAACAGTATGCATCCTCAAATGACTGCCAGTACTTTTTCACATAATCCATCATATCATCATTTGTAACAGCGTACTCTGGAGTATCTACTACTATTCTCATACCTGTGGCATTATTAAACTCTGAAATATCCGTTTTCCCATCTATATTTTCCACATATTTATTCAGTTCAAACAAATATCCCCCAGTAATATTGGATCGATAATCAAGATAATCGGCTATCTTAAACGCTTTCCCCTGATAGGTAAATTCACCACTTGTAATCCACGAAAGATGCTCTGATAACATCCCCTCAATTTCATCTCTGTCATTCTTGGTCATTCCATTGGATTTTTCCACATTATAGACTGCCTTGGCAATAACTTCTGCATCCTTTGACCAATCATATATATTCAAGCGAGTTTCATCCACACGAACGTGTTCACAAAATTGATAATTCCCTACATACTCTCCATTTAAAATCACGTCTACCCAGGTGGTATCCATTCCAGTTAACCCCAGTTTGACAGAAACACTATTGGCAATGGTATTACGAATCAATGACTCATCCCTATAATTTGCAATCAGCACCCAGTGTTTATTTTTCCCAAACCCAAATAGATTTGTGCTTGTAGACAGCTTGATTTTATATGGTTTCTTTTTCCACATCCAACTCTGATTTCCTCTTCCCTTAATCTGAATACTACCACTGTACATAGAACCATTACACTCTTCATTGTTCTGAATATCCATAGCTGCACTCTTGTACGTATCTCTACTGGTAATAGGGGCACCATCTTCTGTGTTAATATATACCACAGGCAACTTACTAAAATATATCCTATCTTCTGATACGAATTCACCATCTGAGTAAGCCTTAACCGTAATCCACTTTTCATAATCAGCCGCAGTGGGGGTATAAGTAGATTCCGATACAAATTTATCATCCACATACCATCTAAGGGAATATCCTTGTGGATTCTCCACCTGAATAGGCTTCTCCGACATCATATAATCCTTGTGGATTTGGATATTCTCTGTTGCACTTGCCTTCATCTGTGTAAATAATACACAAAATACAAAGCACATGAAAAACTTACTTATCTTATCTAAATGATTATACTTTTTCTTCATCTGACATTCTCTCCATCTTTTTCTCGTATCACCTTCGCTCTTTGTTCGGAAAATTTACTTTTGGCTTATCATATCCTTCAATCTTTTTATTTCCTCTTTGAGAAGTTCATTTTCTGCTTCTGCTTTGTCAGCCCTTGCTCTCTCTGCCTCTGTTTTCGCCCTCTCTTCTTCTCTTCCCTCTTCTCTTTCCTCCTCACGTATACTTTGTAGTACTCTCTCTTCGTCATATTCTGTCAAACACACATTCAACACCTCCGCCCTGTGTTTTGACATATCTGTTCAGAACTACTGAACAGATATGCTAAATCGGGTAATGCTTACGCATGCAGAATTGCCCGATTCTCGTAAAATGCACATTTTCTTACGGTTTCAGCAGTAAATGCTGAAACCTGTACTGAATAGTTACGTTTTCCTAAACATTCTGCCAGGATACCTTCCCTAATGCACTCCAATACTGCCCTATCGATGCCCTTTTCTGCCGAAATACCCTTGGATATATTCTCTCGAATCTTTTCCACAAGAATTGCATAATCCTGCAATGGCTTACACTTCTTCATCAATTCTTCGTTTTTCCCATAATTCACATTCAAAATACATACAGACCACTCATAACCCTCTATTTTCTTCTCTGACATAAAGGCATCCGATAACCTTAGTATTTCCTCTTCTGGATGTTCCTCCACACCATTATAGAAAACAATATATTGAGGGGTAGGCAACTTTATTAGTTTTCTCCCATAGATATTCAGTTGATGTGAATCAATATATTTTTCATATAACTTTGCAATATACAGAAATCCTCTTAGCGGCATATTGGGATTGTAGGTAGATTGATGTTCATATAATACCATCTTGCTTTGGATAAGTATCGATATATCATTCTTCATTCCCATATAAATGACATCGTCCAAAGTGGTAAATTCAAATCCCTCCACGTCCTCATAATGGGAATCATTTAAGGCATTGTATAGACACAATAGTTTGATTCAGTTAGAATCTGTGTAATTATCAGGGGATTACACAGATCCAGCAGTTCTTTATGGTTTCTTCACAATTCTTTCATCGTGTTTGTTCTTATTGTACAGTACAATTTCCCCATTCTCTTCACTGATAGCTAATTGTGCTTTTGAATCACTTCCTGTCCTCTGAATTGTGACAATATCATCTTCTATGGTATAAGTAAAGTCTACTGTTATATCCGGATTGCTTTTTACATAGCTATAACCGGTACCATCATCAAAAAACTGATATGACGCCACACCTTCTTCTGCCTCCCAGGTTCCAGACAATACAGAACCGCTTGCTTCCTCTTTCCCACATCCGATAACTGCTACTCCAATCAACAGAACACTACAGATACAAATTAGTAACTTGTTTAAGTTTCTTTTCTTTCTCATCTTTTTTCCTTTCTTTTCTGGTTACTGCATCCAAATATAACCTATGCTTTTTGACGCACCACTTCCTACTTTACTTTTGGCTTATCATATCCTTCAATCTTTTTATTTCCTCTTTGAGAAGTTCATTTTCTGCTTCCGCTTTCTTCTTTTCCTCTTCCGCTCTCTTTTTTTCTGCTTCTGCTTTGTCAGCCCTTGCTCTCTCTGCCTCTGTTTTCGCCCTCTCCTCTTCTCTTCCCTCTTCTCTTCCCTCTTCTCTTTCTTCCTCACGTATACTTTGCAGTACTCTCTCTTCGTCATATTCTGTCAAACACACATTCAACACCTCCGCCCTGTGTTTTCTCAAAAATTCTGCCAGGATACCTTCCCTAATGCACTCCAATACTGCCCTATCTATGCCCTTTTCTGCCGAAATACCCTTGGATATATTCTCTCGAATCTTTTCCACAAGAATTGCATAATCCTGCAATGGCTTGCACTTCTTCATTAATTCTTCGTTTTTCCCATAATTCACATTCAAAATACGTACAGACCACTCATAACCCTCTATTTTCTTCTCTGACGTAAAGGCATCCGATAACCTTAGTATTTCCTCTTCCGGATGCTCCTCCATGCCATTATAGAAGACAATATATTGGGGGGTAGGCAACTTTATTAGTTTTCTCCCATAGATATTCAGCTGATGTGAATCAATGTATTTTTCATATAACTTTGCAATATACAGAAATCCTCTCAGTGGCATATTGGGATTGTAGGTAGACTGATGTTCATATAGTACCATTTTGCTTTGGATAAGTATAGATATATCATTTTTCATTCCCATATAAATGACATCATCCAGAGTGGTAAATTCAAATCCCTCCACATCCTCATAATGGGAATCATTTAAGGCATTGTATAGACACAATAGGTTCTTTTTATTTTCTTCTGTTCCAAAGATTAAACGAAACAGACGATCCTTATGCTCCCGATTGACTTCGAATGCTTCTCTTTTTCCTTTTTTTGTTTTGTGTTTGCTCATTTGCATACCTCCTATGACAGGAGATTCCTGAGCACGTTACCTCCTGCTTATTTTATTATTTTTTGAAATTCAAAGCAGGAAATAGTTTAAATTAACCTAGATATTTTTGAAAAATGATAGCGACTCAGCCTCATGGTATTCCATGGTTCGCCTGCAACTATAGAACTTCTGCTTTTTCTTAGTTTAACATGGAAATTTTTGCTTGGCAACAGTTTTTTTCGCAAGGTTGTTATATAAATAGCCAGCTGTTTCCAGCTGGCTATTTTGCTTCCTTTCTATCTATCCTTATACATTTTCTGGTAATAGCCCTGATATTCCCCTGAGATAATATTCTCCCACCATGCCTTATTGTCTAAGTACCACTGAATGGTTTTCTTGATTCCATCGGCAAATTTTGTCTCGGGAAGCCATCCTAGTTCATTATGAATCTTTGTAGGATCTATGGCATAACGCATATCATGACCTTTTCTATCTGTCACATAGGTAATCAAGCTTTCCGGCTTTCCTAATTCCTTACAAATTAACTTTACAATGTCAATATTCTTCATTTCATTGTGTCCACCAACATTATAAACTTCTCCAACCTTTCCATTGTGAATAATCAAGTCAATGGCCTTACAATGATCTTCCACATATAACCAGTCACGTACATTGATTCCCTCTCCATATACAGGTAATGGCTTGTCATTCGATGCATTTGCAATCATCAATGGAATCAGTTTTTCCGGAAAATGGTATGGTCCATAATTATTGGAACATCTGCTGATTGTTACCGGAAGTCCATAGGTACGATAATAAGCTAATACCAACAAGTCTGCTGCCGCCTTTGAGGAACTATATGGACTTGATGTATGAATGGGGGTATCTTCCGTAAAGAATAAATCAGGTCTGTCTAAAGGTAAATCACCATAGACCTCATCTGTGGACACCTGATGATATCTCTTCACGTTGTACTTCCTGGATGCATCCATTAAAACAGAAGTTCCGATAACGTTTGTTTCAAGGAAAATCTGGGGATTTTCGATGGAACGGTCTACGTGGGATTCTGCTGCAAAGTTCACCACAATATCCGGCTTTTCTTCTGCAAACAGCTTGTCTACCCCTTCCTTATCGCAGATATCTAACTTCACGAAACGAAACATTGGGTTATCCATCACTGGTTCAAGAGTTGACAAATTCCCTGCATACGTAAGCTTATCAATACAAACAATGCGATATTCGGGATATTTATTTAACATATGAAATACAAAGTTGCTCCCAATAAAGCCTGCTCCACCTGTTACTATAATTGTCATATTATTATCCTCACTTCCTTTTTAATCTTCTGCCATGTGTTTCAAATATTTTCCATACTGGTTCTTTTGTATTATGTCAGCAGCAGCTAAGACCTGCATTCTGGAAATCCACCCATTCTCAAAGGCCTGTTCCTCTAAGCAACCAATTTTCTTTCCTGTCTGTTCTTCCCTTTCCTTGACAAAATTGGTAGCCTCCACAAGACTTTCATGTGTCCCTGTATCTAACCAGGTAAAACCATCATCCAAAATTTCCACATTCAGACGGTGATTTTCTAAATATATTTTATTGATGTCTGTAATCTCCAATTCTCCTCTATTGTCTCCCAGGATTAATGCTACATTGTCATCTCCAATAAATTCTGCTCCTAAAGTAAAAGCCTGAGCCAGACCATCCGTACTTGGCTATTCCTTGTACTGTGCCACGGTACCCGGTTCACTGGCTCTGGTACTGCAAAACCGATTCACTGTTCCCACACATATCTGTTTCTGCGAACCCGGTTCTCCGACACACTGTATTAGTGACTGTTAAAATATACTGAACTTATTCTCTATTCAACTGTAACAGACTTCGCAAGGTTTCTTGGTTTATCTACATCACAGCCGCGCCCAATAGATATATAATAGGCTAAGAGCTGCAATGGTATTACTGCAAGTGAGTTAGTAAAAAATTTATTGTTCACCGGAATGTACAAAGTAAAATCACTATTTTTTTCAATATCGGTGTTTCCTGTATTGGTAATTGATAATACTTGTGCTCCACGTGTTTTTACTTCCACAATATTGCTGACTGTCTTTTTGTACAGTTCTTCCTGGGTAACCAAAGATATTACTAGTGACCCATCCTCAATTAACGAAATTGTACCATGCTTTAATTCCCCTGCTGCGTATGCCTCTGAATGAATATATGATATTTCCTTTAACTTTAAGGAACCTTCCAGAGAAATAGCATAATCAATACCACGTCCTATAAAAAACACATCGGAACATGATGTATAACGACTGGCAATCTTTTGAATCTGTTCCTGATTGGACAATAGCATATGAATCTGCTCTGGAAGTTTCTTTAAGTCCTCAATATAACCTGTTAATTCCTGTTTACTTAACACTTCTCTCACACCGGCAAACTTCAATGCCAACAAATAATGTGCAATTAATTGGGCACTGTATGCCTTTGTAGTTGCAACAGCAATCTCAGGTCCTGCCCAGGTGTAAAATACTGCATCTGCTTCCCTTGCAATAGAGCTTCCTACCACATTAACAATGGCAAGCACCTTTCTGCCCTGTTCCCTTGCCATACGAAGTGCAGCAAGAGAATCCGCTGTCTCACCGGACTGACTGATGATAACCACCAGGGTATCCTCATTCAAAATAGGATTCCGATAACGAAACTCACTGGCTACATCTACCTCAACCGGAATTTTGGCAAGTCCTTCGAAAATATATTTAGCCGTTACACCGGTGTGATATGCGGAACCGCAGGCAACAATCATGATTTTTTTTATATCCTTGATTTCCTGCTCTGACATATTCAATTCATCAATAACAATTTCTCCATCTTTTAAGTGCGGAGTAAGGGTATCTGATACCGCCTTGGGCTGTTCGTACATTTCTTTTAACATGAAATGTTCATAACCGCCTTTTTCTGCTGCTTCAACATCCCATTCAATATGAACCGACTCTTTGGTCAGTTCTTCCTCATAGGCATTATAAAATTTCATGTCATCCTTTTCCAACACCACAATTTCTTCATTATCTATAAAATATACATCTCTTGTATATTTCAATACCGCCGGCACATCAGAAGCAATCAAATTGCCAGTGGCACTCTTTCCTACAATTAATGGACTATCCTTACGCACTGCATACAAGGTATCCGGCTCCGCCTTAAAAAGAATTCCTAATGCATAGGAACCTTCTATTCGATGCATTACTTTAGCAATTGCCTCTAATGCATTTCCTTTATAGTAATAGTCTAATAAATGTGCTACCACCTCGGTATCCGTTTCTGACACAAACAGATATCCTTTCTCTTGAAGCATTTTCTTTAGCTTAGTGTAATTCTCTATAATTCCATTATGTACTACAGCTATTGTCTTGTTTCTATTAAAATGTGGATGAGAATTCACATCAGATGGTGCACCATGTGTAGCCCATCTAGTATGTCCAATCCCTACTGTCCCTGACAGTGTAGCTCCGTCATGAGTCAATTCACTCAGAACTTTCAATCTGCCCTTTGCCTTACACACCTGAATATCTTCTCCACCATATACTGCAATTCCCGCCGAGTCATAGCCTCGATATTCCAACTTGGCTAAGCCTTCCAATAAGATTGGGGCTGCCTGTTTACTTCCTATATAACCTACAATTCCACACATATTTTTCTCCTTTCGTATTACAATGCTATCATCAACTAAGACTATATATTTGAACATAATAACACAAAAATTATATTTAGAACACTATATAATCCTCTTTTATTTGTAATTTTCGTACACTAATCTATTCTATTTTGTATATTACATATCTATTCAATATTCCCAAAATACGTAACAAAACTTCATCACACTTTTACCTGCAAAGCTAGTAAATAGGAATTTATTCATTCTTCCTTTTGTTTATTATAACTTAAAGTGACAAAAGTACTGCTTGAATTGATCCCCCTCATATGGTATAAATTTATCGAAAAAACACTGACTCCACACGTTTTCTTCTGTCAAATACATTATTGTACTGCATAATTTTGTACTCTTGAATCAGCTTTTCTTCCTTATCTGGCAGTTCTCCCCACTGATACCAGTTTCCTTCCTTATCACAAATGCCACCAATACCAATGATCGGAATCTCTTCATATAAATTCAACAGAAACTCATTATATTTTGTCATTTCAATGCCTGCTTTTTTTAAAATATAGCTGCCAAAGTAATTACTGCTCATCAAAATATCTGATTGTTCTTCTATATCGTAATTTGTCCAAATCACAAAAGGCGTAATAAACCGCTCTTGAAATTCTTCAAAAGACAACTCACTTAATGATTTTCCAAAAAGCTGCTCATAAAATCCATCTTCAATAGATGCCTGATGGTCACCGAACATAACTGTCATTGTAGGCTCTTCCACATTTTGAAAGTATTCAATAAGGCTTTGAAAAGCTCTGTCGGACTCTTGAAGTAATGACAGGTACTGCTCTGCCATAGGATATTCATCAGCATAATTTAACGACACTGTACTCTGGTAATCTTCATAATCATATCCTCCGTGATTCTGCATAGTTACAAGAAACATAAATAACTTTTCATCTGTGCTCTCACAAGTATCTATCACTCTCTGATAAGCAGACGCGTCACTGGCACACCAACGGATAGTTTCTAAATCCCCCCAATTCTCCATAGAAACAAAATTGTCAAATGACATACAAGGATACACCTCATTGCGATTCCAGCCTCCTCCATAGTAAGGATGCAGTGCAAGGGTCTGAAATCCCTGTTCCTTTAACGTAGATGCAATTCCGGATTCCTGTTTTTTTACGTTCATCTGGTAAGCTGTAGTTCCTGCTGTGAGAAACTCCAAGGTATTTCCAGTTAAAACCTCATACTCCGTATTGGCAGTACCACCACCAAAGGAGGGAACAGCCAAATATCCTCGAATTGTGTTTTCCTGTAATCCTTTATAAAACGGGAGCAAGTCTGTATCCGTTTCCACTTTTCCAATATAATCCAAATCTGCAAAACTTTCATTCATAATAACTATGAGATTTTTGGGGGTAACCTCACTAACCTGAATTTTTTCCAGCCTGTCTGCTACTTTCTTAACACTAGATACCCTATAATCCCTAGGTTTCTCAGGCATCATATAGGGAAACTCTTCTAAAAAAGTAAGGAGAAGACCATCCTCTTCATAATTTGATATCAAATCCCACATATAAATTTCATTGAGAAATTTATTGGGCATAAGTAACATAACCACTAAGCCCAAAGACGCCCCCAAAATACCTATCCCTATGAAATATCTTCTATTCATAAATATTTTCTTTTCTGAAAGCGTAAAAACAAAAATCAGAAGTATCATTCCCAGCACAACAACATACTTATGATAAGATAAATAAAATGTATAATTTCCTACCACCCTCGCTGCCGTACCAATGGAAAGAAAGTCCTGTAACATCATGGGTCTTGCCCGGAATAAAGTAACAAAGTGCTGTACTAATGCTAAAAAATCAAATATTCCTACATAGACCATAGCTAACATTCCCAGTTGTCGGATAAATGCGGATAATATAAAATAAATCAAATAGTACATAAGCAGATTTTTTATGATACTTATCCATGTAAGCTTCCGGATATCCCCTGCAATCAATTCGACACTTGCAAAGGTGAAAAGAGGCAATAATAACCATAAAATATACATCAGAATGTTATTTAATTTATATTTATCACGAAATTTATACAGACAGAATCCTAATAATACAAAAATTGCTACCGTACTAAAAAACCGCAAAATGATGCTAGCCTTTGACATAATATCATTTATTTGAATCGCTTTGATATGCCATATAGTCATAATAACTAAATTTATACTTAACAACAAATATATAATTTTTTGAGATAATTCCGCTTTTGTGTTTTTTTTATTCATTTATCTTATCCTTTCTACATCTCCCCCCTTAGCTTTTACCATTACAATACTTTTCCAATAATGTCTTAATTCTTTCTCTAGAATCTAATAAGCTACTGATGGAACCGTCATAATTCAGAGTATCGATAACATATGCAATATATTTGCTCATGTCACAATCAATGTAATAGGGGCGTTCTAACAATTCTTGTGGCTCGTACGAACAGTAGTTTATTCATCCGCTTACAAAATGTTGTCATACTAAGGATTTTATAATAGGAATATGCTTTAATATTCCTATTATGATTAATGAAATGAAATATACACAGACCGAGAGAACGGGTACCGCAATAAGTGAATTGAAAGAAAGTGTATTAAACGAGAACAACAAATCCAATTCTTCGAACACCATAGCATATACCAAATACACGCCAAAGCTATATTTTGACAGATTTTGAATTATCTTTTTTGCCGTGTCACTAAACTGCCACCTCTTCAATGAGTTTTTGGCAAAAACAAAGACTGCTACACTTTCTAACATAACATTAATTGTTAAATATCCATAAAAGGTCTGTACAGCCTCTTGCTTCCACTGTGAAGCAATCCAGGAAAAAATAATTGTAGCAGCAAAACCAACTATACCTAAAATGTAAAGTAATCGTTCCATTTTCTTTGGTATATGAGATTTCATCAGGACATAGCCCAATATATAATACCCAGTATATCCCAAAGTAAAATAGAAATTTGTTTTTTCATATACTCCCTGCACTAAAGTGCCTATCGTCCCATCGATAAGTGTTAATATAGAAACCACCTGTGGAATTATAAATGTAAAAATCAAAGTCAATATCAAAAAATATCGTACCAAATTTTCTGTTTCTACTATCGTTTTCATGAATGGAACAATAATGTATAGCCCTACAATCATGAACAAAAACCACATACGAAAATGACCCTGTACGAATTGTACTATAAATTTTCTCATTCCTCCTCCATTAATTTTCAGCTCAACAAGTGCATAGATACCAGACCATAATAGGAAGACTGCTACCATCCTCGCAATGTTCTTTTTGTATATTCTAGAAATATCTACATTTCTATTCAAGAACAATGCCCCACTTATCATAACAAATACCGGAACTGCCCATCGTACCATTGCATCATATAAATTGAATACATTCCATTCAAATGATCGAACATTTACATTCATCCAATTTTGTGCAGAAACATGTAGCACAATGACCGCAAACGTTGCAATAATACGTAAAATATCCAAACGTTCTTCCCTGTTAGGAATTTTTTCCATAACGTAAACTCTCCATTTTCTTATTATTCATCGATTGGTAACCTCTTCATACTCCTCTTGACTGATATCATACATCGACTATACCGCCAATACTTTTAAACTGCCTCCCTTTCTTTCGCGTTTCTCCCTTCTTGATTCTCGTTACCTATCATAGAACTTACAATATATCTTGGTCTTGCCTTTACTTCTTCATAAATTTTCGAAATATAGTACCCTATAATTCCCAAACCAAACATCAAAATACATCCAATCATTAATAATAACAATATTACTGTTGTGAACCCTTCTTGAGCTCGTCCCGAAATATACATGTATATCGACTGTAAACCTACAATAATGAAAAACAGAAAAAATATCCCCCCCACAACAGTCACCACCTGCATAGGTGCTGCTGTAAATATTGTAATATTTTTTATTGCATAACTTACTAATGACTTAAATGACCATTTTGATTCTCCAGCTTCTCTTTCCTGTACTTCAAACTCTACGGAAGTACTCTTAAATCCTACCCATGAAGACAGTGCTCGAAAGAAAACATTTCTTTCTGGCATTTTCAATAATATATCTACTACCTTTCTATCCATTAATTTAAAATCCGAAGCCTTTGACATATCGATTTTAGTAGCATCACTAATTATCTTATAAAACAATCCTGCAAAACACTTATGTAAAAAACTTTCCTTTCCCCTGTCTGTCTTAATCCCCTCAACAACTTCATAGCCTTGCTCCCACAATCTATACATTTCTATAATTTTTTCTGGAGGATGTTGTAGATCACAATCAATACACACCACACAATCCCCTTTCGAATATTCCAAACCTGCAAAGATAGCTGCTTCTTTTCCAAAATTTCTAGAAAAATTTACGCCTTTTATTGCTTTGCAAAATTCATATGCTTTTTTGATTTCCTCCCAGGTATTATCTCTCGAACCATCATTGACAAATACTATTTCATACTTGATATTATGTTCATCCATAAGTTTTGAAATAACTGTGGCTGTCTTTTGAATCATTTGTTCTTCATTATAAGCTGGAATAACTATAGATATCATACAATTTTACGACGCATTTTCGTCGTCGTATTCCTCCTTTTCTTATTTAAAACTATTTCCTTCTATTGTCAATATACGCATATATATATCTTGTCACCATCATAAATAATCTGTTGTTCCAAGTACGCATTATCCCAATCTTTCTCCCCAAAATACTCTTGAATCTTTTGAGATACCTCAATTTTTTCTAAGTTTCTTCCTGTATAATAATTAAGTGCATTCGCATCTGACCAATCATTTATGAATGCCTTTCCAAGCATATCGCCCAGAACATTATTATCTATGCTAGAATAATATCGATAACTTATATTAGCATCATTGCAAAATCCTACTTTTTTAATATCTATGTTTTCTCTTTCTTCGTAATTCTGTATACATTCATTTATTTCATTAATATAATACTGATCTAATGTATTTGTTTTTATTATATCTATTGAAACACCCTGAATTTTCAAAATATTCAAAAAAATAAAAGCTGCGAAAACTGTTATCATTATTTTTATATTCATTAAGTCACTCGTTTGAGATGTGTTATAAAAATAAACAAAGAGCCAGGCACATATACTAAATAATCCAAATGTCGGAACCATCGTTCTTGGTGTTGGATTGAAATTTCCTTGTAGAAACAATGCAATAAACATAACACATTGACCACTCAGAAGCACAATTACACTATAGATTCCCGTAAAAATTTCGACTTTACAATTATGCATCTGAGATACAGTGACTAATAACACTATGGTCAGAACAATGACCATACTTCCCTTAGGTAAAATTCCTAACCCATGTATCCATACGCTCCAAAGGCAGGTAACTATACCTTTTAATAGACTCTCTATGTCAGTACCATCTAATTTTATTCTTCCATCATTAACCAGAATTCCGACACCAACCAAAAGCTTTGTTATTAAAATAGTACCTATGATTGCCAAAACTGCTGCAAATGCAGCCTGTAAAATAGATACAACCGCACTTTTATCAAAATTTCCACTGTTCTTAAGAAACACTAATACCATTACAACACAAACGTAATATGCAATACTAATCTGATAACTCCCTGCCGCTAATATTAAAAAAGCAAATCCTATTATCCAATTCTTTATATTTTTATTGGTTTTTGTAATGTATATAGCCCCATATGTCATGCCAACAATGGATAAACCCCATTGTAAATATGCCAAAGCATACCAAAGCCATTCCGTTAAAAATACGTTAGCAAATAATATAATAGAGCCTATATTTATTAAAGAATAGCTCAGTTTTTTACTTGGGCTCTGTATTTCGTTATAAATTACAGATGTAATCTTTGTTGTACACCAAGCTAGAATTATAACTAATAAAATACCAAAATATATCTGACAATCCGTTACATTGATTCCGAAAAAATTCAATATATATAATAAAATACCTAAACATATTCTATAACTTGCTGAAGAAACTGTTGCAGCAACCCCTTTTTGATCAAAATAGGTAACATAATCATCCATCGAAAAATGCTTATTAAATATTAGAAGGAAAAAAGTTAATGTGTATACACAGAGATTAATTAACAGGGTCCGCCTAAATAATTTATCTTCAAAAATTTTCATTCTCTGTTTCCTATGTAATTTATTTCCTAAAATTTTCATTCTCTGTTTTCCTCATTTCACACTATTTTCATGCAGTACAAAAGCTTCTGATTTAAGTCATCTTAATCGTCTCCAAATTTTTCTCGCCGCCCCAAATAGCTTTGGGTGTCTCAAAAGTTTAATTCTAATAATTTCCTTAAACAAATCCCTATCCATGAGGAAACAAACTACAGCCTTCGTCACAATAGACCTTCCTTCTAATGTTTGAACCAGATTCTTTTGCTCCACTCCTGGTTGATATTCCATATAAGGAATCGTACGATTAATAAAATCCTCAATATTAATCTGACTTGAAGCACCATATACCATATCTTCAAAATAAGAACTTGAAAATATTTTTCTATCATAATACTTAGAATTTCGTATAAATCCCTCAAACGGCATGGACACTTCATTTACTCTGAATGGAATATATCCCAGATAATCCTTAAACAATTCCCTGAAATCTGCCACAAACTCTAGCGCACTTCTTTGAATAGTTTCTATAATAAACATATCCGGATAACACTTTTCTTCTGTTTCCATCAGCATTTTTACCATGCCATTCTCTTCTTCAAATCCACTACAGGAAGCACCAAAATCTGACAATAGATGCTCTCTTAAAAGTCCTGACACATATGGTATAAAATCATAGTAATTTGTAATCTTATATTTTCCAATTCGTTGCATCTTAGGAGATGTATTATTGTCACTATGAACAAATAGAACATCGACACCTCGTCCCACAAGATACGAAATCGCTTCCTGAATTCTGCCACTATACCCCATATCAAATGCAATATCGTTCTCCTTTATCACAGAGTAATAACTACCTGCCAATCTTTGATTTTTCTCAAAAATATCTTCGCTATATAGTTCTCTTAAAAAGAATTCAATAAAAGCATGATACTCATTCTGCTCAGTAAATACCTTATTATAATTAAACCCTGCTTTTTTAATCAGGTTCTCTAGTTCCTTTTCATCTCGTTCCGCATATGCAAACTTCAATATTTTCATCAGAGTCTTAGGAGAGTGATTTCGAAATTCTACCGGAAGATTATAGAAACCTTGTTTCGAACGCACCATTCCTGACATAACTGATTTTCTGGAAGCATATAAATAATTCGATTTCGGCAAATCTTTTCTGCCTGTAGTCAGTATATCGTAAGCTTTCATCAGTAAATATCCATCACGAGCCAGAAAATGAATTGTATCAATATTTCTCTTTCCACACTCTTCTATTACCCAGGTAGCAAGCCCTACCATATGCATCCCCAAAGCATAATATCCAATAAAATTGGGATCCAAATTAAAATCTGTCTCTTTATTAAAGCTACGATACGGATTGTCAAAATATCTATTGTATACCATAGCTTTCATACAGCCCAGTCCTATGGACTTGTTCATTTCCTCTCTATTTACAATGATTCCGGTCACATTATCTCCAATAAAAGCACAAGCATTTGTCTCTACTCCTTGAATCATATTTTCAAAGACTTCCTTAGCCTTAGGCAAGAACAATGGACTGAATCCTGCTTTCTCCGCATTCACATAGTCATTCTGCCATGTATCTCCGAAATGGTAGATATGTTGTTTTTCACCGACTCCCAAATCTTTTTTCACATATTCAAAAATATGACCTGTATTTTTTGTCAAATGAAGTTCTGAGGATAAATATAACTTTTCATATCCTTCATATCCATTCTTTTGTAATATATTCTCGATAATTTCCATATCTAAGTACATATCCGATACAATTAAAATCTTCTTCCCTGTAAGTTTTGCTACCTCAAATAATTCTTTTCCAGCTTTTCTGATTCCACAGAACTGTAATTCCAATTCACGTTCTCTTACCTTTAATTTATCTGTAATATCTTTTGAAATGCTATAGTATTCACTCATAGAGTCATAGATATCATCAATGGTAATGTCTTCCCATTCTGGATGAAGTTTTCCGTATTTGTTTCTAGCATACGCTTCTGATTCCATTCTGATTTTCTTAAAATCAAGTGTAGGATCTACCAATTCTTCAAAATCTTTATCCATCAAGCGAAATAAATCTGTTGGTTCGTAAAAAGGACGATTTATCAAAGTATCAAAAATATCAAAGCTTACATACAGATCTTTTGACTCTGCAATTTTATCTTTGAAACTTTCTAATCCACCTCTCCATTCTGTGGTAATTGTCTCGAAAAAGGAATCATCCTTTGTTAAGCACCCTTCTTCATCTGGACAAAATTCCTTTACCACTTCAAACCCTTTTTTACTGTCTGTCCCTTGCATCAGATACATTGGCATATGTCTCCACAAACGGGCATAGTACTTCCGAAACTCATGAAAATTATTCTGTATCTTTTGCTCAGCACTTACTTCCTTCAGAAAATTTTCTGCAAAGTCAAATACTGTTTTAATATCAGACATATTTTTTTCGAATTTAGAGTATGTTACCTTATCTGTGTTAGTTGAAGCATTCTCATTTGCACAGTAAAAATATGCATCGTTCTCTACAGCAGTTACTATATTTGCAAAATAAAACAATACTGTGGAATATGCAATATCCTCTGTCATAATCACATGACTTTGAATTTTCTCATAATATGGATAACATTGATCCCACAATTTTTTACTATATATTTTATTCCAAATCGTATGCCATGAATAACATAAGCCCTTCTGACCAAAAAATCGTTCTCTTATCTCTTCACCCTGAATTTTATCGAACTCAAAACATGCATCATGATAATTTCGAATGTATTTAGAACCATTTTCATTCTGAAATACTGTTTTTCCAATGGCTATATCCGCTCCCTTACTTAAGGCTGCTTCTAAAAGGGTGTGATAAAAATCACAAGATACATAATCATCACTGTCAATAAATGCGATAAAATCTCCTGTTGCCAGAGCTGCTCCTGACATTCTAGCCCGAAACAATCCTTTGTTTTTTTCATGAGATACCAGTTTCACTCTGGAATCTTTATCTATATATTGTTGTACCAGTTCTTTAATATTTCCAGGTGAACAATCATCTACTACGATTACCTCTAAATTTTTATATGTCTGCTTTAATACGCTTTCCAAACTTCTTTTAAAGTATTGTTCCGTATTGTAAACTGGCATAACAATCGATAACTTAATTTCACCTTTATTAATTCGTCTATCCATAATACCCTCTATTTTTTCTTACGATTTTCTAGTTCTTCAATATACCCATCTTTTTCCTGAATGGTTGCCTCATAGGCCTGTTTAATATTTTTATTTTCAGCTTCATATGCACTAATCGTACGGGATAATTCTTCTTGATAATCTGCTATTGCCTTTTTAAGTTCTTCGATATAATTTTCTTTCCCTTGAATTGTCTTCTCATAATCATCTTGCAATGATGCTTTGTCTCTGTCTCTAATATCAAGCATTTCCTTCAATTCAGATATATAAGCCTCTTTTTCTGCAAATCCTTTTTCATAAGACTTCTTTACATCTTCTATTTCATGAAGTAATCTCTTATTGTCCTCTTCTAGAACCTCTTTATCCCTCTGTAAAGATTCTATCCACTTGGCATTATCCAATAATTTGAAATAGTCTTTTCTGATTTTATCCTTAAAATCTGTTGCGTCATTTTCATTTAATTTTATATAATAGCTTAAGTCAACTTTAGTACAAAAATCCTCATACTTTGATTTTGAAAGGAAAAGTATTCCCAAGCCCCAGCTGTATCTAACCTCTGTGGTATAATCATATTGTTCTTTAAGCTCATTCCAATATTTGCAGGACCCTAATGTTTCACCATAAAGCAACTGATCACTTATATCATGAAATATTACAATGGCATCCTCTTTTAATTTACACTTCCATGTTTCAAAATCATGCTTCACATCTTCATAAGCATGCGAACCGTCAATGTGCAATAAATCAATAGATTTATCTTCAAACTTTTCTAGTGCATCATCAAAAGTCATTTTTAACATATGAACGTTCAAAGAATCAAATTCTGCCTCTTTAATTTTGGAAAAAAATCCATATACATCCTGCTCATAGTCATGTATTGTATAGGTATCCATTGCTTCCCATAAATCTATCGGATAAAATGTTGTGTTTAAATTATTTTCTTTCATTGACTGCATAAATGCAAATGCCGAGCATCCATAAAAGCTTCCTAATTCCACCAGTACTTCTGGCTCATAATAATTAATTAAATCATATCCAAAATTTCTATGTCCAGACCAAGGTGAATATTTCAACAAAGTGTCATTATATTTGTCCGCAACAAACTCTTTGTTTGAGTATTTCCATTCCTTTTTCATTTTACTTTTCCTCCTCCAAACTCTCAATCTTAAATTCTTCCATTTCATGATTGAAGATACCATAAATTGTTTTTCCATGGGTTGTTTCCACCACATGAATTGCATTATTAATCCAACACTGCTCTACCTGATTCAAAACTTCACTTCCTTCGCCAACACCAAGTGTCACAAAATAATCCCCTTCCCTTACTTCCGGCCAAGTAAACTTATATGTAACCATACTCAATCCTTTTGGTAATGGATACTGTTCCACTTTCGAGGTTAGGGAAGTTTCTCCAAAAACTTCATTCCCATATTTATCACGTACCTGATAACCAAAAATAATATCTTCAATTTCACGCTCACTTCGAATCAATAATGACACATTGACCTCGTCATCTTTTTCACAGCTTTCACCAAATGGTACCCCACCAATATCATAATAATATTTTTCAATAGTAACATCTAATTTTCCACTGTATTTATCCGTATCTGGGGTTTTAAAGTCTTTTAATTCTGCAATTTCTGCTGTCTTTCCAGTTACCTTCTTTTCTCTCGCTTGCCCCTGTTTGATTTTAAAATACTGAGTAATTGCCTCGGTCGGATCACCATCATACACAATTTCTCCGAAATTCATCACTATAATCCTATTACAGAATTTTGTGATTGCATTCAAATCGTGGGATACAATCAAAACTGTAGATTTCCCTGCAAATTCTTTAATTTTCTTATAACATTTTTGCTGGAAAAATACATCTCCAACACTTAATGCTTCATCAATAATCAAAATATCCGGATCTATGGTAATCGCAATAGCAAAAGCAAGGCGGACAAACATACCAGAGGAATACACTTTTACAGGCTGATGAATAAAATCTCCAATGTCTGCAAACTCAAGAATTTGTTCCAACTTTTCATCCGTCTCTTTTCTGCTGTATCCCATAAGCATAGTATTTAAATATATATTTTCCAATCCACTATACTCAGGATTAAAACCAGCTCCCAACTCCAATAAAGCAGATACTTTACCATTGATTTCTACTTCACCTTCTGACTGGGTGATAACTTCTGTGAGAATTTTTAATAGTGTAGATTTCCCTGAACCATTCAATCCGATAATTCCTACACATTCTCCCTTCTCCACATCGAAACTTATACCCTTTAGAGCATAAAAATCGTCATGATACTTTTTCCCTGTAATTGAAAATGCTTCCTTTAACTTGTTCATTCTTGAACCATATAATGAATATACTTTTTTTAGGTTTCTAATACTGATCGCTTTCATGGTTTTCTCCTCTTATAACTCATCTGCAAAATGTGGACGTAATTTTTTGAATGTTCTCCAGCCAAAGAAACAAACAAACAATGTGAAAATCCAAAAGTATGCTGTCTGTCCTGGATGTTTCCAGAAAGGTGTGTCATAAATAAAGCTTTCTCGATAGCCAATTACAATATAATAAAGTGGATTAAATTCTAAGGCTTTTCTTACCGATTCACTTTCAATGGTGTCAATATTCCAAAAAATAGGGGTTGCCCAAAATCCAATTTGCAAAATAATTGACACAATCTGTGCAATATCTTTAAAAAATGTGGATAAAGCTGAAAATAACATAATAATTCCCCAGCCCAGAACTGTTGCTGCAAAAGTATAGTAAAGCGCCTGTACACAATAAATTGATATCTTATAATCGTAACACCAAAACATAAAAAAGATAAAGAAGATAAAAAAGATATGTACAAAAAGCGATGAAATAATACGAATCACAGGCAACCATTGCACCTGAAATTTAACTTTTTTCACCAAGTAGTTATAATCAACTAACGCATTTACTCCAAAGTTAAGAATATCACTAAAATAAATCCACGGCACATAAGCAACTATAAACCATAAAATATATGGCATATTATCCACCGGTGCCGACTTAAATCCCATCTGAAATACATACCAAAATACCAGTATCGTGACTATAGGTTGTACAAATGCCCAGAGAATACCTAGTATAGAGGCAGAATATTTTGCCTTAAAATCATTTTTTGCTAATCTCATTATCATCTGAAATTGTTCCATATCTTTTCCTCTCTTATTTCAACATTTTTTTCTATTTTTTATTTTTACAAGCCATTGCCTTAAGTGCACAAACACTTTAATATACCAAAGATTATCAGGATGTGCATATATTCCTTTTTCCCAATAAATATCCAAAAAAATATTTTTCTTTAACGTATCTCTTTCTATTTTGGCTATGTATTTTTTCATTGTATTACTTGCAGATATACTATCTATATTTTCAATGTTTCCAATTTTTTTTGCTTCTTCTTTTGTAGGATGCAAAAGTAATCTTTCTATATTATACAATGCCATTTTCTTCATTATATCTTTTGGCATACTTTTAAACAAATCTATATTAAACTTGACACAATCTTCAATCCCTTGATTAATATACATAACATATTTTCGCTTTGTATATGGTTCAAATTCCAAGTTTTCTGAGCCATATCTTTTCAAAGGTGCAGCATCTTCTGTAAAAAATAGTTCCAATACTGCCGCTGCCTGCAATATTCTATTTAGTTCTTTCCCTGAATAAACTTCACTAAAAAAACTATCATACAAAGAATCTTTCAATAATTTCCTGCTTTTCGAATTATCTTTAATCCCTGCATACACAAATTTATTTCCTGCTATTTTATCTTCTGACATTTGTTTATTAATGTTATGACATATCTCATTTATTAAGTATTGTGAAGTTCCATTCCAACCACTATCGAAAAAACAAATTTCTTTATTTTCTTTACAGATTTTTTTCGTTTCAAAGTATCGTTTTAAATTTTCCAATTCTTCAGTGCATTTTTGTAAAATTTCTTTTTCTTTATCCTTATATACCTGTTTTAACCGTGATATAGCAGTTTTATTATTAATGGTTGAATCATATCCATTGAAACCATGCTTTTTTAAATCTGTTTCTGTAATAAAGTCAAACCCCAGATATTCCAAAATTTCTCCTATACATTGTCCGCAAGAGTATGGTGGCAACAGATTAAGTTCATCCTCTCCCAAGCGATTTATAGCAGGAAGCAATAATGCTCTTCTAGATGAATATATATACTCCGCTTTACCTTTTCCTTCTATTTCATTTAATAATTTTGCTAAAACAAAACCATCACGCGATAAACAATATATTTTTGATTTTTTCTCATTTATCCATTGAATGAGACCTAAATACAGCGGACCACCTACTTGAAAACCCAAACGATACCAAAACTCATTATCTTCTGTAACCTCAGGGTGAATCCTATTTTGTATATAATACAAACTATCAAAAGCATCTAAACTACATTCTTCATACAACCACGTCTGTATTCCTAGCTTTTTGGGTATTTCATAATCTGATTTTTCATTGTCACCGATATGGAGTAGTTTTTCAGGTGATACATTCTCTTTTTCCATGACGTATTCAAACAAATCTCCCGCATATTTCGTTTTTTTAATTTCTGATGACAAATACAAGGTGTTGTACCCTACAAATCCACAATTTTCTAATATTTTTATAATTTGCTCTTTCTCCAAGTACATATCGGAAGAAATTATTATCCTTTTTTCTAGGCTTTTTGCATATTCAAAAAGTTCTTTCATATGTATATTAGGATAGGCCACAATTGTTTCAACTCTATTTTCCACACTTTCGTATTTCAAACAATTTTCATTTTCACCTCCATGTACATATATTTCATTTAGAGTCGGATGTGGATAACCTTTTGATCTTTTTATATAGTGGTAAGCCTTTCTTTGCATTAGCATCCTTTTTTTCTTTGTTATCTTTCCTTCTGAAAGTATCTCCAAAATATCAAACACATGCTCCGCCTCACCAGATGAACGAAACACCAATGTGTCATACATATCAAAAGACACAACATCTACACACTGAATTTTCGCTTTTAGTTCTTTCATCTTATCTCTTATCACATTAACACACCTCTAAAAGACAACCTAAACCAATCTATTTTATCACGCATCTTATACAAATACAAGATTTATTCTATTTTTTCATTTTTCTACATTTTTTGACACAATTTGATTTCTATCATGTTTCCTAATTCTCCATACCAAAAACATCCCCTTATAAACCAAATCATCCCCCCTGCTATTACGTCGTATCTCTTTCTCCCGAAAGATTCCCAACCGCTTCCATGGGAGTCTATTTTGATTTGTCACCCTATGTATCAGGTGCTTTTGATGTTTTGTCAATTGATTCTCAAATATTCTTTCAAATTCCTCTAACTGTGCGGGAACATAATGAGAAAGATTACTAAAATTTTTGATTCTCCTTTTTATCTGGTTGACTTTTCCCCTATTGCCACCTAGTACATTACTTTCATGCTGTCGGTACATCATATGGGGTGTTTCATCATACACTACTTTGCCAAAAGCAGATGCCATAAGATAAAGCCACCAGTCATGCATATATGCTTCTTTTGGAATTTGCTGCTTTGAAAGTTCTAATAACTTTCTATTAAAGACAGCTGTGCATCCGGTACAATTTGATTCTATTAAGGCGTTTCCAAAAGATATGTTTTTAGGAGATGGTCTCCTTTGAGGTAATTCATTTAACCCACTATCTGTCAGCTGGTAGCTGCCACAATATAATGTAGGGATGGAATTTTCATCCTCAATCATTTGAATTGCTATCTTTAGCTTGTCCTTTTGCCACACATCATCCTGATCCGCAAAGGCATAGTAAGAATATTTCACTGAAGCATTCTTGATCAAATCAAAAAAGCTTTGACATGCTCCCAGGTTTTTTCCCTGATACACTTCTGCATTATTATAATCTTCATATTGCCTTAATATCTCCAGGGTGCCATCCTTAGAACCATCATCTCTTATCAGTAAGTGGACATCTACATCTTCCTGCTGCAAAATACTCTCCATCTGCTCCCTGATGTACTTTTCTCCGTTGTATGTTGACATTAAAACCAGAATTTTTTCTTTTCTCATGTTCTTTTCAATTCCTTATATATACCTTCCATCACGGCTCTAACTTTTTTATTTCCAAATTCTATGATTTTTTCCTGAGCATTTTCACAATACTGTCTTGCCTTGGATGGGTTCTCTTTCAATTCTAATATGGCGTTGGCATACCCTTCTGCATCCTGGGGTTCTAAAATTCTTCCATGAATCCTGTCTGTCACTAAGTCTTTATTTCCCCGAATATTACTACAGACAACAGGAAGACCTGCTGCCATAGCTTCCATCAAAGCCACCGGAAGTCCCTCCTGCAGCGATGGAAACGCAAAACAGTCGGCCATGTGAAGCAGGTGATTGATGTCGCTACGGTATCCTGTAAGAATTACTTTCTTTTCTAACTTTAACTGTCTTATCAGCTCTCTATCCCTTTCTTCACACTCTCCTAAACCTACAATGACATAACGGATATCCTTATGTTCTTTTAATTCTGCCATTGCACGAATCATCATTTGCTGATTCTTTCTTTTTGACAACTGTCCTACGCTTAATACAACAAAATCATCCGCTTTCAGTCCAAGAGCTTTTCGAAGCTCTAATCGGTTATCAGGACTCTTTTGAAATTTTTCAATTTCTATTCCGATTCCCGGAACATAACACACCTTTTGTGCCGAAAACTTCTTTGCCACTTCATAGTCTTCTTTATTAATGGTAATCAGCACATCAGTATATTTTGCCAGGAATTTTTCGATGGTATAAAACAGTATCCAGTTTTTTTTGGGTGCACCTTGATAGAAATGAAATCCATGGGCAGTATATACCACCTTTGTGCCCTTCTTTCGTATTCCTTTTGCCGCCAGTCTTGCCACCACACCGCCGATAGGTGACTGGGTATGAATAATGTCATACTGTTCTTTTTCGCATATTTTTTTCAGCATCTTGTAAGAAAGAACTATGTTTTTTACATCTGCTATGCTTCTTGGAATGGGAACATGATACACTTTGATTCCTTCCTGAAGTAATTTTTCCCGAAACGTCTCCACTCTTTTCTGGCTGGTAATACTTCCGAATTCAAAGTTTGCTGCCACCTCCACCTGGTATCCTAACTGCTGTAGAATCCGTATGTTATCCATACTAAACAAATCAATCATAGATGCCACAGATGCAGTCATAAGCGCTTTGGGTTTTGAAGGAGTTTCCGTCCTCTTTATGGAATCTTCAAGGGAAAATCTTTGGTATTCATTGTTGCGGTATCTGCTTAAATCTTTATCATAGCAGGCATTTCCAAAGGCCTTGTTTGCCAATTTGCCAATTTTCCCTGGACATTTTGATGTGATTTTCACAAACGGATTTAACAGCTTCGTAATACACATCTTCTTTCCATGTACTTTTCCAATCATAGCAACCATTTCCGATGTTTTTGTGTATTCCCCATTTTGTGGGTAAAATATTCCAGAATCCTGATATGCTATGATTTCTCTGAAAAATTCACACAGGTTTTCGATATAAATCATACTTCTTTGATTGGCTATGTCCGGGAATACAGGAATCTTACCTGCTATTTTGGATAACATGGGATAATTCCCTTTACTTCCTTTTCCGTACACCATAGGGATACGGACCACCCCGGTCTTGAAGCTTTCACTGTTCATTCCTGCAATTGCCTGATCAGCCTGCCATTTACTGTCCCCATAAAAGTTTGCCGGTGCTGGGGCAGTGTTAGCATCAATCATCTTTATCTTTCCCACCGGGGCACTATCTCCATAAATAATCATACTACTTAGATAAATAAACTGTTTTACCCCTTCCTTTTTTGCCTTTTGGGCAATTTCCAAAGTAAGGTCCCTGTTTACTCTATAGTACTCCTCTTTCACTTTTTGGGAAACCTTTCCTACATCTGCATGAGCTTTTCCTGCTACATGCAGAACAACATCATAATGGGAAAAATCCTCATTTTTCCATTCTTCTCCCCGCAGACTTATCTTCGTAACATTCCAATCCTTTTGTGTTCTATCCACATAATCCCCGAATGAATTACCTATATAGCTATTTACCCCTGTAATTAATATATTCATGTTAATCCTCGTTACCGTCTTTCTTTCTTCCTGTTCCGCCTTCCACTACTCCTTCTGCCTTTGCCACCGAGCCAAAGGTACCAAGAATACATTTGATATCAAAGACCAATCCCATATTTCTCACATAATCTCCATCCAATTTTGCCTTTACGGGAATTTCCAACTCATCTCTTCCATTAATCTGAGCCCAGCCGGTTAAGCCAGGGTATACATCATTGGCATGATATTTTTCCCTTTCCTGAATCAAATCCTCTTGGTTCCAAAGGGCTGGACGGGGACCTACAAAGCTCATATCTCCCTTTAAGATATTGATTAACTGTGGCAGTTCGTCCAGGGAATATTTTCGTAAGAACTTTCCTACCTTGGTAATGTATTGTTCTGGATCTTTTAACATATGGGTAGGCATATCCTTTGGAGTATCAATTCTCATAGTTCTGAATTTATAAATTTCAAAATATGTCACATGAATTCCTACACGCTTCTGCCGAAAGAAAACAGGACCCGGGCTGTCTATTTTAATGGCAAGACATAGCACAAAAAGCACTGGTGATAATATAACCAATGCCATGAATGCCATGATAATATCCGCAACTCGCTTTATTTTTATATACTTTTGGGTTTTCAAATTCATACGATCTTCTCCCTTTTCCAAAATTGCCCGATTATTGTTTAATACACACTTTCTTACAGGTCTT
The DNA here is from genome assembly GCA_045119215.1 of Lachnospiraceae bacterium. Taxonomy (GTDB): domain Bacteria; phylum Bacillota; class Clostridia; order Lachnospirales; family Lachnospiraceae; genus RUG11237. Next base: position 5,276 of record JBGVDD010000098.1, on the reverse strand, counting down.
CGATATTTTGGGGCTGATAGGTGGGAACAATCTCCTGAATGGTTTTTCTGATTGCTTCCGGTTCCATTTTCACTATTTTTTTCAGATTTTCTATCTGTGCCATAAATTCTTCTTCATCAAAGGCAAGTGGCTTTCCAATGTGAATCAGTTCATGCTCAGTTTCCTGCAATCCCTCTTCTGCCATGAGCAGCTCCTCGTACAATTTTTCTCCCGGGCGAAGTCCTGTAAATTCTATTTCAATATCTTCATAGGGTTCAAAACCGGACAGACGAATCATGTTTTCTGCTAAATCCAGGATTTTTACCGGTTCTCCCATATCCAGTACAAAGATTTCTCCACCCTTAGCGTTGGCACCAGCTTGGAGCACCAAAGATACCGCCTCCGGTATGGTCATGAAATATCGGATGATATCCGGATGTGTCACCTTTACCGGTCCACCTTTTTCAATCTGCTTTTTAAACAACGGCACCACACTTCCATTGCTTCCCAGCACATTTCCGAAACGTACTGCCGCAAACTCTGTTTTGGAATGCCTATTATAGGTCTGGATAATCATTTCACATATTCTCTTGGAAGCTCCCATAATATTTGTTGGGTTTACCGCTTTATCTGTAGAAATGAGAATAAATCTTTTCGTACCATATTTATCTGCTGCCTGAACCGTCTTTAAAGTTCCCAGCACATTATTTTTAATGGCCTCATTGGGACTGGCCTCCATTAACGGTACATGCTTATGTGCAGCAGCATGATATACGATATCCGGCAAATACGTAGCAAAAATTTTGTTCATACGCGCTGTGTTTCGCACAGACGCAATCAATACCACCAAGTCAAGCTCTGGGTACTTTTCCAGTAATTCCTGCTGAATGTCATAGGCATTATTTTCATAGATGTCTACTATGATTAGCTGTTTCGGGTTATATTGTACAATCTGACGACAAATTTCAGAGCCAATAGAACCGCCGCCCCCAGTGACTAACACCACTTTGTTCTTCACATATTTCATGACGCCTTCTAAATCAATCTCAACCGTTTCACGTCCCAGAAGATCTTCGATTTCCACCTTTCGAAGTTTTTCCACCATAACATCCCCATTCATCATCTGATACATTCCTGGCAATGTCTTGATATCACACTTGGTTTCTCTACAAACTTCGATTATTTCCTTTACTTTAGAACGTTTTACTGCCGGCATGGCTATGATAATCTCATCTACCTTTTCTGAAAGTACTGGAATCAGCTGACGTCCTCCCACCACCTTGATGCCGTGGATGTAACTACCCCACTTGGTTCTGTCATCATCGATAATGTACTTGATTTTCATCTGTACTTTTCCGCTGGTGACGATTTCTTTGATAATCATATTTCCTGCATTTCCTGCCCCTACAATCATCACGTTGGTGCATGCTTTTCGCTGACGCTGTAGTCGCTTGGTCATACGTATAAATCTGTAAATAAATCTGCTGGCAAGGATTAGCATTACGAAGGTTCCTGCATACATGAAATAGTAACTTCTCGGCATATACCAATCAAGGCACTGCAATCCCAGCAACTGTGCACCGCTGCCTAGCATACATGCGATAATTACGTTTTGCATTTCGGTTATGCCGGCATAGGCCCAAAGACTATGATACAATCGAAAGAAATAAAAAACAATCAACGTAACAACCACATTATATGGAAGGTACTTCCATGCATTGTCTATAAATCTAACCTCAATTTCGCTATAATGGAAGTCATATCTTAGCATTAGTGCAAAAGCACTGGCTACAATCATAGCCAAAATATCATATGTAACAAGAATTCCTCTTCGGATAATCAATTTTTTGTTTATTTGCCAATTATCTTTTTGATTCATTTTCTTACCTTCTGATTTTCATCCCTATGTTGTCTGTACATTGCTTCCACGCAGGCAAGCAATGCCCAGAAAATTGTTGTGGTATTTGATTGTTCAATATTAAACAGTCCCTGTGCAAAATATGCAATAACACATCCGGCAAACACAAGCACTTCGGGATTTTCTTTTACAAGTTTTAATCCCTTTTTTATCACCGAAAGCACTGCTCCTAAATAACACACTGCTCCCAGAAGACCTCCTATCACCAGATAATCCAATATATTATTATGCGCTGAGTTAATATATATACCCATAGATGACAGCTCTTCTCCAAAGCTTTGATTCAACAATGTGCTGACAGATGCCTGTCCAAACCCAAAAATCTTATTCAACAAAGGTGCTTGTCCATAACTTCTTATGGTTCTACTGTATATGTAAGCACGGTTCCCAGCCAGGGCTCCTTCACTTAATCCCATACTTGACTTAAACATTTCCAACAGATTGATTTTTGATAATACTACTACAATCCCTACTACAAGTATGACTGCCCCTGTAATCCATCCGAATTTCATGACATTCTTTGGAAATTTTATTTTTTTTCTTTCCATATATATAGCTGTCACATACGCCAATACCAAAAATATAAAGACTGAAACTAAGATTCCCTGGGAATTCATTAACAACCATGGAATTCCCATATCACAAGCAAATGCCTCCGGATAAATCCCTTTGCATATGGTCAGTCCTACCATTGAAGCACTGACAAGCATTGCTACTAAAATAATAGATTTCATATTTAACTTCTTGGAGAACATGAGACACAACAGTACAATCCCTATTACGGCAATTCCTACAAACGCACTCTCACTACGGGCTGCAATCAATGCTGCGGAACAATTCACGATACTGATTCCTGCAAACACCTTGGATTTCATATCTTTCGCCACACAGAAATAACAAATAGAACCAGCTACTGCCATGGTGACATAGGAAGCACAGGTATTTGCATTTCCCATGGTAGATATAAACATCAACCAGTCACTAGCCTGCATCTGCTTGTTGATTCCAAGTACATCCAAACCAAAATAGTCAAAAGTAGCCAATAAGCAGACTAAATTGCCACCAATCAGGAAAATCCAGACAAATATCTGATTCAACCAGGCATATCTGGACACAAGAAAATATACCAGACATACTAAAATCAATACTTTTGCCCCGTAGTAACGTGCTCCTGCCCCTGTCCATGCATTTGACTTGTCTGTACTTAATGCAAAGGAAATCAAATTGCTGACCAGAAATCCAAACATAAAAATATCTGTGATGGAAATATTCTTCTTCACTCTTTCCCAATCCCACTCACTTCTGGTAGAGACAAATGTAATAATCATCCCCAGAAGCATCACTCCCAGATACACCAAGGTAGAAATGCTCCAAAAGGCAGCCTTTTTCTCTGGCAAATGAAAGTATCCATCCGCAAAATAAAGAGGAAACACCATAAATATCCACAACAAATATATATCCGTACACATAACCGTATATGGACGAATGGTATTCATATTCTTACTCTTATTCTTAGGCGTATTTTTATTTTTTAATTTACTCATACTAAACCCCTTTTGTTTCTATGTATATCAGTCTCATTTTCTTGTAACGACATACCTTCTCCAGTTTCACATTTTCCTATTATATTCGTTCCCTTAACTGATGTCAATTTTTTTTAAGAATTTCCTCATGTTTTCCCCATTTTTCGTGATTTTTTTTAGATACTTCTCACTTTTTTTGAAATTTTTGGGGAGTCTGTTAGGAAAACGGGGGCGTATCCTGAAAAAATGGATACGCCCCCGTTTTCCATGGGAAGGTTATTTGCTCTCTAATTTCTTTTGTAGTTCTTCTATGAGGCGTTGCTGTTCTTTCAATTGCTCCTCCTTCTCTTGAATCTGTTCTTCCTTCTCTTGAATCTGTTCTTCCTTCTCTTGAATCTCCTTGTCTTTTTCCTCTCTTATTCTCTCTTTTTCCTCTTCTGCTTTTTGGGTCCTTTCTTTTTGGCTTTGGATTGCGTCTTCTATGATTTCTGCCAGTGTCATATAGCCATCCCTCACTTTCTGATCTTGTTTTTTCTGTTTCACATCCTCAGGGCCATGATACCAGATTACCTGCTCCTATCACTAACATAACACTAAAACAGTCTATTTTTCAGTCTTTGCCAATCCTTTAACTATCCTATCAAAGTCAGATTCTATCGGCTGTGTCTTATTAAAGATATCATATTCCTGATACGCTTTCTCCACTGCCTGTTTATGGGAAATATGTCCGTTATCCTTCAATATATCATATCTGCGAAATTCAAGGAACTCATTTACACTTTTTGAGAATTCCTCCATTGTGAAAACATTTTCCCGTTCGATCAAATCCTCTATATAGTCAAAGTAACCAGTGACTGCACGTTCCAGTTGTCGGATTTGCTTTTCATCCAAGTAGTTTTTTGCAATCGGGGTATCAGACTTGAGAATACGACCATCGGGAGCGTTTTTCCATGTGGTCAATCCCATATTTTCTTTTGTGTGATCCGCCTGCTGATAAACGATTTCAGCCGCAGTTTTGCCGGTAATGGCATAATGAAATTTGTTCTGTATGGTAGCATAGAAACGATATGTAATATCGGAATTTTTATCATAATCAATGCTGCACTCTGCAAAGATATCGGTTATCTGTTGCCATATTCTGCGTTCACTGGCACGGATGGAACGGACTCTTTCCAGCAACTCACGGAAATAGTCTTTGCCGAAAGCTGTCTTTCCCTGCTTCAGTCGTTCATCATCCATTGCAAATCCTTTAATCATATATTCTTTTAGAATATTGGTTGCCCAGATACGGAACTTGGTTGCCTGCATAGAATTCACTCTGTATCCTACGGAGATGATAGCATCCAGGTTATAATAGTTGGTAGAAGTAGTCTGCGTTTTGTCCTGCATTGCCCCGTGCTGACTGGTTGTTGCAATTTTTGCAACAACCACTTTCTCATCCAATTCACCGCTTTCAAAAATTTTTGACAAGTGGCGGCTGATGCCGGATTTATCAATACCAAATAATTCAGCCATGGCTTTTTGTGTCAGCCATATTGTTTCGTCTTTTATTAAGGCACTGACAGTCACATTATCATCTTCGGTTCTGTACAGTACCATTTCCATCTGTTTTGTAATATCTGTATTCATAAAAAGCCTTCTTTCTGTTGAGGGATGATAAGGTGGTTCTGGGAACCCGGTTCCTGGTACCACTATATTCTGCATTCCTTCAGCACCCCAATCTCCCTTGCATACCCCGCAAGCTCGTTTGGTGTTTCTAAATAAAAAGGCAGTTCACGAAGCAGTGGATGATTAATAATCCGCTCTATGGCTTCTAATCCAATGCTTCCCTCCCCAATCTTCTCATGACGGTCTTT
>JBGVDD010000097.1:0-29066 GCA_045119215.1 Lachnospiraceae bacterium | reverse complement strand
AGGAAATTATGGGAGATGTTAAAATGTGTCTGCCGGTTGTGAGGACTTTAGTTGGTCTTGTTGTGAATACTCAGAAAGAATGACAAAAGTGAGTAAATCCGAATAAAAACGAATAATTGCCGAATAACCGCATGAATACGGTGGTTGAACGGTGTTGAAAAAAAATAATTGTCATTTTAAGTGCGAAGAAAAAATGGGAGATGGATACCTAAAAAGTACCATCTCTTTTGTGTTTTAAAAATATGTTCAAATATTTTTAAATATGTTTAAAATGGCTTAAAATCAATGATTAAAGTGTTTAACAATAATAAATTAGACTAAAAAAATACATCACAATTTTCCGGAGATTGAGGAACAAAAATTGAGGAACTACAAAAATAGTTCCTCAATCGTTTTTTGTTAGTAAAATAAATGAATACAGAGAAAATGTTAAAAAAATAACAAAAATTTTCGCACAAAGAATGACAAAAATAGAAAAGAATTTCTACCTATTTAATGTATTTAATGTAAAATATTTTTTAAATCTTTTAGCTTGTTCAGTTGAAAGTAATACTTTACCTTCAATTGTAAAATTGATGTATTCATTTTTTGAGTCATCAAGGTAGAAAATAAAATCTTCATAATCAGGGTTTAGAGATATAAGTTTAATTGTCAAATCATCCTTAAAAAATTTCTTGCATGTGACTGACCCGTTGTAGTAAAAGACACCTATGTCATCGTTATCTAGTTTGTCAACAGCTTTTACATATACTGGTTCATTGTCTTTAATGATTGGATCCATACTATTTCCGTTTACAATTAAGGCATAATCTGCATCTAAATCATTAGGTGCAGGAACAGTTCCTAAATTGTTTTCTATTGCTTCAATTGGAACTCCAGCAGCAACATAACCTCTAATAGGGATAGCTTTTAATCTATTTTTGTCAGAGTTATCTGAATTTGAATATACAATATTTGCTTTTCTTGCCATAGGTTTATTTATAGGTGGCAATGAATTCACGAGTTCTAAATAGTTTATAACACGTAATTTGTCTGATTCATTAGAGTTATCGTATAAATTAAGTAGTTTCTTATGAATAGCATCGTCTTCACTTGGTTTATCGTACAATAGTGAGTCGACAGAAACTGAAAAATATTCCGCAACTTTCATTATCTTCTCACAAGTTGGTGATGCTGTATCCCATCTACGAATAACTCCATTACTTATACCCAAGGTACGTTCTAATTTTGCAAGGTCAGTGCCATTTTGTTTGGCTAAGAGCTTAATTCTTTCAACTATACTCATATTATTCCTCCATAAATAGCTTTTAAGCTATTGACAAATAGATTAAAAGCGAATATAATACCCATATACAGAAATATCTGTAAACCCATTATACAGGTTTCAATTACATTTTTAAACAGTTTTTAAAAAAGTTTAAAACTCGTTTAAAAACTAATAAAGGAGGAATTTTATGGATAACGTACAACTTAATATGACAGAAGCGGAAGCAAGACAATTGGTTCTTGATTACAAGGAGAAAAGCGGAAAGAGCCAGGCGCTTATTGCAAAGGAATTAGGAATAAGCGGAGGACAGCTAAGCAGCTTTCTAAGCGGTACATACAAAGCTCCGCACACCATAATTCCCAAGATACAGTCATTACTTACTGTATCAGAGCGTAAGGAGGTTGCTCCAAAGGAGCCATCCTTCGTTCCAACCAAAGTGAGTCAGGCAGTATTCAATGCCATAGCCTACAGCCACATACAGGGTAAGATATCTGTTGTATATGGAGATGCCGGCATTGGAAAGACAATGGCAATCAATCAGTACTGCAAAGAGAACAGTCTGGCAGTAAAAATTACTATTTCACCATCATACGCAAGCATGTCCGGAGTGAATGAGCTTATCGCTGATCAGCTTGGTGTACGGGAGCGTGTATCGAGAAAAATCTATGCAGAGATTATTGCAAAGCTTAAAGACAGTGGAAGAGTAATCATCATAGATGAAGCTCAGCATCTTACAGTCAGGACCCTCAATCACATCAGATGTATGGCAGATGAAAGCGGCGTTGGAATTACACTTGTCGGAAATGATGAGGTTTATTCTAAGCTTAAAGGCTCCGGAAGAGCAGACTTCGCACAGCTTTTCAGCCGTATCGGAATGAGAAAGCAGGTGTTAACCAATACACTAAGCAAGGATGACATAAGAGCTGTATTCTCAGTCATCAGTGATGATGAAGAATCACAGGATATCCTATTTAAAATAAGCCGGACAAACTATGGCTTACGTGGAGCCGTGAATGTATTCGTAAATACTGCTGCCGTGTATGGCTCTATCAATCCTCAAGGCTTAGCCAGGATGACAAAAGAAATGAATATAGGGTAGGTGAGCAGAGTGAGAAAGACGGGAAAAAGACCTACATTAAACGAAAAGAAGCTGATTAAAGCTGCTCACTTAAACCTTGAGAACTGGTTAGTACAGAAAAAGGACAGCGAGTACTTATATGTGGTACATAGGGTATCCGGGAATGTAAGAAAGATACCCTATACGCTGGCAGGAAGGAGATAGCTTATGGGATATGCACGTTTATTTGCAATACTTGCAGCACTCAAAAAGCCGGTTAAGGTTAGAGCCCTTGCCACCTGCACTGGTATAGATGAAACAAAGGTTATATTCATATTAATGCGAAACCAAAGAGATTTAGGAATAAGCTTTGATAATGAAGGCTACATAAGAACGGAGGCAATGGTAAATGAGTAGAAGATTGATTATAGAATATGAAGGAACTGACACATTGGCTGTGACATTAATGGAATCAGCAATGAAAAATATACATGAGAGTGCAGGCGGAATGCTAATTACACTTGTAAATGAAGAAAGCAAAAACATTGATTGTAATCTATTTCCTGTAAGTCCGCTTCTAAAAAATAAATAGTGGGGCATCTGCCCCTCTCTAATGCTACTTCACTATGTGGAGAGGTCTCAAGTCCTCGTAAAACGCAGAGAGGAGAGGTTTAAGGGGCTTCCCTTAAAAAGCCCTGAGCAATGGCTCAATAAAATATAGGAGGAAAAGACAATGTATAAAGGTATTGATGTAAGTCAGTATCAGGGTGATATTGACTGGAACAAGGTTGCAGCTGCAGGTATTCAGTTTGCAATTATCCGTTGTAGTAAGAAGGATTTGTCTGTAGACCCGTACTTTCAGAAAAATTATGACGGAGCTATAGCCAATGGACTGGCAGTAGGTGCATACAAATACAGCTATGCAACAACTGTCACGGAAGCAGAGGCAGAGGCAAAGGCAACATTAGAGGCTCTAAATGGAAGACATCTTGGAGCGAAGGTGTGGCTCGACCTGGAAGATGATTGCCAGCATAATCTTGATAAGGAACTTCTGTATCAGATTGTTAAGAGATGGCTGGAAATTGTCGAGGCTGCAGGTTACGAGGTTGGAATCTACTGCAATCAGTATTGGTTCAAGAGCGTTCTTACAGATAAGATAAAAGCTCTTACAAATAACTTCTGGATTGCAAAGTGGAGCGAAAATAAGCCGGAACTTGGAATTGAAGTAATTGCATGGCAGTTTAGTGACGAAGGCTTTGTGTCAGGCATCAAAGGTGATGTTGATATGGATTACTATTACGGTGAATTTGATGTGCAGCCAAAACCAACGTTAAAACCTGTCGATGAGATGGCTCATGAAGTAATTATGGGCAAGTGGGGAAATGGCTCTGCAAGAAAAGAAGCACTTGAGAAAGCCGGTTATGATTACGGTGCAATTCAGGCAAGAGTCAATGAATTGCTTAAATCAACTGCTGAAGAGAAGAAAGGCCTTGATGAGATCGCAAAAGAAGTAATCAACGGCAAGTGGGGAAATGGCTCTGCAAGAAGAGAAGCACTTGAGAAAGCCGGATATGATTACAAAACAGTTCAGGCAAGAGTCAATGAGTTACTGAAATAGTAACAGTCGTTCGGGCGACTTTAAACAGAACCTTAGGCCCGAAGCGTGGGGAGCTTAAACTCCCCGGTGGTTGAAAGACCAAATAACAATATGGAGGTACATATATGGAACGAACAATTAAAATGGGTTCAGGATGTTATAGGACGGTTGATGATGAGAAACACAAAGTTATGTCACAGAACGAGTGGATGCAGGAAGGTAAGAGAAGGTTTGGAGAGGACTTTATGGATTGGAAGTTTGAGTGTCCTATGTGCGGTCATATTGCTTCTATTCGAGAGTTCAAAGAGGCAGGAGCTTCCAATCCAAATTGTGCATACCAGGAGTGTATTGGAAGATATACAGGCAAAGGTTCACCTAAAAAGGATGATAATAGTGGATGCAATTGGACTGCATATGGATTATTTGGAATACCAAATGGAAAAGGAATTATCGTAATAGCAGATGATGGTACAGGAGTTGAATGCTTTGATTTTGCAGAGGAAGGTTATTAATGAATAAATATATTGAGAAAGTTGAGGAATACAAGAAAAAGACACTTGGAAAAGTACTAAATCAGTTAAAAGAAGAGTATGAGCAGGCGAAAGACTTCTATACTGATACTGGATATGACAGGTATTTCAATAAAATGAGCAAGTGTGAAATACAGATAAATGAGATAGAAAAGTATCTTAAGGGTGAACACGAAGAAAAAATTGACCTGCGACCTGACGATTATAAAGAATTACTTATGCTTAGACAAAAAATGAAGAACATTAAAAGCAAAGTATTTTATTTATCAAAAGATTTTCCGATGTGTGCGGATTTAATCAACCTGCAGGATATGCTAAGAGATTACTAATGTATAGAGTATTTATGAGGAGTGTTGTGTTATGGGTATTGTAATAATAGATTATGAAAAGTTTAAGGATGTGCTTAGAGATTATTTGGCAGAGAGTTTGATAGATGAAATAATCTCAGGTATGAATGATAATGATGTGTTTATAACAGATTTAGTTGAATTTATAGTAGTAAAATCAAAGAAAGCCAATTCTGCTGTAATGTCAACAGAAGAGGCTATAAGAAAAGTTAAAGAATTTAAGCTTGGACAACCTATAAGTGATGAAATATTATCGGCAATGCGAGAAACACGTGCTGCTATAAAGGAAATAAAACGTCATAGGTATTTATGAATGCAAATCTTTATATGCATCTTTTAGGATGCGTTCTGTTTTTAGATTAATGTTTGCGTCATAATCCGTCATGATTTCGTCAAATGCATTAGGATTATGTTTTTGAAAGTATCTAAGAATAGAAAATGCTAAGACTTCTTCATCTATATGTTTAGTATATAGATGATGTTCAAATAATGGTAACCAGCTTTTATCATTCATATAGTTTGCTCCTTTCATAATTACTCGGCTTTGCCAGAAGCCTGTAAATGCATTATAGGACAAACATCACAACATCACAACTCGTCTGTGCGAGTATAAATAGAACCTTAGGCACAGAGCGTCAGGAGCTTCGGCTCCCGGGTGGTTAAAACTACATTTAACCAATATTAAGTAAGGAGATGATATCATGGCAATTTGCGAATTTGGTCTCTATATCAAGAGAGAGCTTTTAAACAAGCAGATGACACAAAGGGAGTTGTCTGAAAAAGCGGATATCAACGAAAAGGTGATGAGTGACATTATCCACGGAAGAAACATCAAGCAGGCTCATAAGGATAGAATCTGTGAGATATTAGGTTCCAATACATAAAAAGGAGGACCCCACACGGATTTTACTCCTTTTGTGAGGTCCCATTATACAGGTAATCATATGATAGCACACATTATGGGTGCGGTCAATCGAAAAGTGGTGATTGGATGGAGTATCTAAGTGTTGAAGAATATGCTCAGCTTAGAGGGTGTACAGCTAGATATGTAAACCAAATTATAGCAAAAGGAAAAGTTAAAGCAGAGGTTGTAACAGGTTTGAGAGGAGGACGCAGCGGCGAATCATATCACATTCCTCTTCCGTCAATAGAGCCGAAGCTTCTTACCAAGTACAAGCGTATTCAAAAACAGAAAGAAAAACAGAATAATGACACTGACCTTCAGGAGGATAATGTAATTAAGCTCGACTATGAGTCAATATCTGCAGAAGACAGGAAGGAAATCGAACTCTGGAAGGAGATTCTTAATAACTGGAGAAGCTTCAGGGAGAGTGAGACAGTAAATGACAAGGCAGAGGCGGATGAGCGGTTTGTGGAATTTGCCAACATTACATATCAGAAGAATATTAAGGTCAGAACCTTATATCGGAAATGGAAAGCATGGAAGGAAGAAGGAGAAGGGGCTCTCATCGACAAGCGTGGGCGACACGGCAATCATAAAAAGGCATTGCCGGATTATGTTTGGGATATCTTTGAAAACTTCTACCTTGACCAGAACCAACGCAGCGTTTCACTTTGCATGAGACTTACGGAAACGCAGCTTAATAAGAATGGTGAAACAGAATATCTTCCACTCCCTTCTTATGACACATTCGTAAGAAGAATAGAGAAGCTTCCTGTAGCCGTGCTTAAGTATTTCAGGTTGGGAGACAAGGCGTTTTATGACCAGTGCGCTCCGTATATCAAGCGAAAGTATGATGATTTATTCTCAAATGATATTTGGGTAACTGATAACCATACTTTTGACATTATGATATCCAAGGATGAAGCTCCGGTAAGAGTATATCTGACAGCATTCTATGATGTAAGGGCAAGAAAGTTTACCGGATGGTATGTGACAGACGCACCGCGAAGTGATGCTACCGTATATGCTCTTAGACGTGGTATTGAAAGGTATGGAATACCAAAGATGATTTACTCAGATAATGGTCGAGAGTTCCTGACGCATGATATTGGTGGAAGAGGATTCAGAAAGACAGCCAAGACGGATGAGCATGAGCCATTGACAATACTTCAGAGGCTTGGCATTGAGTTCAGGACGGCACTTGTTAAGAATGCAAAGGCTAAGATAATCGAGCGAAGATTCCGCGATGTGAAGGATTCCTTCTCTAAGATATTCGAGGCATATACCGGAGGTCATGTGAAAGAACGTCCGGAAAGGCTTAAAAATATAGTAAAAAATGTGGACAATCTTGTGGTTATTGATGATTTCAGAGAGTTTGTTGATATGTTTATTGAAAATATATTAAATAAGACACCTTCTGATGCAGAAGGAATGTTTGGCAAGTGTCCGGATGAAGTCTTTGCAAACAACCTGATTGAGATGAGAACAGCGACAGAGGATGAACTTAATCTGATGATGCTTAGAAGCAGCAGGATGCAAAAAGTTAAGAGAAACGGCATCATGTTTAAGCTGTATGATAAGGAACTGTGGTATGGAAATGATATGCTTATCAACCATTTAGGTGAATCAGTATACTTCCGTTATAATCCGGATGATCTTAACGAGGTCAGAATATATGACGACCAGGACAGATTCATGTGCGTTGGAAAGCTTAGAAATCAGTTGAGTTACTTTGCGTCAAAGGATGAGATAGCAAAGGCTATGAGAGAAAACAGAGCAGCTGTCAAAGCGGTTAAGGGATACAAGAAGCAGAAAGCTGTACAAACGGATGCAGAGCTTGAGCTTATGTTATGGCAGGCAGAACAGAATGCTTCCATTGAATATGAACTTGCTCCTGAGGTGATAAGACCAATCAGATATCAGGAAGAATCTCTTGAGGATGAATATGCTGCAGCTGTTGGAGGCGGAACAGATCCGATTGACTGGACGAAGGCAGTTGAACGGCTTAAGGCAGCAAAAAATAATTAAATGGAGGTGACATGATGATAAGAGCAGTGACACATCGTGCGAGAAATCCATAATCGCACGACATTATACCCATATATTCCATAAAACTCCAAAAAAGTCCACGCCCTCATGTGAGGGCGTGGCAAATACCCATTACAGATTGCCTCTCATCCGGAGATAAATACTGTAAAGGGTGGCGTAACAATCTTCGATGTTGCCGCCTATGTAATCAATGATATTGGATATCATTGGGTCGATATTAAAACCGACCAGTTCAATGCAGTTAAGAATAAATCTTAATGCAGTACCAATGAAAATTATGTTTTTCATGGTAAACACCTCCTATAGATCTTTTTATTTTCATTGTTAGTATGATTGCGGTTTCTGTTTTGATTGAGGAATGATGATTAACGTAGTCATAAGAAATATGATTAATTTCAAAGAAATAAATTTTAGTAAGATAAAAAAAGCGTTTAATGCAGCACAAAATTTTTTGTATGGTCACAAGCCCATGTAAATGCAGAGTGGACACATTGAAAATTTAATAATAAGGAGGAATATACATGGTTAATCAGAAAAGAATCAGAAAAAGCGGAAGCGTGAACATTCCGGTAGCGATGAGAAGAGACATGGCATTACAACCGGGGGATGCGGTAGACGTTCAGATGAGAGAAGGTTCGGTTATTCTTACTCCGTCAGTTCCGAGATGCCAGCTTTGCGAGAACACAAAAGATGTAACAAAGCTTTTTGGTAAATATATCTGCAGAGACTGTGCAGCGCTTGCACTGGATGTTCTTAACGAAAAGGGAGGTGCCGGTGATGAATAAGGAAGAAATAGCTGCAGCTGATTCATCGGAGCTTATTGATATCCTAATCGAAAAGGAAAAAGAGGCAGCAGAGCTGAAGACTGATATTGACATCCTGAAGGGCGAGATACAGACAAGAGGTGTTCGAGTTCTCGAAGAGCGAAATACAAAGTATATTGAGTTCTTTGGAGAATCAAGCGGCATAGCTTCGGTGCAGATAGCTCAGAAAATGGAGATTCTTAATTATTTTAAGCTTCAGGAGATGCTTGGTAAGGAATTTGTTGAGGAAAAAATCAAGAGGGTTCCTGCAGATGTTAAGTACACAGTAGATAAGAAATTCCAACAGGCAATCACAGCTCTGGTCACAGGTGACTATGCAAGGGGATACACTCTTGAGGAAGTTGTTGAAGGTATTACAAAAGACCAGAAGCAAAGAAATCTGCTTTTAAAGAAGCTTAAAGGCGACTATAAAGCTGATAAAAAGACCATTTGCAGTGTACTTGGTGTTGCAGATTCAGAGCTTTCCATGGATACAGAGCTTTTCTTAATCGGAAAAATAGTAAACTGGCAGCTTATCGAAGCATTTTTCGATACTGAGAATGAGGATAAGTTTAATAAGTTAAGAAGCGAAGTAAAGAAATGCATCATGGTTGATGATACGGTCAAGATAGCTACCAAGTCAGTTAAAGAGGAAAATGTAGCATAGGAGGAAGGCTTATGAGAGGAATCACACCGGCACAAAATCGAAAGATACATACAGTTGCAAGAGATTACGCTATTGACAACGAAATGCTTCATGCAATCGTGTATCAGGAGACGGGAAAAGAGAGCATTGCCGCTCTTTCCATAATGGAAGCAGTCAAGGTTATTGACCGCCTGGAAGGAAGAAGGCAGGTGTCCAACTCCGAAAAAGAGCACATGTCATACAGACAGGAAGCTTTTATAAAGGGTCTTGCCAAAGAGCTTGGCTGGGTTGATGATTCCGGCAAGCTTGACGTGAAGAGACTTAACGGATTCTGTAAAAAGTATTGTGGAATAGAAAGATATAAGTGGCTGTCGATGAAAATGGCATCGAAGGTAATTGAAGGATTGAAAAATCTTAAGAAACATGAGGAAGAAGCACAGCAGAAAGAAAGGACTGGTACGTGTGAAGTATGAAGATATAGAATTAAGTGACCTGAATGAGCAGCATAGGGAACTTGCAGACATTATAGGTATAGACAATCTGCTTAAGCTTGCTTCACACTTTGGAGGTACACAGATATACATTCCGCAGATTGATAAGCTTTTGAAGAATGTTAAGTACAAGAATGTTATCGAAGAATTTGACGGATATAACATAAGGCAGCTCTCAAAGAAATATAATGTAAGTGAATCTACCGTGTATCGTCTTGTGAGAGACCAGATTGTTCCTTCGGCGGTAAAACAGATAGAAGGTCAGATGGATTTTTCGGATTTTGGAATATAAGATTTTGTAAGTAAATAAGCCAAAAAGCTTTGTCAAAAAGATTGTCAGTGACAACGTACTTGACAGAGCTTTTTTGTTACAATAGTCATGTAAGGAAGTAAACTTCATACATGACTATTTTTATATTAGAGAGGAGAGGTAATCATGAAGGAAATTCTTATGGATGCACTTGTTACGGTCACCAGCACATGCCTTATAGCTATATTGGTTTGTTCCGCCAGATGGATAGGGGTCAAGATTTCCACACAGAAACAGAAGGCTGTTGAAGCAAAGAATACGGCTCTTGCATCAGCATTTGGAACGGCGGAGACTATATTAACAATCATAACAGATACGGTGGTTGGAAAGATAGAGCAGGTAACAGCCGGAGAACTCAGAGCATTAGTCAAAAGTGGTAATGCATCAAGAGATGAACTTGTGGCTCTTGCTGGGGATGCTTACCGGGAAATTGTGGCAACTATACAGCCGGAAGTGTTTGATGAGCTGTCAGGAGTAATCAAAGACAGTGAGGCATATATCCTCAGCAAGATAGAGGATGCTGTGAGAAAAGTAAAGCTTCAGTCAGAAGGTAAGCTGGAGACTGAAGGAGGCGGTTCTGATGCATAACATTTTGCTATCAACAGAGGTTGCATCTGTGTCCGACATGATATCAGGAGCTGCCGAGTATGGTGTCATGGTTGTGCTTGTAATCGTTCTTGTTGTCTATTTTATCCGACGTGACATGAAACGTGATGAACAGCTTAGTACAGAGAGAAAGGCTACACAGAAACAGATTGAGGATGCCAATAAGGTTGTCCAGGAACAGATAGAGGCAAACAACCAGCGCGCTAAAGAGCGTGAGGACATGCTTATTATGGAAAGTGCCAAGCGTGAGCAACTTATAAGAAGTGAGGCGGAACGCAGGGAAAAGCTTTTAAGGGAAGAGTCTGAGAAGAGAGAAAATGCTTTGATGTTTAATCTTTCCGAGATGTCTAAAAGCGTGTCAAAGGTTGGAGATACCATGAGCGAGATTAACAAGAACATGACGGACATGCAGGTATCCATGGAGAAGCTCTGGATGTCGTTTGGAAACATGAAAGATGAGATGAAGGAGATGAAGAGAGAGCGGTATGGCGGCGGACATTCTTAAAATAACTAAGGCAAAGGACCTTAGAGGAAGAATTATTGAAAAACTGTATTGTTCATATGGTGAGGACATTAACCTTGAGGTGTTAAGGGGACTATTAAGATTCTCCGGCAATGTCAATGAGCTGGAAATCAAGAAGGCAATATACTATCTTGGCGGTGAAGGCAAGAGATACGTCAAGCTGCTACTTGATGAAGACAACTATATGAATAGTAAGATATGGCTTACACCTTCCGGAGTGAATCTTGCAGAAGGTGACATTAAGGATATAGGAGTTGAGATTAATGAGTAAATTGGTAGAACTGGCGGAAAAGGAAATCATGAGAAAAAACATTCTTGAAGTGCTGGAAGAATGTGGAGATGAAGGTGCATCTGAAGAACTGATTGCAAAGTGTATAACAAAAGCAGGAATCACCTGCAGCACGGATGAGGTTAAAAGAGAATGCACATATCTTAAGGGCAAAGGCCTTGTTGATATTGAACATGTTGAAAATAAGGTTCTTTCTATATCAAGAAACGTAGTCAGAATTACATCTGCCGGTATGGATATACTTGATGGAACAAGCTCATCGGAAGGTGTTGGTGGTTGAAATGAATGAACCAAACAGAAGTCACAGCAAGATTGAAAAGCTTCCTGAAGACATGAAAAAGGAAGTGGAGACAAAGCTTCTTTCCGGCGAGACATATGAAAACATATCAGAGTATCTCGCTGATCAGGGAGAGGATGTTCATCCAAGTTCAAT
Organism: Lachnospiraceae bacterium; assembly: GCA_045119215.1. Lineage (GTDB taxonomy): Bacteria > Bacillota > Clostridia > Lachnospirales > Lachnospiraceae > RUG11237. The sequence goes on along the minus strand of JBGVDD010000097.1, from coordinate 17,214 downwards.
CGGAAGATATGGAAGACGATTCCTTAAAAAATTTGAGTCAGTGAGAATAGCAAAGGAATTTGCCAAGCTTCTTGCAGAGGATAATGTTGACAGACCGACAACAGAGCTGCACGAAGCAAACAACATGCTTATGTCACAGATTATCATGGAAACACTACTTGATGATGACTTAAGCATTGAGGATAAGACTGCTGCCGCAAAGAGCATTGCATCCCTTCAGAAAGCACAGGTAAGCAATGAAAAGCTTAAGATAGCTGCAAGGAAGGAATCAGGAGCTGTACATACGGCCATGAATATTCTTAAGAATAAGGTCTTTAAGGAAATCGCAGCCAATCACCCGGATGTTGCAGCCGTACTTATAGAGTTGGCAGAGCAGACAGAGGCGGAAATGGGAAAAATGAAATGATTTAAAATTTGCCCCAAATTTGCCCTTAAATCATTTGTAAGTCAATTTATTGACTTAAAAAAGTTGAAAGCAATTAAACGCAGTTAAACATGTTTTTAACATGGTATATGACAAAGGTAACATTGAAATGTTGCCATCTGTGTTCATGCCCTGAGGCATGAGGACAAAAATGTTAAGTTAGAAAATAGGATGTGAGATAAATGTCAGACTGGAAGGAGAGAGCGAAGGCTCTTTTTTTAGTTGAAAAACTGAATATATCACAGACCGCGGATATTGTCGGGGTCAGCCGTCAGACGGTGAGCAAGCACATTAAGTCACTGCCTGAGTATGAAGCTGAAGCTGCAAGAAGAAAAGAGAAGAGTCGCATGGACAGGGCAACGTATAAGAATGCCTGGCAGAAAAACCGACGCAACACCATATCCCATGAAATAACCGGAGATACACTCCGCAGGGAACATGAACAGGCAGCCGTTGAGCTTAGCCGGGAAAAATACCATTAGGAGGATGACATGAGCGAAGCAAAAAAGTTTGCCGAAGAGTTTAAAAAAGTGAATAGTGGCAAGTTAGATGATAAGCTCGCAAAATGCAGGACCGACTTCTGGGAATATGAAAAATATATCAATCCAAAATTTTTCCGAGAGGACAGACCACACCTGAAGATTATTGCAAAGATTCTTCAGGCGTTATATGAAGGACGCATCGTTAAGGTGAATCCGGAAGACAAATGGCAGATAGTTACATATGAAGAAAAACAGCATATGACTAAGAAAATTATATCGGATGATGGAACGGAAGTTATGGTTCCTGTACCAGAGGATGAGCTTATCATATGTAAACAGCTTATGATGAACATACCTCCAAGACATGGAAAGAGCTACACAATGTCCATGTTTGTTGATTGGATGTTTGGTGTGTCTAATGAAAACCGAGTAATTGCCATTACATACAACGACATCCTCGCCGGGCGTTTTTCAAAAAATGTCCGTGACGGTATTGCAGCGGAGAAGATGGATGACAGATTTCATGTTTTTGCTGATGTATTCCCTGATACAAAGATAAAGTATGGCGATTCAGCTGTAAGCATGTGGTCGCTTGAAGGTCAGTTCTTCAATTATCTTGGTGCCGGCTTTGGAGGAACAATAACCGGTGTTGGCTGTTCACTTGGAATCATAGATGACCCTGTAAAGAATGACAGCGAGGCTTTTAATGACGAGTTCTTAAACAGTCAGTATTCATGGTATACGGACACATTTCTTTCAAGAATTGAGGAAGGCGGTCTTCAGATACTTATAATGACCAGATGGTCCACAAATGACCTGTCCGGAAAACTGCTGGCAGATGAGGACGGAAAAGACTGGTATGAGCTTAAGATGAGAGCCTGTGAGGATGAGGTATTAAAGAAAATGCTCTGTCCGGAGCTGTTCAGCTTCGACTCTTACATGAAGAAAAAAGCTAAGATGTCAGCGCAGATATTCCAGGCTAACTACAATCAGGATCCTTTTGATGTTAAAGGTGCCCTGTATACTTCGTTTAAGATATATGACGACATACCAAGGTTATCAGATGGAAGACCGGCATTTACACAGATATGTGCATATTGTGATACGGCAGATGAAGGAAGTGATTACCTCTGCAACATCATATACGGTGTATATGATATGGAAGCTTACGTACTTCACATAATCTACACACAGGATGGTGTTGAAATCACAGAGAAGCTTGTCGCACAGGCTTATGTTGATTACGAAGTCAATAGGGCAGACATTGAGAGCAACAATGGTGGTAAAGGCTTTGCAAGGCAAGTTGAAGGCATTTTAAAAAGAGTGTTTAAATCAAATAAAACTGTCGTTAAATGGTTTCATCAGTCGGCAAATAAGCTTGCCAGAATTAAAAGTAATGCAAGCTGGGTTATGGAACATATTCATTATCCGGCAGACTGGATGTACAGATGGCCTGAGTATTACAGAGACATGAAAAAGTTTAAAGGTAACGGAAAAGATGAACACGATGATGGTCCTGATGCAACAACGGGAATAGCAGAGACTATTACAGGCAAGAGAAAGAAAGCCAAGATTAGAAAAAAGAGCAGATACGGTCTGTAAGGAGGTGATTAAGAATGTTTAAATTTGTATATCCAAAATCGGATTATGATGAGAAGAAGATATCAAAAAAGGATATATTAAACCTGATAAACAAGCATCGGGCCTTTGTTGAGAAGATTATCCGCAACCAGGAATATTACAAAGGAAAGCATGCTATACAGGGAAGAACGAGAGCAGCCAATGCTCCGAATGCAAAGATTACATGCAATCATGCAAAGGATATATCAGACACTGTTGCTGGATATTTTATGGGTTCTCCTGTTACGTATGAAAATACCGGAGAATCGGATATAGAAAATCTTCTTGTGGCATTTGACAACGCAAATGTGGATGATACGGATGCGGAGCTTGCTCTTGATTTATCAATCAATGGATTGGCTTATGAATACATATATGTTAAAGACGGAGTGCTTAAGTCTAAAGTACTCGATGCTGCAAATTCATTCATGGTTGTTGATGATACAATTGAGGAAAATGAACTCTTTGGAGTTTATTACTGGAAAAAGAAAGATGACAAGCATGGAAAAGTGCGATATGTAGCAACAATTATGACGGAGAATTACGTTTATGATACAGTGCTTATAGGCGAAGATGATGATACGAAGATGAAAGATAAACGAAAACATATGATGGGAGAAGTTCCGCTTATTGAATATTTGAATAATAAGTATGCAATTGGTGATTTTGAACAGCAGATTCCTCTTATTGATGCATATAACACGCTGATGAGCGACCGTATCAATGACATAGAGCAGTTTATCGACGCAATTCTTATTATTTACGGAGCGAGCCTGGGTGACGATGACGACGACGTAAGCGAAGCAGCAAAGGAGCTTAGAGAAAATAAGCTCTTGGAACTTCCGGAGGACGCAAAGGCAGAATACCTCTCACGAATCCTTGATGAAAACGGCATGGAAGTCCTCCGCAAAGCCATAAAAGAAGATATTTACACTTTTTCACATGTTCCAAATATAACGGATGAAAACTTTGCCGGGAACTCTTCAGGCGTTGCCATGGAGTATAAGCTTCTTGGTCTTGAGATGCTTACAACCATTAAGACCAGATACTTCAGAAAAGGTCTTCGTAAGCGTATCAGGATATTTTGTAATTTCCTTAAACTTAAGCAGATTCTCTTGGAGGCAAACTCAATTGTTCCTCATTTCAACCGCACACTTCCTAAGAATCTTGTGGAGCTTGCGCAGGTTGTGGCAAATTTAAAAGGCACCGTAACAGCCAGAAGCCTTTTAAAACTGCTTCCATTTGTCGAGGATCCTGACGAGGAGCTTGAAAATCTCGAAGAGGAAAAGGCTGCCAATGCCTTGCAGGAAAGAGATTTCTTCGGAAATGTGCCTGCAGCTCAGTCATAAGGAGTGGTGAATTATGGCTGGTAAGGATAAAGACGATGAATACTGGATAAACAGAAGAGCCGAAATGATGTATGAGCAGATGGATATTGCTGAAACTGCTGCAGACAGAATCAGTGATCAGTATTATAAAGTTGCCAAGTACATTGACCGGAAACTCTCTGATAACTTTAACAGGGTTGTAACAAAGTTGGGAGTATCCGATAAGGATATTCTTGATATTATAAAAAAATCCGGAAGCACATCATATCAGGATATCATAAGGGTGGCTAAGAATAAAGGTTTTACGGAACTGGTGGAATATCTTGAACAGCCGGGAAGAAAGTATAAGTATGAAAGAATGATACAACAGCTTGAGGAGACGAACAATGCCATTGATTCACTTAAGACTACCGGTGAAGCGGAGACAACAGCAGCTCTCGGCCAGATAGCAGAGAGTACATATTATAAGTCAATTTTCGACATACAAAGCCGTGTTGGACTTGCATTTTCCTTTTCTGAATGGGATTCAAAGCTTTTTGAAAAGCTTGCCCTGGGAAACTGGAGCGGCAAGAATTACAGTAAACGTATCTGGGACAACACAGATGCTCTGGCGGAAGTATTGAAGAGTGAGCTTATACAGGGATTTATTGCAGGCAAGACGCAGCGGGAAATGACAAAGGTTATCATGAATCGGTTCAATGCCGGAGCTTTTGACGCCAAAAGACTTGTCAGGACAGAAGGCTGCTACATTGCCAACGAAATGCAGATGCAGTCATACAGTGAATGCGGTATTGAAAAGTACAGATATGTTGCAACCCTTGACTTTAGGACGTCAAAGGTTTGTGCAGAGCTTGATGGGAAAATATTCAATGTAAAGGACGGAGTTCCCGGAGTAAACATGCCGCCAATGCATCCGTTCTGCAGAAGCACAACCATTATTTCTCTTGATGAGGAGGCTCTCAAGAGGATGCAGCGCAGAGCGAGGAACCCGATTACCGGAAAGAATGAGATTGTTCCTGCAGGAATGACTTATAATGAATGGTATGCGAAGTATGTTGAAGGAAATAAAGAGGCGATTGTAAATGCACAAGCCATAAAGAATATGGCATCAGATAAAAAGCAATATAACAAATATCTTGAGAGGATGGGAAAGAAGTATGCTGGGAAATCATTAAAGGAATTTCAGAATATCAAGTATACAAATCCGGAAAAGTATGCGATAATGAAAGCGCAGTACAAAGGTATGGGCTATTATGATAAGGCAATAGCTGCAGAACCAGAGATTACTAATTTGATTATGACAAATGCAAGTCATTCAGAAATGAAGATTGCAGGTTTGGAAAATCGAATTAAAACAAAGGACAGATACTTAGAAAAAATTGAAAGAGAGTATAAGTCAGGTTATAATTATGAGGTAAAAGACATTGTTAGATATACGATGGTAGCAGAACCAGAAGAACTAGTTGATAAGACCTTAAATAGTCTAAAGGCTTTTGATAACAGTGGAAATAATGTTTATCAAGTTAAAAATACATGGCTTAAGGCAGATAATCCTTACAACGGAATTAATGTGTATATTCAGGATGAGCATGGGAACAAGTTCGAGGTGCAATATCATACTCAAGAAAGTTTTGATTTAAAGTGTGGAGAATTGCATAAGTTATATGAAAAGCAAAGAGCTTTAGGTGAAGGTGTTGCAAATAATCCAGAGTACATTGAATTGCAAGACAAGATGTATGAATTAAGTAGTAAATTGACTAAACCAGCTAATATAAAGGAGGTAAAGAGCCATGGATGAAAATGCTAACTATGTAGTACTTACGGATAACAAGAACGATGGAACAGTTGTTAAGCTCTGTGGGCGTAAGCATTATATGTATATCAATGGCGAGTGGGTCAGAACTGGAATAATGACAATATATTTTTGTGATGAGAGTCCATGCTATGATTTGTATAAAGAAATTACTCCGGAAGAGGCTGAAAAGTTAATAAAGAATATGTAAAGGCACTGTTAAAGGTGCTTTTATTTTGCTTAAAATTATGTTTAAACCAGATTAAAGAACGCCCGAAAGGGTGTTTTTTTAATACAAAAAATTATTTAAGGAGGCTTAAAAATGAGAAAGAAGAACATTTTACCACTTAATCTTCAGCTCTTTGCTGATGATAATGCTGGTGATGGAACAAGCGGAGCTGCAGCTTCAGGCTCAGATGCAAAGACGGAGAATAATCCGGATGCAGCAGGTAGCGGAGCTGATGAATCAGAATCTTCAAATGTGAAGCCAACTCTTGAGGAGCTGATGAAGGATAAGGATTTTTCAGAGGCTTACCAGAAGAGTGTTGAGGAACAGGTGCAGAAAGCACTTGAGAAGAAGGCAGAAGAGGATAAGCTTGCAGCCATGTCACCTGAGGAAAAGGAACAGAAGAGAGCTGCCGATCTTGATGCCAGAGAAAAGGCTGTCCTTGAAAAGGAGTTAAGATTATCGGCAGCAGAAAAGCTCTCAGAAGCTAATGTTCCAAAGGAACTTGCTGAACTTGTTAATTATTCAAGTCAGGAGACAATGGAAACAACTGTCAAGACAGTCGTTGATACATTTAACAAGGCAGTTCAGGCAGGTGTAGACAGCAAGCTTGTTGGTGGAGGAGTGATGAAGAAAGCTCCTGAGACAAAAGATACTGTTGATGAAGAAGCTATTATGAAAGCCGTTAGAGGCGAGATTTAAGGAGGAATGAAAGATGGCAACTTATGCAGAAAACGCAGCTGTGATTCAGAAGACACTTGATACAGAGGCACAGAAAAGCCTTAGTACAGGATGGATGGATAGGAACGCAGGCAGAGTTAAGTACAGTGGTGGCAAGGAAATTAAGATTCCGGTAGTGGATGTAGACGGAATGGCAGATTATGACCGTGCTAATGGATTCGTAGAGGGAGATGTAACTCTTGCATACGAGACAAAGACAATGTCTCAGGACAGAGGAAGGGGATTCACTCTTGACGAAGCAGATGTGGATGAGAGCAATTACGCAATTGAGGTTAGCAATGTAATGGGAGAGTTCCAGAGGGAACATGTTGTACCTGAAATCGATGCATACCGTATTTCGACAATTGCTACAAATGTTCTTGATGCAAAGGTAGCAGGTATGACTGAATACGGTTATGTTCCTGGCACTGCAAACACATCAGCACTTAGAAAAGCATATGAGGCAATCAAAGCCATAAGAGAGCAGGGCTATGATGGAATGATTGCATTCCAGGCATCATCTAACTTTGTTACAGAGTTAAAACTTGAGCTTGCAGCCAAGCTTCAGTTCATGGAGGTAATTCAGGGTGGAATAACCATTAAGGTGCCTTCAATTGATGGAAACCCTATTTATGAGACAACATCAAACAGAATGGTATCCGCTATCACAACCTATGATGGCACCACAGAAGGTCAGAAAAAGGGCGGTTGGATTAAGGCGGAAGGAGCTTTGAATGTAGAGCTTATTGCCATTCCAATGATAGCACCGATGGCAGTTACAAAGCTTGATAACTTTAGAATTTTTGACCCACAGACATATCAGAAGGCTAATGCATGGCACGCTGACTACAGAAGATATCATGATTTGTGGATTACAGACAAGCGCATCAAGCAGACATATACAATTTTCAGCTCGGCAAATCCGGCAGCATAGGAGGTAAGTAATCATGAAAAGAATTACACTTAGAAAAGGAAGCGTAATCAGATACGCAGACACAGAGGAGTCATTGGAACGTCTTAAAAAGATGGGATATAAAGAGGTTGATGCAAAGCCAGCTACGGCTGACGAGAAACCGGAAGAGGATGAAAAAGATTCAAAGTCGGAAGATGAAAAGTCGGAGGCAGATGAAAAGCCGGAAGACGATAAAAGAGTTTCCGGAAGAACAACTAAGAAATAGGTGATTCTATGACACAGAGCGAAGAACTTAAGAAAATAACAGGAGAGAGCGACGATGAGTTGCTCTTTATCCTGCTAAAAATGTCAGAGGATACAATTCTGGCTCTCACAAACAGAAAAGTATTGCCGGAAAGCCTGCGGAGTGTTCAGATTAAGATGGCTGTCATTGCATATAACAGGCTTGGAACGGAAGGGGAAACTTCACGCTCCGAAGGTGGAATAGCAAGTGCTTTTTCAGATTTGCCGGAAGATATATTAAGGGCTATAAAGTCCAAACGTCTTGCAAAGGTTGGAGGTCATACATATGAGGCAGACACAGAAGCGACTTAAAGAATACGGTTACTGCAAAAGAGTAAAGAGCAGCCGTGATGATGAAGGAAGCAGAAGGGCAGCATATGAGGAAGTAAAGCCTCTTAAGGCACAGATATGGTGCAGCATAGACAAGCTCAAGGTCGAGATGTACGGAGAGAGGTCGGCACGTATCTTAAACATGCTCTATGATGGCGATATTGACATTCAAAAAGGTGATGGAATCTGCTATAGGTCAAAGGATAAACCGGATTATAAGGTTATAGCGGTATATCCGCATTCAATAAGGTTTTTTGAATTGGAGGAAATCTGATGTCTTCAATTGAGGGTGCAGACAGTTTATTTAGAAAACTTAATAATCTTGAAGCAGTCTTCCAGTCAGGAGCTGTTGCAAGGGCAGTTCAGCGAGGCTGCATGGTAGTACAGGCGGAAGCTAAGTTGTTGTGCCCGGTTGATTCCGGCGAACTTCGTAACAGTATATCAACAAAGGTGGATGTATCTAATAACGGCGTTATTGGTAAGGTTTATACCAATAAGGAATATGCACCTTATGTTGAGTTCGGTACAGGAAGCCGGGGAGAATCAACCTATGATGGAAATGTTGATTTGACATACAACTCTGAATGGGCAGGTATGCCGGCACAGCCGTATTTATATCCGGCTCTTAAAAATAACGAGGAAGCCGTTGTAATAAGAATTAGAAATGACATCGCTGAAGAAATAAGGAAGGTGACAGGCAATGCTTAACAAGAAAGCTGAAGTTTACAATGCCATAAAAGGTCTCGCTGAAAACGTTGGCGACAGTTATCCTGAAGACTTTGGCAATCTGCCGGCTATTCAGTATACAGAGGAAGAAAACAAAGTATATTCATGGGCAGATGATAAGGAATATCAATCCTACGTAAGATACAGGATTGATATATGGGATGATGAATCAACATCGGTATATGCCGTAGAAGTAGACAAACAGATGGCAAAGTTAGGACTTAAGCGCATTCAGTGTACGGATGTGGAAGATAAGAGTCCTGAAAAACACAAAATGATGCGTTATGAGGGAATAATTAATCCTGATAATGACAGAGTTGTACACAGTTAGGAGGAAAGCACATGTTAGCAAATGGCACAAAACTTTTTTATAAAACAAATGGAGCCGAAGAGTGGATACAGGCACTTAAGCTTCAGGAAATTCCTGAAATCGGAAATGATGAGGAAAAGGTTGATATGACTCATCTTGGATCAAGTAATAAAGAGTATGAATATGGTATAGGAGATTACGGAGACTTGGAGTTCAAGTTCATATATGAAAATACATCTGCAACATCTCCATACAGAGTATTCAGACAGGCACAGGCGGACAAAGAGGTATTGCAGTTCAAAATGGAATATCCTGACGGACTTTCATTTGAGTTCCCGGCTATGTGTAATGTCAAACTTGGTGGCGGTGGTGTAAATGGAGGTATTATGTTTACACTGAAGCTTGCTATCCAGGGCGAAATGGTATCAACTGACCCAGTGTAAGATTAAAATAGGAGGAAGAAAATAATGGATACAAGCATGACAGAAAACTTTGTACTGCCTGAAGGTGTGGCAGTTGAAGATGAGAAAACGCAGGCATCTGATGATATGGCAGCAATTGAAACGGCAAAGGCAGCAGATGAATTTGCCGGGGAATTTGAAGAACCGAAACGTCCTCCAGTAAAGCGACCAATGTTTGCCTACTGGGAAGTTGGAGGAAACAAGTACCGCCTGAAGCTTAAGACAGCCGGTATTCAGGCAATTGAAACTAAATATAAGCAGAATCTTATGATGTTTCTTGATACAATGCCGCAACTTTCCTTAATGCTTGAGATTGTACACACTGCAATGCAGCCATGGCACAAGGGTGTAACAATAAAGCACGTAGCGGCATTGTATGATAAGTACACAGAAGATGGCGGCGACCACATATCATTTTGGAGAGATGTGTTTATTGAGGTGTATAAAGCGTCAGGTTTTTTTACACAGGAGATGCTCCAGAACATAGCAGAGGCGAGTCAGAAGTAGAAAAGAAAGAAACTCAGATAAATAAATTTGAGACTGTAACAGATAAGATTTGGGGAATGTATCCGATGTTCTTAGATGCCGGATACACTCCTTCTTTATTTTGGGATTCCAGCATAGATGAAATAATTGACCTTCTTGACAGTGCAGCACGTAAGGCAAAGAAAGACGCAGAACTTCAGGAACTTAATGCCAAGCTTGATATAAAAATGCTTCAGGTTCAGGCAGAGCAGATTGTTGAATTTTTATCCCTGCTCCTTCCGGGAGATGATAAGAATAAACGAATTACTCCTCTTAGCAAATTTTATCCTGCGCTTTGGCCGGAAGCAACAGACACAGCAGATACACAGTGTGAAAGTCAGCTGGCATTGCATAAGGCTAAGATGGAAGATTTCATGTTCTGGAATAACAGGAAATTCAAAGGCGGTGATTAATTGGAAGGACTTACGCTTGAAAAACTTCAGGTAATCATCGATGCAAACACAAAAGGTATAAGAGACGAGCTCTCGAAAGTGCAGTCAGCAGTAAAGCAGACAACAAGTACTACAGAAAAGCAGACAGGCAAGATTACATCTTTATTTAAAAAGATGGGTAAAATGGTTGCTGTGGCATTATCTGTCACGGCAATTGTATCATTTTCCAAAAGCTGTATTCAGCTTGGCTCTGACCTGCAGGAAGTACAAAATGTTGTAGACGTCACCTTCGGCAGTATGAATGAGGACATCAATGCATTCGCCAAGAATGCCATAAGCCAGTTCGGTTTGTCAGAGTTGTCAGCAAAACAATTCACATCAACAATGGGTGCCATGCTTAAAAGCATGGGAATCGCTTCAGGTGATGTGTTGACAATGTCGAAGAATCTGACTGGCTTGGCAGGTGACATGGCTTCATTTTATAATCTGTCCGGAGATGAGGCATTCCAGAAAATCCGTGCCGGTATAAGTGGTGAGACAGAACCGTTAAAACAGCTTGGTATCAACATGTCTGTTGCAAATCTTGAGGCATATGCTTTAAGTCAGGGCATAAATAAGACATACAACAGTATGACGCAGGCTGAACAGGCAATGCTCAGATACAATTACTTGCTGTCCGTAACAGCAGATGCACAGGGTGACTTTGCAAGGACATCCGATTCATGGGCAAATCAGACAAAGATATTGTCAGAGAGCTTTAATTCAGTTAAGGCATCAATAGGACAAGGCCTCATTAATGTATTTACTCCTGTATTAAGAGTAATTAATGAGATAATTCCTAAGCTTCAGGTTGTGGCCGATATGTTTAAAAACTTTACCGCAGCTATTTTTGGAAATGCCGGTGGAGGAAGTGACAGCATATCGGGAGTTGCAGCTTCTGCTGGAGATTTATCTTCAAACATGGAAGACGCAGCGGATGCAGCTGGCAGCGCAAAAAGGGCATTATCAGGAATAGATAAGCTCAACAACATATCGTCAGGAAAAGATGATGCTGCTTCGTCCGGTTCTGCAATCGGTATGGCAATAGATACATCCGGAATAGCCAATGTGACCAGTGTTGTTGAAGCAGAGACTTCAAAGATTAAAAACTGCTTTAATGACATTACAAACTGGATTAAAAAGAACTTTTCCGGAGCTTTTGCGAAGGTTTTTGAATCAGGAAAAACAAATTTTGCAAAGCTTAAGGCTGTAGGAGAGACTACATGGCAGCAGTTGGCTAAGCTTAAATCACCTATTCAGGATTGGTTTAAAGATGACGTAACATCGTATCTTAAAACTGTGGTTGACGTAACGGCCAATACATTGGCTGCAATGATGGACTTATGGACTACGGTATTCTCAGACATATGGACAAGGGCTGTGCTGCCAATTTTTGAAAACTTTGTCGTTGTAGGATTACCGATGATTACACAGTTTGCAACAGAAACATCAGCGACAACGGGATTGCTTTTTGAAGAAATACTGAATGTTGCTACGCTTCTATGGTCAGAGGGTATAGCTCCACTGCTTGAATTGTTTACTACAGTATGGACAGATACAATGAACATATTAGCTGCTACCTGGGCAAAATATGGCGCACCTATATTTGACGGAATTAATGATTGCATCAGAGGAACGGTAGATGTATTTGAGGATGCATGGCAAAGCTGGATAAAACCTATATGGGATGGTTTTGTAGAACTTCTCGATGGTCTATGGTCAGAACACCTTCAACCTGTGGTGGCTAAGCTTGGAGAATTTGTTGGAGAATTTATATTGGCTGCAGAGTCAATATATAACAATTTTATACTTCCTGTTGTTTCGTTCTTTTCTGATATATTTGGCCCGGTGATTTGTGGAGTATTTGAAGCAATATATGATGTTGCAGGACCAATATTTGGCGCAATCGCTGATGCCATTGGAGGAATAATCGATGCACTTAAAGGTGTATGCGAGTTTATCGGCGGAGTATTCTCGGGTGACTGGGAAAAGGCATGGAAAGGTATTAAAGACATATTTGGCGGCATTTGGGATGCTTTAGTTGGTATTATTAAGATTCCGATTAACCTGATAATAGGTATAATCAACGCGCTGATAGGTGCTGTTGAGGGATGTATTAATCTTGTCATAAAAGGCCTTAACAAGCTGAGCTTTGAAGTACCTGACTGGGTACCGGGAATTGGTGGAGAGAGATTTGGTTTTGACATTAAACCGGTAAGCTTCTCTAAGATAGAGTATCTTGCCAAAGGTGGAATTGTAAGCAGTGCTACTCCGGCAATAATCGGAGAAGCCGGAAGAGAGGCGGTTCTGCCGCTTGAAAACAATACCGGGTGGATGGATGTTCTTGTAAAGAGAATGTCTCAATATAACAATAACAGCAGGCTGTATGATGCAATATGCTACCTTGCGGATAAAATCGGTGATGGAAATATCTACGTTAAGGTAGATATGGATGGAGATGTTGTCTATGAGAAGATAGAAGCTCGCAGGCAGCAGCTTTTAAAAATGACAGCAGGATATGCTTAATGTTTTGTAACCAAGGCGGTTAATCCGTCTTGGTTATTTTCATAAGAGCAATAGGAGGCAACAAAATGCATGGATTTCAAGGATACATGATTAAGGTGGGAGACAGGATATTCCCGAACAAATACATTTTATTTGATACATGGTCATCTAATCCTGATCAGCGAACTGACCAGGATTCATATACGGACGGAAATGGAAAGACTGTAAGAAACATATTGCCACATGTTAGAACAAAGGTAACATTTCAAACACCGCCACAACTTCATCTGGCGGATAAGATAGAAATGCAGTCATTCTTTAACCGGGATGACACAACTCTTACATATTGGAATGATGAGAAAAACGAATATGTAATAGGAAACTTTTACATGGTTGACCCTCAATTTCCAATCCGTCATGTAATTGATGATGGAGAAAACTCGGACATTATTTACAATTCAATTTCTATTGAAATTATAGAGTATTAAGGTGAAATATGAATATATATGAACAAATAGCCGGTATGACTGAAAGAGAAAAAGAGGCTCATATAGATGGTGTAGAATTTACACTTGATTATGGACTTATGGTAACTGATGAAGATAAGCAGATATATGATGAGCTTATAAAGGAAAGAGCAGAGAAAAACAATGGGAGGCAATTATGAGCGTATCAGATGATGTTAAGGAATTGTACAAGAAGACATCTGACAGTACAGTGAATAAGAATTATATACTGGATATAGATGGAATAACATATGACAACGAGAATGTTGTGTTTGGTTCATTCAGTCTGACGGAAAAGCTATGCAGCAGTGAACAGCTCAGATTCGGTGAATGCAACGCATCAATGCTGAAGCTTAAGATGGTAGCTGACATTGGCGACATAAGCGAGAAAAAAATTGTGCTTAGTCAGGCAATTAATGAAAACAGTGTAGCTATTGGTAAATTCAATGTTGACAGTTGTGTTCTTACGGAAAATAAGCAGTATAGAGACATTGTGGCATACGACAATATTATTCTGTTTAACACAAATGTTAGCGATTGGTATAACAGCCTTGAATTTCCAATAAAGATGAACAATATGCTCATAAGCCTGTGTGAATCCATCGGTGTAGAAATGGCAGATATACAGCTTATTAATGGAGAGGTTGATATTGAGAAAACAATCAATCCGGAAGACCTGAAGGGAATTACAGTCTTAAAGAGCATAGCGGAATTAAATGGTGGATTCTTCAGGGCAACAGCAGAAGGAAAGCTTGAATTTGTAACCTTAAACACGTCTTTAATAGATGATTACCTGGAAGTAAAACATTATCGTTCTTTAAAAACAGAGAATTACACAACAGATAAAATTACCCGGCTTGTAATTCGCACGGAGGAGGATGACATTGGAGCTTCTACAGGTGAAGGTGACAATGCGTATATCATACAGGACAACTTCCTTTTATATGGCAGCAGCACAGATAAGCTTAAGGGAATAGCAGAAACAATATATGAGGCTGTAAAGGATATAACTTATATTCCATATACTGCAGAACATGTTGGATTGCCGTATCTTAAATGTGGAAGCCAGATATCATATAAGCTTGTTAATGGTGAAAACTTTGTCGGACTTATGCTGCAGCGTACTCTTACAGGAACGCAGGTACTTAAAGATACGGTTAAAACATCGGGAACGAAGAATACTAAGTCAACATATGGTGCAGAAAATGATGTAATTAAGCTAAAAAATAGGATTAACAGGCTTAAGCGAACAATTGAAGAAACAAATCTTGTTATTGAGAATTTGGAAGAAAATCTCACTAATGAGATTCAACAAACGGACAATGAGTTGAGCGTCTTAGTTAAAAAAATAGCACAATTGGGGGATACAGGTGTTACAGATATAGTAGTAATGTATGCAATATCAGATACATCTACAGATGCTCCGACCAAAGGGTGGTCAGATGTTGCCCCAGATTGGGTTGATGGTAAATTTATATGGCAAAAGACAGTAACTACATATGGTAATGGTGAAACTTATGAGTCAAATGCAATTTGTATAACCGGAGCAACGGGTTCGGCAGGAGCAGATGGTAAAAATGGTGAAAATGGTAAAGACGGTGCGGATGGAGCAACAGGTCCGGCAGGAGCAGATGGAAAAGATGGAGCGGATGGAAAAGGAATTAAGTCCATAACAGAATACTATGCTGTATCCAACTCTAACTCAACAGTACCTACATCTTGGGAAACTAGTGTACAGACTATGACTTCTGTAAATAAGTACTTATGGAATTATGAAAAAATAACATATACGGATGGAAGCAGTTCAGAAACAAGTAAACGAGTGATAGGTGTATATGGAGATACAGGAGCCACAGGGGCGACAGGAGGTACTGGTGCAACAGGTGTTGGAATAAGTAATATTACTAATTACTATCTTGCTACAAGTGCATCAAGCGGAGTCACTACAACTACGAGCGGATGGACAACTACTGTGCAGTCTGTAACAAGTGCGAAAAAGTATTTGTGGAATTATGAAGTTGTAAAGTATACAAACAATACAACAAGCACTACAACTCCTTGTATTATTGGAACTTATGGAGATACAGGAGCCACAGGTCCAGCAGGAGCGGATGGAGAGGATGGACTGACCATAACAAGTATTGTTCCTCAATATTATGTGTCTACAAGCAAAACTACATTAACAGGTGGCTCATGGAGCACTACAGCACCTACTTGGTCAAAAGGTAAATATGTATGGACACGAAGTAAGATAACATATTCTGACAGTACATGCTCATATAGTGCAGCAGTGTGCGATACATCGTGGGAGGTAGCCAATGCAATCCAAGCAGAGTTAGCTTTAAAAATTGATAAGGAGAAATTAATATCAGAAATCAATGCGGCAGCAGATGTTATCAAATTATTGTCAAATAGGCTTATTATAGAATCTACATATTTTAAGTTAAATGAAAACGGAGCAATGGAGTGTACAAGTGGAAAGATAGGAGGTTTTTCAATATCGGATAAGCTGACAGCTACTATATCAGATGCATACATTGATCCAAGTTCTGTGGAAATAAATAAGATAAGAAATAGCATAAATGGAAGTTATACACTTACAACACAAGAGAAGACGGCATCTGATTTAAATGCTGATGGAAGCGTAACGATTAAAGATTTGTTGTTAGCGCAAAAGATATCATTTGGTGTTCAAAATTACTCGGATTGTGCCGGTGCTAAGAAAAGTAGTGTTACAGTTGAAATAAATCCTAAGGATTCTAAAAAACTTATAAAGTTATCAGGTACGAATGCGTGGGGAAGAGCTTTAGAACAGTATTTTGGAATTAATGGTATAAAGGTCGAAAACGTATTATCAGGCATAGTGACAGGGGATATAGTTCAGACATCTGCAGGAGCAAACTTAGATGATATAAATAGCAATTTAAGTGATTGTATAAAATATCTTGGAACATACACATTCTCCATGACTGTGCAATCAACAAAGTCACTTGGAAGAGGTCAAGAATATACTGTAACTCTTGACAAGAATTATCCCACCGCACGTTTTGGAATAATTAACCAAGACATTAATGGAGATTGGGTAATTATTAACCTTAAAGCGTGGAAGGATGCACAGCACCCAGTCTTGACCTACCAGAACTTTTACACTTCAGCTCTTTCGGGCAATGTGTCTATTCATATTTATGGTAATTAATATACACCAAATACCTCTATTTTTGTAAAACTATATCCCACGCAGTTTCCCCAAACTTGAAGCTGTGTATTTGATAAAGCTTTAATCGAAATAGAGATAATGTTGCCTGATGTTGAATGAAACGTATTTGCATATTCTAACTTGTCATACAATGCAAGCTCCGTTGGAACTGTTATTGGAACAGCCCCACCACTTGCTACTATTCGTGCTAATATATACTTGAAATTGTTTAAATCTTCCACAGTTACAGTTTTTGTAGTGTTTTGTGGAATGTTTTTCGCTATTGTCTTTGAATATGCACGGTTATTTAAATTGCTATTTATATTATATAGAAACCTTGAGTTTCCGTAAAATGTAAATATTAAATGAGTATACCTATTCAAAGTGCCATTCAGCCTCATTTTGAAACATTTATGGATGGTTTATCTATAAATAGA
>JBGVDD010000096.1:0-5466 GCA_045119215.1 Lachnospiraceae bacterium | reverse complement strand
GAATAAAGATATTCATTCAATGTTGTATTTGGGAATGGCATTGCCCAAAAAGAATAATCCAAGTATGGATGAAGATGTTCTATTGCAGTTGTTTGAATATTCACAGTTGACAGTGCAGCAAAAAAACAGCAGTGTTTGCTTCTTAAGAAGCGATAATTTTGAGCAGGACAAGGAAGAATTACAGCAGAAATTAGCATGTGGTGAAAAGATATTTGTTATGTCATCTTATCAGACTATTGGTGCGGGACAGAATTTGCAATATAAAATTCCGGAAGGTAGAAAAGTTGTACAGCTAGGAGCATTTACTGAAGGCGACAAGAGATTTTTATATAAGGATTTCGATGCATTGTATCTGGGAAATATAACCAATATGACTGTAAATACATATCAGGATGAGAAAATAACGTCTCATGATCTGTTGCAGATGTTGTTTCAAATAGAGGAATTGTACGAGAATGGTGAAATGAATTATTCCGAAAAAGACCAAATGTTAAAGCTTGCGTTTCGTTCTTATACAGGAAGTGACCAATTCACTTTGAACAAGTTGTATAAGTTAAAGAGCGTAGTTGTACAAGCAAGCAGAATGGTTTTACAAGCGGTGGGTCGTATGTGTAGAACTTTTGTTAAGAGTCCGGATATATATTTATTTGTTGAATCTGAGTTATTAGAGAAACTATATGTTGGTGAATTAAAGAAACGAATCTTACCGCCGGAAATGAAAGCAATTGTGGATATGCGTGAGTCGCTTGGAAAGGATTATCTGCCGGAAGAAAACTTTATGTTAAATAAGGCAGAAAAGATATCCTCGGTTGGTCTTTGGACGATTCGAAGAATGTTGGCAAAGGATTGGACTGCTGAAAGTATGCAGTTGTGGGAACAGTTAAGGACGTTGGTATTACAGTATCCGACAGCAAGTATATATGACTGGCAGAATAATGAATATCTACAAAAACTTTACATTACAAGTGGAGAAAAGAGGAATCAATATATTTACTCGCAGTATTCAGATTTCAACGATGTTACTATAGACTTTGGGAATGATAAAGTGGCATTCAAAAATAGTAAAAGAGCCAAAATAAAGGGGAATTCTGATGAAGTTGCTATTTATGAAATGAGTGAAAAGGAATCCGGTTTGCCGGCGATACTTAGATATCCTAGAATGAAAGCTCATTTTGATGAAATGGGATATGCATTGAAATTTGAAATGAATGAATATCTTCTTAGCCCAGTGTTGTTTCATAATATTTATAAAGGCGCATTGGGTGAAGTGGCTGGTAAGTTTATTTTGAACAGAGAATTGGGAATTGAATTATCACCAATAACAGAGCCGGAATATTTTGAATTCTTCGATTATAAGCTATCAGATGATGTGTATGTTGATTTCAAGAATTGGAAGTTTACATATGTGCAGGATAGAGACGAAATCAGAAAAGATATATTGAGAAAGCTGGAGGCTATAGGGGCTAAACGAGTTTATATCATAAATGTTGTATCAGATAAAAATTACAGGTCGAGTGCCATAGTGGATCAGCGCTTGGTGGAGATTCCGATGCTTATAAGAGAAGATGGTACAGTGTGTTATGAAAATTTACATATGATTCGTAAGGAGGATTTCGAAAATGTTAACTAACAGAATTAATGTTACCTACAATATGGAAAATATTGATGCCGACTTTGATATTTTTAGAGTCGAGAAGGCTAACAAGGATTATTATAAATATAATATCTTGGATTCGGCAGTATATGAATTTAAGGCGGCAGCAGTTCAGTGGACCTATGGTGCAACTGCATTGGTGCTGTTCCGTAAGGGTGAGGTAACAGAACAGCAATTTAAAGAAAGTATTATGAAAGAGTATGAAGATGTAAAAATCCAAAAGATTGATTTGTTTGATAGTGAGCAGTGCGATAAATGTTTTTATTTTGAAAATAGATTACTTGCACAACTGCTGATAAATTCAATGAGAACGCCTAAACATGAGGCTTTTATGTATAATAATCTTACAGGTAAGCTTTTCTATCATGACCCTTCATGGAGACATAAAGATAAATTAACAGGTAAGGTGAATTTTATCAGATTTTTGGAGATTGTTATTGATCCGGGGATGTATCTTAATTTGGAACATAAAACGTTCAAGAGATATGATCGAGAAAGTAACGGATTATATGTAATAGATTCAAAGACAGGTGAGTTTAGAAAAAAATTAAAAACAGATACTAATGTCATTACATACAAGGAAGGTTCCTTGCCACATAACCACTTTAGAGTTGATAATTTTGATATCACGGATATTACGCATTTTAGAAAAAGTAAGATGGGCGTAATGGAACAGTTTTTAAGAGATGTAAATGACAATCTTTCGAAATATATAACCATAGACATTGTGGAGAGGGAAGATGCGCAAGAATTTGATATCTCCAATCTGGAAAAGAAAGGAATATCAGAGTGTGAATATGGTGAAATGCTTCAGAAAAAGGGCGTTGTAATTGTAGATGAGAATGGCTCTGAAATATCAAAGGATATCGTAGCAAAGCTTCAGGAGGAGTTGGAGAAGTATTATCATGTAAAGGCAACAGTAGGAAATCTTTCGGAGGATGCGTATAATATCAGAATCATTCATGATGGTGAATATTATGCTGAAAATGAGATGCATGATCCACACAGTGATAACCTAAAGGGATATATTGTACAGCATATTACTGAAGAGGCTGAGCATTTTACGAATACAAAGGGCAGTTCTCCTGATATAAAGAAGATTGTTCAGGAACTTATAATAAAAGGCGATGTAAGAGAACGCATGATTTCGATTTTTGATTGGGAAAGACTTGATTCTGGAAAAGAGTGGACTTTTGTCATCAGAAAGAAGATTAAAACAAAGTTTGGAGAAAATGCGGAACATGTAAATCATGTTAATAAAAAAGCCTACAATTATTACAATTACTATCGTTTGAAAATTCATGGTAATGGCAAAATGGAATTCGATACATTTTGTGATAGTAATCAAGATGAAACAGAAGAGTGGAGTAAAATTTGTTATACCTATGATTTTATAGAAGATAAGCACCATGGTGTACAAAATCAAGTAGAGGGACTAATCTATTCGGACATTGATAATATTCATGCTATATTGTTAACACGTGAGAAAACATTGCCTAATATATCTGCATTAATGAATACACTTATGGAAACAGATGCAAAAGAAAGAGTTTCAAAAGAATTGTTGTTGGAAGCAATGGATGATTTTGAAATGAATAATATTGGTTCAAGTGAGTGCACTTGTGAATGGAAAAACAAGGTGTCGGCAGAAACGGAAATGATTTCCAAGAAAGTATTAAAAAAGATATTAAATATGCGTACAGGAATTGCTTCAAAATTTAATAGATTTTTGCATGAAAAGTATGGCGTTTGGATTGATGGTGAGTTGAGAAAAGGAGAATTTGAAGCGACTTATCAAATTGGAAATCTCCTTAACATTAAGTATGAATACAACGAGAATGACTATTTAGATGGACGCACTTTTGTGTATTATGTTGGAGCTAAGAGTAAGAAACTGGCATATCCAAATGCTTGTTGTATGCGAAAAGTTATTTCTTTGGGAGAAACGCTTGAATATGAAGAGGCGCTTCCGTTGATGGCAGTGGAGTTTGTACGTAATAGTCAATACACAGTGATTCCATTCCCGTTTAAGTATTTGAGAGAATATATTGAGCAGTGTTGATTAGGAATAAGGGATTATGAGGATTAATAGGCAAAAAAATAGCCAACCCCAGGAGCAAAGGATTCTAAGCACTTAAGCGCCTACTCCCACTTGGGAACCCAGCTTTCATCCATCACAAGTTGACTACAAATAGCATAACACATTTTATGCTCATGTCAAGTTGCGTGTGATGATGCGGCAGATTTTATTTGACGGATATTTGATAGAAACGGCTTATTTGGAATGTGTTGAATCGAAAAAGCATGATATTTAGGGCACTATTTTATTTGATGGGTATTTGATAGGATGTCAGTAAGCTGTTGATGCGCAAATTTAGTTGACGGGTAGTTGATGGTATTATGGAAATCCAAGGCATATCATTACGGAGATGCTTATAATACGGGCATTTACTGTTAATATATGATGCAATTTTAGTTGATGGATAGTTGATCATGTGGTCTTATGAATGTCTATTTTAAAGCGGTTACAAGTTGTAACCCTAATATAAATTTGATGCTTATATTCAGGGGAATTGCCGTTTCTGCGAAATTCCTATCGGAGAAATCAGCAGAAAAATCAGCAGAAAATAAAACTGATGGATTATACGAAATGCAGAAGCAATTGTTGGAATAGCAACTGGACTTAAGTGACAGTGTATAAGACACATTTTGTTTAAATCTTGTTTTAAAACAAGAATTTAAACAAGCTCCGAAGATAGTAGCCCAACCCCACCAATTTCTGGTGCAAATCCTTCAAAATACACCAGCCCTGTCCATAGCCAACCTTCGAAATCTATAGTATGATACTCCTGCAAAGAGAAATTCATACTGAAAAGAATAGTTTTTTGCGAAAATTGGTCTTTTTAGGATATGTACAAGCATCAAGTTTTGTGTTTTATCCTTTACACAGGCCCTGAAAAGCCGGAGAAATTTGACAACTGAATAGCAGTTACAGATGAGTAGAATTACGGTTCATATACCCGCAGGATGGAAGTCACAGTTATCATATCAGTAGGCTGATGGATTGAGAGATGAAGGCCGAGAGGCTGGACGGAAGTCCGGTAAATGTGGGAGCAGGTATGTTGCGTAAGGATAATAACCCATGAGGGGCGAGAAAAGAGTTTCGTCCCGGTCCCCGAAAGGCAAGCAGGGGAGATAGTGCTTCTCTTAGGAGGAGGGCGTCGTGAACACAGATAAGTGGCCGTCTGTAATTCCCGGAGGTGAGTACACTTCTACGTATACGGGGCGATGAGGGGTTGGAATACCGGCGTATACCTTGATAGGAACCATAAGTGAGATGGTTCGGATTATAATTAAAAGATTGCAGTAGATAACAAAATCGTTATCCATAGTTTGTGCATTTATAGAAGCTATGGGTAGCGATTTTTTTGTTATGGCAACGATAATGCAAAAAATAAAAATGGAGGTTACGCATGGACGAGAAAATAAATTTAACAGAAAAGAATATCAGCATAAAAACCACCAACGGAACTGTGGTAAATGTCACCTGTTCCTACGCAGAAGATAAGACTTTGGAAGCATTGTTTTTATCTTATCTGGAGCAGGCAAATGCGGCGAAAATGGAAGTATAACAGCGGGTGTCCGATGATGCAGAGGGGGCTCGTGTCACGCTTGTGATTGGCAAAAATAACGAAAATAAAATTTTGTCGAAATTTTGGAAATTTGTGGTAGACAAACATATGGTTGTGGTGTATTATGAGGTCGTGGCAGGGATAAATGAATAGCAAATAAGAACATAAAAGTAGCCACAG
>JBGVDD010000095.1:0-2902 GCA_045119215.1 Lachnospiraceae bacterium | reverse complement strand
ATTACTACGAGAACATGATGGATATGTTCTTTTGTATAAAAAACTAAAAGATGTTCACGGAAGATACCGTTGGCCACGCAATAAATCAGAGGTAAAAGCAATAACCTGGCAACAGTTTGACTGGCTAATGTCAGGGCTTGAAATTGAACAGCCAAAGGCCATACAAGCAACACGAAACCCTTGATTTTACTGGATTTTCACCCTTTTTTGTGGTATAATTTAAGCAACAAACAAAGGAGAAAAAGCATGGCAAGAAGCAGCAAAGATATCCAGCTTTCAGAGCTTAAAGATATGATTTCACAACTCAATATCACCATTAAAGCACTGAATGATACAATTGCAAAGCAACAGGCTGAAAACGATAATCTTAAAGCTGAACTTGCATGGTTCCGTCAAAAAATGTTTGGTTCTTCCAGTGAGCGCCGCATAGATGGCGTGGAAGGTCAGTTAAATCTATTCGATAATCTTTCTGACGAAGAAAAGGAAGTTGAACTCATTGAACCCGAAGTTATAGAACAACCAAAGAAATCTCGTAGAAAGAAACCAACCCTCCAAGAACAGTTCAAAGATATCCCAACAAGACAAGTCCAGGTTAATACTTTATCCAATGAGGACAAACTTTGTCCTATTTGTGGCAGTGAAATGTTGGCCATAGGAACTGAAGTTATCCGCAAGGAGATAGTATATACTCCGCCTAAACTTGAATGCATTGAGTATGTCGCTACAACCTATGCTTGTTCTAAATGTAAGGATACTGAAGAACCACAGTTTATCAAAGATAATGGTACACCTGCATTGATTCCTGGAAGTTATGTTTCAGAATCACTGCTCGCGAACATACTATACAGAAAATACGGATTGTACATTCCATTGTATAGACAGGAACAGGATTTTTTGCAGATGTCTGCACCAATAAGTCGAACATCAATGGCTCGTTGGATTATAACAGCCGCCCAGGAATACCTGCAGCCTGTTTATGACTTCTTCCATCGTGAACTTCTCAAAAGAAGATTTCTTATGATGGACGAAACGCCCATTCAGGTTTTAAAAGAAGAAGGGCGAAGGGCTCAGTCGAAATCATACTTCTGGCTGATTCGTACAGGTGAGGATAGATTAAATCCTATCATCCTCTACAATTACACTCCTACCAGGGCAGGAGAAAACGCCAAGCAATTCCTCGAAGGAATTGAACCAGGCTTCTATCTGATGGCAGATGGATATCAAGGTTACAACAAAGTAAAAGAAACCAAACGATGCTGTTGTTGGGCTCACATCCGCAGATATCTATTAGAAGCCATACCCAAAGGACATCAAAAGGATTATAGTAATCCAGCTGTTCAGGGTGTACTTTATTGCAATAAGCTGTTTGAATACGAGCGTTCATACAAGGAAAAAGAATACAGTGTCAAACAGATTTATAACCGTCGCCTCAAAGATGAGAAACCAGTTATTGAGGCTTTCTTGTTGTGGCTAAAACAGGTTAATCCTGGAAGTAATGGAAAACTAAAAACAGCTATCACATACATCAAGAATCGTGAGGAGTTTCTTATGACCTACCTTGAAGATGGGCGATGCAGTTTGAGCAATAATCTGAGCGAGAACAGCATTCGACCTGTAACTGTTGGTCGCAAAAACTGGCTGTTTTCAGATACTCCTGATGGAGCTCATGCTAATGCCATTTATCTAACAATTGTAGAAATGGCGAAAGCATACCATCTCAACCTATATGAATATCTGAAGTATCTTTTAGAGCACCGTCCAAACAGTGATATGACAGATGAAGAACTAGACTCTCTAGCTCCATGGAATGAAACAGTTCAGCAACAATGTAGCAATAAAACCGAGTAAAATGTTAGCTTATCGGAATCCTAGCAATGAGGATTCCGATAGTATTTTTAATTACACCCTGAAATTAGACGCTTACTTTTTAATTGCTAAAATGTCTGAATTTTTTTTATACATAATTGTATGTAATATTGTAAGTGATATTATTGAACCGTTTACAGTCGGAAGAATTATCAAAATGGTTATTACAACAGTTGTAATACCACTAATTACATTATTGCTTACAGATAACTATATATTCAATGGAACACTAAATAAAATCAAAAAAATATATTTTGTATTAATTGTAATTATGGTAATTGCTGTATCAGGCAATATAGCATATCACTATCAAATAGTAAAAGAAAGAACTGCCATATTGGCAGAATTTGAGATGGAAGATGGTGATTTATCTGACTTTAATTCAGTATATAAAATTCGTATAAAAAAACTTAATGAGGAAAATCATGAAAGAATAGCCTATGGCATTAACCATATGCCAATGCTTAAATCGATTTCGATTTATTTTGATAATAAAGAGGATATTGATTTAAATTATTTATCTGAGTTTGATTTGAAAGATAAAAGTATAGAAGTAATGTTGATTAATTGCGATGGACGATCATTAAAACCGTTGAGTGAAATAGGAAAAATATCAAATATGCTTGTATCAGGAGGCTGCGAAATCGATTTTAGTGGATTAGATAATGTTATTAAACTTGAAATTTGGGACACTACAATTAGAGAACAAAGTAATCTTGGTAATATGGAGAACCTTGAAACGATAAAAATTAAGGGAAGTGAAATTGATGGTTTTGGTGATATGTCCAATCTGAAAAAATTGGAAGACATAACAATTGAATATTATGAAGAGGATGAATTATCTGAAAAACAAAAAAGCATATCCGGTTTAGAAACATTGGATCATGAAATTAATTTAAAGGCAGAATCTTATTTAGAGCAAAACATAATAGATGAATTGGAAAATGTGAAAATATCTAAATTAAATATTAAAAATAGTCCGGAAATGGATCTGAAAAAATTAAAAAATAGTTCATGTATACAATTAAATGGTGAT
>JBGVDD010000094.1:0-2244 GCA_045119215.1 Lachnospiraceae bacterium | reverse complement strand
AACACTGCTACTCCTTATAAGCGTGTTCAATTACCATTCTTATTCCAAATATACACATTTTTTCATAACTTGTATGCATGGTCACTTTCCCGGTTTGATCATTTTATAACTTCTACATTCCTATTTCCTTATCACCTTTTCTGATTATGACACGCATATTTCTGTTTACAGCTATTTTTCACTTTATACATTGTTATATTATCATAACAGTCTTCCCTCTTACCTCATGTAAAACATACAATATTCCAAAAATTTCATATAAATATTATATATATCCATATAAATGTTGTCAACAAAAAACACATTTTTCGGTTACTTTCAACATTTTTTGTTACCGTTCACACACGCTCGAATAAAACAAACCGATGGGATAAACTAGCTTTAGTCAATTCCATCGGTTTTATTTATCTCAAAAGTCTATAACACGGAAGTTAATATCATAATCACCTTTCAAACCCTCGACAAAAGCCGTCGTAAGTTTGTATGTATTGCTGTTTTTCCCCTTCGGACTTCCGTTGATTACTAAAATACTGTTATATATACAATCAATAACATCGAAATACTAATCCTCAATAATTATGACTTTATATAATTTTTTCATACATCTCTACCCGGATCGAATAAGCCTAAAACAAAAAATAACAATTTCTAAACCATTTTATTTCGGCAAATCCATCCCAAATCATTAGTTTTTGCTAATATTTATTTTTATTAACTCAAACTTCCCA
Source organism: Lachnospiraceae bacterium (assembly GCA_045119215.1). Lineage (GTDB taxonomy): Bacteria > Bacillota > Clostridia > Lachnospirales > Lachnospiraceae > RUG11237. The sequence continues at coordinate 1,516 of JBGVDD010000094.1, read as the reverse complement.
CCCGAAATCAGGGCATAAAGCCTGTATAAATGCAGGCTGGGACACAAACCAATTGATTAGTTGACTTTTGATTTCAGATGTGATAGTGATCATCTGATTTTTCAGTCCATTTACCAGTATTTCAAGCAACTGTTTAAGCGCAGTACTCAGTTCCATGTCCTGTATGTCATCACAGCACACATAGAATAATTCGCAGATGGTCTTATCGTCATTTTTCTTTCTGCGAAGCCATTCAATTAAGATGTATCGTGTAAATACTATAGCTGTACTGCTGACGGTCATATCGTAACTCAGTCCTTGAAATTCAGAACCAAGATCAAGCAGGGATTTGCTGGCACGGAAGAAAAGTTCTATGGCCCACCGATTTCCATACGTTCTTACAATTTCTTCGCTGTTCAATGTACAGTCAGTGGAAAGCAAGACAATATATTCACTGCGTTTATTACGGTTTCTGACAAATACAAGCTTTACAGGAATGTTCTGTTTTCCTGTTTTTACACAAATTGAAAACAGTATATCTCCAGGCTTTTGGAAGGATACCAGTTTTCCGAGTTGTTTCAAATTGTACTTTTTTCCTTTGTAAATGTAGTACTGTTTATTGTCTTTTAACATGCCTATGACATCCAGTCCTTCTGCCAGAATATTTGCAATAAACGGTTCGTTGGTAAACCATGTGTCCATGAGGACATAGCTTGCTTTGATTCCTGCCTTCAGTGCATTACGAATAAGCTGCAATGCAGCCTCTGGCTTTTGAAGTACAGCATTTTTTCTTGCTTTACCACCATTGCTCCGTTTGTCGATAGACGCATTGGCAGGCACAATACGGTTGGATTCTTTTGCAGATGCCATCATATTGAATCCTACAGGAATAAAACTGTAGCCATCCGTCCAGCCAAGTGTAAGCATGTTAAAGCCCTTCACTGTTTTACCGATCACGTGATTGAAAACATAAGAAAGAAGTTCAACCTTTTTACTTCTTTCACGTGCAATCACTGAGTCATCAAGTACAAGACATGTCACACGCTCCGGTCGGGTTAGTCTGTCAAAATAAGCAGTTACCCTGGCAGCAAGCAGGGAAATAAATTTTACCCAGTTAAAGCTTGCATTGTTAAGAAAACGATAATAGGTATTCTTTGAAAATGCAGTATCTTTCTTTTTGGAATTAAGAAAATGATACAGATTGCAATTCTGGAATACCAATAATAACAGAAACTGAAAAACCTCATAAAACGATTTGCCGTTTTTTCCTTTTATGTTGGATTTGGTAAGGAGTTTACTGATTTGAAGTTCACGAATAGCCTCACCAAATTCGCATTTAATTTCTGTTTCAGGGTTTTCAAAATCAACTTTTTGGTTTATCATATTGGATAGCACCTCTTCTGTGTATTTTTTGTTTGTCGCTATTCAATATTATACCAGATTATGGTGCTATTTTGTTGTCAATACATCAATTAATATGCTAAATTTCCCTTATTTTTCAAGGTTTCTAAGCAGTTTTTGATGTGGGAAGTTTGAG
>JBGVDD010000093.1:0-7000 GCA_045119215.1 Lachnospiraceae bacterium | reverse complement strand
AGTGCCGAAAACTGTTTGTCATCCAAAGGATATGATTATGGTGAGTGGACAAGTCAGGTAATTACGGAATTGGGTTTTGACTCGATTTCATGTTGTTCGGGTTCGTTTGGCGCAGGTGTACTTGCAAAAACAATGTGTGTTGCTCCTGAAAAAATCAAAAGGGCATTATTGTATGTTCCTTCGGGAATAAAGAATGCACCAGCAATAAATAGCATGAGTATGATGATGCCGATGATTATGTACTGGATTACTCGTAAAGATAAATGGTTAAAAAAGACAATGCTCCCGATTGCTATTACAGAAGATAATATAACGGATGACCTATATCAAACGGCAAAACTAAGCATCAGACATGCAAAAGTAAAGACGGGGATGCCAAGTAATGTTGATGGAGCTTTGATGAAGAAGTGTAATGCACCGACTCTTGTTATGGCGGCGGAAAAGGACTGCTTATTCCCAGGGGAAGGTGTAATCAAAAGAGCAAAAGAGATTATTCCTAATTGCACTACATATTTAATCAAAGGAAGAGGTCATATGAATATTATGATGGATGAAGAAAAGGAGATGATCAGGGAGTTTTTGAAAGTAGATAGCTTTCCGGTGTAAATTACCCAAAATGTAAAATTAACACATTTAGTCTTGTTGCAGTATAGAGTATCAAGGTAGATATTTATAAGATTGGGAGTGAAATAGAGAAGTTGCTTATGTGAAAAAAGGGGCGAAAAGTTCGCCCCCATCAACAGAAATTCGCTCTATTTTAAACGAATAGTTTTGGTTTTAGTTCTTGTAGTACTACCGTTGGATACAGAAGTTGTAATACGTAAATTTCCAGTGCTGGTAGTTTTTGCTTTTGTAGATATTCGAATTGTCTTTGTACGCATATTTTTCACCTCTTTTCAAAATTTTAGTGACAAACACGGACAAATATAATACAATAATCAAAGTATAATTTATGATAGTTGCCGCTATCCTAAATTATTGTTTTTATTTCCGTCAGGTTTGCTACATGGGGTAGGAACATTGTTTACTTTCCTCACGTAGTAATCCTGATATTGTCCATTACGTATTGCTGATACAAATTCTTTGCGATTCATTTCCTTGTGTGTTTTGTTATCAACAAAGCGTTGATTTCTTCCGGTATCGGATTCTTTTACCACAGAAACTCTTCCCATATTTTCACCACCTTTCATATTTAAAATAGAGTGTTTAAGACAATTGTGTTATAGTTTGTCCTTGTTTACAAGTCGATGATAGCATTTTAAATGCAATGTGTCAATGGTTAAAAACACAGATTTGTGATTATTTCACAAAAACAGGAGATTAAATATCAAAAAACAAATAAATTCACTTGGTATTTGCAGAAAAACCGAAAACAAAGTTGACTTTTACACTTGTTTGGATATAATATAATTACCAACAAAAATTAAAGAGGTGTTACTATGATTTTGGAATATACTTGTGAAAATTATCGTTCAATAAAAGAAAAAGTGATATTTTCAATGCTTGCCTCAAAGGATAATTCCTTTGAAAAACTCTTAGTAGATTATAAAGGAACACTTATTAATAAAGTGGCAGCCATCTATGGTGCAAATGGTTCTGGGAAGACGAGTTTTTTAGATTCATTAAATTTTTTGAAACTTTTAGTTTGTAATAGCAACAATCATCAACCGGGTGACAAAATAAGGCAGGTTTCGCATAAGCTTGCAATGCAAAATACTCCTACAACATATGCTATACAGTTCGTGAAGAAAGATGTACGTTATGCTTATGGTTTGTCTTATACATCAGAACAGATTATATCCGAGTATCTTTATTATTTTCCGAATGGAAAACAAGCAAAAATTTTTGATAGAAATTTGAACGAAGTATCTTTTGGAGATAAGTTTAAAAAAGATTTTGAGGCGATATTGAATTTTATGAAGCCTAATAAATTATTTCTGTCTGTTTCTGCAAATTACTCTGCAGTAAAAGAAGCGGAATTAGTTTTTTTGTTCTTTAAGGAAGATCTTATTTTTTATCCGTTGCCATTAGAAATTAGTAATTGGCTGGAGTATTCTATTGAAAGATTTACCAAAGAACCTGAATTAAAAAAGATATTTATTGATTTTATGAAATCTGTTGATACGCCTATTCAAAGTATAGATACTAAGTTTGAGAAAACACAAATGTCTCCGGAATTTATTCCAGATAATATACCAGATGAATTTAAACCTTTTTTTGCTCAGGCAAAAGAAGTAACAAGGTCAGAAGCATATATAAATTATGGTTTGTTCTCTGTTAATCTGAATGAAGAATCTAAAGGTATTCAAAAATTATTTGAAGTATTCGGTCCTATTATAGATATTATTCTTAAAGATAAAGTTTTGATTTGGGATGAAATGGAAACAAGTTTGCATCCTCGTATTGTAAAAGAGATATTAAGACTTATTATGTATGGAAAACGAGATTCTAAAGCTCAGCTTATTTTTAGTACACATGATACAAATTTGTTGGATTTAAATACGTTTAGAAGAGATCAGATTTGGTTCACTGAACTTAATAAAGATAGAGCGACTGACATTTATTCTTTGGCGGAGTTAAAAAATGTAAGAAAAGATGAAAATATCAGTAAAGGATATATGAATGGAAAATACGGTGCGATTCCATTTATTCATAATCCTTTGGTATTTCCAGCAGAGGAGGGATTTTAATGCCTCAAACGGAAGAAAGAAATCTTGAACTTACACCTAGAAGTATTGGTACACGTGATAGACGTCCTAATCGAACAATGCAATTTGAACTGTCAGCCATTACAAATCGTTTTATAAACAATTTGTTATCTATAAAATCGCAATTTGAATTGGCTGAACAATTAAAAGCCGAGGGTAATATGCAGTATAAGGATATTTTAAGATCTCAGGTAGTTTTTCTTGATAGTGCTTTGGATTTCTTTATGCATGAGGTGACAAAATATGGTATGGTACAAATATTTCAAGGTGTTTGGGAAAAGACAGAACGATATGACAATTTTACGATTCGGTTAGGTGAAATTTCGGATGTCCTAAGAAACCCTGAACAAGAAAACTGGTTTTTGGATATTGTAAATGATTCATATGCGGAAGATACATTTATGAGTGCTGATGCAGTGATTGGTCAATTGAATCTTATTGGGGTAAAATGGCAAAGTGTTGCAGATAGAGCATTTTATGAGCATGGCTCAACGACACCAACTAAAGACAAATTTAAACATACGTTAAACACTTTGTTTAGACGAAGAAACCAGATCGCACATCAAGCTGATTGCTTACATGAAACAGGTGCCAAAATAGATATTGAACGTGAGGATGTTGAAAAATACATTGCTGATATAGAAAAGATAGTGACAGCTATTTCTGAGGAAATAGAACATGCGAATAATTCTTGATGATATTAGGGGCGATTCATCTCGCCCCTTTATCTCTGCTTCGATAAGGTTGACTGGCATTCTGCTTGTCAGCCTTTTCTTTATACCTTTGTATCTTTTCATGCATGGTTTCGGCTTTTGGAGTGGTTTTCTCTCCCTAGGTTTCATACCATTTGGCACAATCCTGCTGATATGCGTCGATTGCACGCTGTGGGGTATAAAACGCTGTGTAGAAATCCTGCACCGTTGCAAATCCATGCGTAAGTAGGTAATAATCCGTATCTACCAATACCATACCATCTTTGATAAGATTCTTTTAAACGATGGAGGTATTTGAAGATATGAATGACAATGAAGTAAAAAAACCCTTTGGGCTGGCAGGATCGCCGCTTTCAAAAACAGTGGTCTGTCACGAAAAGAATGGTGTCAGAAAAATCAGGTTTCATTGTCCACATTTGGTTACTGGTTCAGGAAAATGCAGACCGGATCTCCCAGGAAAGAGTTCTGTGAGGATCCGATCTTCGCCAGACTTCCCTCTGAGCAGGAGTTTTGTTCTGATCGTATCACAGACTATGCACCGGTCACGATTTGTCTTCCGGGGAATATCCGGATCGAAGTGGATGCGGACTGTCCAGCTGGACTCATGACCGCCCTGCTTCATGCGATCAAAAACTATGCTTGATTTTTCGGGAAGTACTACCGTCTATCTGGCCTGTGGTGCAACTGACCTTCGTAAAAGTTATACTGGTCTGGCGGCGATCATCAAACTGAAATTCCATCTCGATCCGTACTCCCGCTGTATGTTCGCATTCTGCAATCGCAGACGCACATTGATCAAGCTCCTCCAGTGGGACGGATCAGGATTTTGGATCCTGATGAAACGGTTAGACCGGGATTCCTTTCACTGGCCAGATACACCGGATGAACTGCAGAAAGTTACGTTGAAAGAGATCCACTGGTTGTGTGATGGGTTATCCCTCAATCCCAAAGGTGCTTTTGAGGAACACCATCCCAGGATCGTCATATAGCCCGATTTCTGTCAATCCGCAAAAAGCCGAAAATTCCTTGGTTTTACGCCGATTTCCCTCTGTTCCCGGAAGCAGGTTTCTGTCGCTTCCAGAGGGGATGTGTGGTATACTTTCTATAGATACAAGAAAGTCGAGGCCGTATTATGAAACCGCTTTTCACAGAAGAACAGCTCAACAGCATGAGTAAAGAGAACATCATTGCTTTGATGCAGGCAATGCAGGAGCACCATCAGAAGCAGGAAAATGAGATCCGGATCCTTAAGGAAAAAACAAAGGAACTGGAATTCCTGAATGCGATGCTCTCTGACCGGCTGACCCTTGCACAGCGCAAACAGTTCGGTCCTTCCAGTGAGAGGTATGCCGATGGATTTACGCAGCTGAACCTTTTTAATGAGGCAGAGCAGGATGCAGATCCTGATGCACAAGAACCTGAGATGGAGGAAGTCCATCCGTCTTCTTATAAAAGGAAGAAACGTACTGGTAAAAAGGAAGAGGATCTCTCCGTTTTTGAGACCACAGAAGTGATCGAACACAAGCTGGAAGGTACAGACAGGCGCTGCCCAGACTGTGGGACTAAATATAAAGTAGTGACAACAGAGACTGTAAAATATCTGAAATTCATCCCTGCCCGCTTTGAAGTCGTGGAAGAAGTAACTTATGTTTACAGCTGCCCGAAATGCGGAGGGATGAAACGTCCGGAAAAGATGCCGTCACTTCTGAAGGGAAGTATTGCAACGCCATCCCTTGTTGCAGGGATCATGAACGCAAAATATGTAAATGGGATGCCCCTTGCACGCCAGGAAAGGGAATTCGCCCGTTATGACCTGAACCTTTCAACGAAGACGATGGCAAACTGGATCATCTCGTGTGCGGATCGTTACCTACAGCCACTCTACGAACTGATGAAGGAGGAGTTCCTCAGGAGTCATTACGCCCATGGGGATGAGACACGTGTCCAGGTGATCGATGAGCCGGGACAGAAAGGTTCCACACAGAACTGGATGTGGGTTTACCTTACCGATGAATACAGTGATGTACCAAGGATGGTGCTCTTCCAATACGAGCGGACCCGTGCAGGATACCATCCGACAGAGTTTCTGGGAGATCAGTTCCACGGATATTTCACCTGCGATGGATATCAGGCATATCACAATCTTCCGGCAGGGATCACGGTGACCGGCTGTATGGCCCATGCGAGGCGCAGGTTTGATGAAGCCCTGACGATCCTGAAAAAAGACTTCACAAAGGAGCAGCTGAAAGAGACAACCGCACATCAGGCAATGGTACGGATCGGTATGCTCTATAAGATCGAAGAGTTGATCCGTGACAGATCACCGGAAGAAAGGTATGAAGAGCGTCAAAAGCAGTCAAAACCGCTTTTAGAGGCTTTCTTTGAGTGGCTTCATACACTGGAAGGTTGTGTTGACCGGTCTTCCAAGATCGGAGAAGCGGTCTTATATAGCCTTAACCAGGAGAAATATCTAAAACGCTATCTGGAAGACGGGCATCTGAGCATCGACAACATGGCTGCGGAAAGAGCAATAAAGAACTTTGCGATCGGCCGCCGCAACTGGTTGTTTTCCAAAAGCATCCGTGGCGCAGAAGCCAGTGCAACCATATACAGCATCACGGAGACAGCACTCCTGCATGATCTAAAGCCATACAACTACCTAACATACGTGTTGGAAAACATGAAAAACCTTGGACCGTTTCCAGCAAAAGAGAATCTGATAAAACTCCTTCCATGGTCACCAGAAATCCCTGATGATTGTCGTAGTAAAATTAAAAAGTAAAATTTTATTTCCCCCGGCAAATGCCGGGGGATTATAATTTGTCAAGATACGGATTATTACCTACTTACATCCATGCTGTCTGACGACGCCTGATAATCCGGCTTTGAGGGTTCGGATTTCTTCGGTTTTGGTGGCAATCCTGCCTTCAAACTCCTTTTTCTTGGTGAGCCTTGCAAGCCCCTTCAAATCGCTTAATTCAATCTCCAGTTTTGTCCGTTCACGCTCTGTTTCAAAGATAAGGTTATTGTGTTTATCAAGAGTAACCTTGACCTTTTGAAGTCTTGGGAAAGCGGCTACTTCCGGTGGCATAACCGGTCTTGGGGGTATCTGTGGCTTGGGCTGTTCTATAACCTTGGTTTCTGGAACAGTTGCGGTAATTGTAACGCTTGGTGGCTCAGGCTTTGTTATTGTTTCCTTAACCGGAGCAGAAACAACATCTGCGGTGTCACCTGCTTTTATAACAGCCTTACTTCCATATTCTTTTTCTAGAGCTTCATGGAACAGCTTATTTTTCAGTTCCCTTGCGGCAGTAAGTAAATCGTGAATCAGAAGTGCCAGTCGAGTGGTTGCCCCTCGTATGATATTGGCAAGCAGTTCCGGACAGTTGCCCCATGCTTTGATGGAACTACGGATACGGTCTGTGATAAATTCTTTCTTTATCTGCCGTATCTCATCCTCCGGCACTTGGCTGACTAAGGCTCGATCTACTTCGTGATTCCACATCATACGCACCTCATTATCTTCCTTTATTTGTTCCGCTTTGGGATTATTCTTACCGATTTTCTTGGTGGCAAGGT
>JBGVDD010000092.1:0-21231 GCA_045119215.1 Lachnospiraceae bacterium | reverse complement strand
TGGATATCTATATTCCCCTGCATCTCTTGACACCATTTCATCAAAAATATCATCAGCAAGAAGATATACTCTTTCTGGTATTTTGATTTTATCGATATTGAATCCAGCATTTTTTAATTCTACTCTTACAAGTTTCTTAGGGTCTGTTAATACATCATTTCTATTCATTGCCATTTACCTTTGTTTTTTAATATATAATGTCATTATGTATCACAATAGTATCTTTGAATCAAAAATTCATATGCATCTTTTGAATGCTTAAATATTTTTACTTTCTCACCATAAATATGCAATTCCTGAAATAACTCTTTTCTCTTTATGTTGAACTCGAATACCCATTTAATGTTCCACCATAAAAATTTCAATGTCGGTTTGGAATTATAGGATTCTTTTCCATTTCTTTGATTAATCCAGCGTCTAAATACTCTTATCATTCTTGTAGCTGTATTTTCATCTAACACAATAATATAATCGCAACAATCAAAACTTTCCTTAAGCGACTCCCTCGGTGAGCCCTCTACTATCCATTCGCTTCCACTAACAATTTCGTTAAAGTATTCATCACGTTCCTTCGGACTTCTTTTTACATCTCCATCTGAAGTTCTTTTCCAGACTATATTATCTTTTTCATAGTAAGGGACATTTAATTTTCGCGATATTAGCCTTGCAAGTGTTGTTTTTCCACTTGCAACTGAACCAATAATATCTATCTTCAAAAGATAACACCAGCCTTTCACACTATAATTTTCTTATGTACTTGCTCAATATTTCATCCATCAAATCATAATTTCTGCTTAAAACAACTCATCCAGTAAAAAATAATATTTGTATTTTTGATTATCAAAATCAACACCCAACGCATCTAAAAACATCTGAGGCTTAAAATTAAAAATCTTTTTCCCATCAGTGTACTTGCCATCGAAATTGTGTTTCAAACTTCTTATTGCAATTGCGATATCTTGCCATCGATCGGCTGGACCCATTTTACCAATATCTATGAAACCGCTTATTTCATTTTCTTTTACAAATATGTTTGGTAAGCAATAATCACCATGTGTAAGAACAATGTCTTCATCAGGTCGATTATTTTTTAACCAATTAAGAAGTTCTTTTGGATTAGCGAAACCATTTGGTCCGAATGTCTCTGGCTCGACGTTGTATAAATCTACCAGATTATGCAATACATTATATTCTGCATTTTTTAATCGTTCATTAAGTCTGCTAGCCTGATATGGACAATCTTTTACATCAATTTTCCATAGTTGCTTTAAGCCCTGTGCTGCAAGATTTATCAGTTTTTCGGGTTGTCCAAGGTACTCAACAGAACAGAGCATTTTTCCATCAATTTTAGTCATAAGCGTATATGACATACCATTCACAACACAATATTCAAGTATTGTAGGAATCGGGATTTGATTACCAATCCACTTTGCAATTGCAGACTCATTATTTGTTTCTTCACTTTGTGGCTGGATTTTCAAAACGAATTTATCATAAATACGTACTTCTGAGTCCGACATACCAACATTATCCAATGAATATTCTTTTGTGCCGACAATTGCCTGAATATTTTCAGGAAGCTCAAGGTGTCTCATTTCTCCTATTGTTCTCCTTCAAATAAATATTTACCGTCCATCTGTAATAAAATGCTTCACTCTGGATTCTAGTTGTAATAGTTCTGTTCTAATAATTTGTTGATCCTAATAAAACCTTCATACAGTCATGCTCCTAAATTAAATCATATTAAATGCTTTCAATGCTTCTATTATTGCCTCCTCTTTCTCTTTTGGACACTGTGGTTGTTTTGCATCATTAGATTTTGATAAATTAAAGTTTACTCCAACCTCTATTCCACATTTCCTTTTTACCTGTGAAATATACAGATTAGACACCTTCAACCCATACTCCTTTAAGACATACTCCTTAATCTCCGCATAAGTCGCCTTACTCTCCGCACGCGTCACATCAAGCTCATCCAGTTCCAATTCCACCTCAACATAATCATCCGCTTTCCGTTGGGACAAGAGAACTACCGTCTCCACATTCCCCGTTGCCGGAAACATATCTACTCCCACACTTCTCTTTACCTCATACCCGGCAGCCTGAAAGACTTCCAAATCTCGTATCAGACTAGTTGGTTTGCAGGAAACATACACGATTCGTTCTACCCCATAGTTGATAATCTTTGGCAATGCCTTGGGATGGATTCCATCTCTTGGTGGGTCTAAGACGATGAGATCCGGTTTTTCTGTCAGGGAATCTAAGACTTTCAACACATCGCCTGCAATGAAATCACAGTTGGTAAGCTGATTCAGCTTTGCATTTTCCTTTGCAGCCTCTACCGCTTCTTCCACAATTTCTACTCCAGTTACGTGACTTGCAACAGGGGCAAGAATCTGGGCGATGGTTCCTGTTCCACTGTATAAATCATAAATCTTTTTATTTTCTGTGTCTCCAATAAATTCCCTGGCAGTGTCATATAAAACTTCCGCCCCCAAAGAATTGGTCTGGAAGAAGGAAAATGGGGAAATTCTGAATTTCAGTCCCAGCAGTTCCTCATAGAAATAATCCTGGCCAAATAGAATTTCTGTTCCTTCATCTTTTACCACATCTGCCAAACTGTCATTCTTTGTGTGAAGGATTCCTACAATTTTTCCATCCAAAGAAAGATTTGTAAGAATAGATACCCACTCTGAAAAATCAAAATCTTCCTGTGTACTGGTTACGATATCAATGAGAATCTCTCCTGTTTTCACTGCCTTACGCACCAATAAATGACGCAAGTATCCTATATGTGTCATCTTGTGAAAGAATTTTAAAGATGTAGACTGAAAATATTCCAAGGAGGCAGACAAAATCTTACGATAATCTTCATCTACCAGCTTACAGCCAGTCACTGCCACAATATCATAAAAGCTTCCACGCTTATGCATTCCCAGGGAAAGCGGTCCATCCTTAAATGCATCTCCAAAAGAAAATTCCATTTTATTGCGGTATTCTTCCTGTCTTGGACTAGATTTTACCCCTTCAAAGGTGCCTTCACATCCCACCTGTGAAAGCAGGCTTCTTAACTGTTCTTCCTTCATAGCCACCTGATGTTCATACGCTAAATTCCGAAAGGCACATCCACCACACTCACCAAAATGTTCACAATCTGCCTGTATTTCATTTTCTGCCTTTTCCAACACCTCCAACAGTCTTGCTTCCATCTTTCCCTTCTTTGCTTTGTTAATCTGAAATTTTATCTTCTGTCCAGGAATGGTATTTTTTACTATAATATTTTTTCCTTCTATAGACACAATCCCTTTATTTGGAAACTCCACCCGTTCAACATATCCTTCTAAAATATCACCTTTACGCATACTCTTCTCTCCTAACATTTCACATTATTTGAAAAGGCGAAGGAGATTCCTTCGCCCTGCCAGTGTCCACACATCCGTATAATTTTCAAAATTATTATATTAAAAATATACTATTAAAATTATTCTATTGGCTTTAAATTCTTTAACGACAAGTCAAGGATTGGAGCCGAATGTGTTAAAGCTCCACTGGAGACAAAATCAACACCGATATCCTTGATTCTCTCAATATTTTCCTTTGTTACATTTCCAGAACATTCCGTCTGTGCCTTTCCCCTGGTAAGTGCGACTGCTTCCTTCATCATTTCCGGTGTCATATTGTCAAGCATAATGATATCTGCCCCTGCTTCTAAGGCTTCTTTTAACATCTCAAGATTCTCCACCTCTACTTCAATCTTGCGAACAAACGGAGCATATTCCTTTGCCATTTCAATTGCCTGCTTCACTCCACCTGCAGCGCCAATGTGGTTATCCTTGATTAAGATTCCATCAGATAAATTGTATCTGTGATTCTGTCCTCCACCAACTTTTACTGCGTACTTTTCGAAAATACGCATATTTGGTGTTGTCTTTCTGGTATCCAGCAAAGTGGTGTTACTTCCCTCTAATAACTTCGCCACACTGTTGGTATATGTAGCAATACCGCTCATTCTTTGAAGATAATTTAACGCTGTCCTTTCCCCCGAAAGTAACGCTCTGATGTCACCCTCTACAACCGCCAAAAGCTCACCGTTCTTTACCTCATCTCCATCTTTCACTTCAAAGATAACCTTTGCAGTGTCATCTAAAAGTTCAAATACTCTCTTAAATACGTCAAGTCCTGCAATAATACCATCCTGTTTACAAATCAATTCCGCCCTTCCAGGCTTTGCCTCTCTCATCACTGCATTTGTGGTAACATCCTCACTGGAAATATCCTCTCTCAATGCCTGCTTAATTAATTCATCCACATGTAAAAGTGTCGTAATCTGATTCATGTTTCTGCTCCTTTTTTCTTATGGTTTTTTCTAAGATTTATTTTACAAAAATTATTTTTTATTTTCTTTATTTGCTTCCTCTATGGCATCCCATACCATCTTGATATTTTCTGCCTCATATCGTTTATAGTTCTCGTAAGGGCTCATATCAAACTCTCTATCCGTATCGATTTCCCTTTCCTGCCAGTTTTCTACCATATCAAGTACTGCCCGCTTGGCAAATACCAGACTCTCCAACAAAGAATTACTTGCCAACCGGTTGGCTCCATGAACCCCATTACAACTGGTCTCTCCTGCCGCATATAGGTGTTCCATAGTGGTTTTACTTACCTGATTCACATGTACTCCCCCCATAAAATAATGCTGGGATGGCACCACAGGAATTGGTTCTTTTGTCACATCAATTCCTTCCTCAAGACAATGCTTGTATATATTTGGAAAACGTGTTTTTATATCACAATCCTTAATAGTGCTCATGGAAAGCCTTACATAAGGCATCCCGTCCTTTTTCATCTGCTTCTTTATTTCGTTGGTAAGCAAATCTCTTGGTAAAAGTTCATTTACGAAACGTTCTCCGTTCTTATCTAATAGGACAGCTCCTTCTCCACGTACTGACTCTGAAATGAGAAACCTTCTCCCTTTCTTGGTAGAATATAATGTTGTGGGATGAATCTGTACATAATTGATATGTTCTAATTCAATGCCATGGCGAAGGGATAATGCCAGTGCATCCCCTGTTAAATGTGGAAAGTTGGTTGAATTATCATAGACTCCGCCAATACCACCGCAAGCCCACAATACATCATGAGCATATACTGAGTGGAATACTCCACTGGCGTCTCTTAGTATAATCCCATCACAACAGTTTCCAGTACAAATAATATCCACCATTGTGGTATTAGTTAACATTGTCACATTTTCAAGTTTTCTTACCTGTGCCAATAGCTTGGTAGTAATTTCCTTTCCCGTCACATCATCATGGTAAAGAATTCGATTGGTAGAATGTGCCGCTTCTCTAGTATAAAGCAGTTCTCCGTCCTCTCTTGCAAATTCCACTCCATAATCTATCAATTCATTGATTATCTCTCTTGACGAACGAATCATTATATCAACAGACTCTTTTCTATTTTCATAGTGACCTGCTTTCAGGGTATCCTCGAAGAAACTCTCATAATCATCCTCTGTCTTCAGCACACAAATTCCACCCTGTGCCAAATGGGAATCGCTTTCTTCCATCTCTCCCTTTGTTATCATCAACACTTTCTTATCTGTTGGCAGATGCAGTGCACCAAAGCATCCTGCCACTCCATTTCCTACAATGATAACGTCATATTTTTTTTCCAATTCTTCTGTTTGCATTTTTAGCGCTCCTACGTACTCTGATTTACGTGTCTATTTCATATCACTCCAAACCCTCTAGTTCTTCCTTTTGATTCTGAGCGATTACGTCTAATTATAATATATGCCTTAGGTTAATTCAACCTTTTCTTTAATAAAAAAGAACCCTGCTTTCACAAGGTTCTCTTCCTTTCACATGATTTATTCTGCAAAATCATCGTCTTCGTCTTCAAAGAAGTCATCATCCAAATCATCATCAAAGTCTTCATCAAAGTCTTCTAAATAATCTGGAGTAAAGAAACGATATACACCATATGCAATGGCTGCCACAGCTGCAATCACACCTACAATCGCTAATACCCAAAGCACTGCATTTTTCTTTTTATCTTCTTCCTCTTTCTTATGAAGTAAATCATTGATTTTTGCTACACTCACTAAATCCTTTAAATCGTTCATGTACCACACTTCCTTTCTCTATTATTATATAATCTAAACGTTTCCGTTTATGCACAACAAATGTGACATATAACTATACCGTCGCTAACTAGTATATCACACATTGTACAATTTTACTACCTTTTTTCGAAAATAAATTTAGCAAAATTATTCTTTATGATAGTTTATGAATAAAAATTTACAGCTTTTCTAACTTTGCAAATGAAGCAAACATTTTCTTAACTCCCACTTTTTCAAACTCCACAGTAACTTCATAATCTCTTCCACCTTCTGTAATATTTAGCACCATGCCCTCACCAAAAGTTCTATGAACTACTCTGTCTCCTTCACTGTAGGATAATTTTTCTGCCTTGGTCACAGTAAACTGTTTTCCCGCCATGGGTTTACTTCGAAATGCCTGTTTTGCCACCTGGTAGCTTCCTGCCTTTTCTTCTTGCCTTGGTTTTTCTTTTTCCACCTGGTGCACAAAAAGTTCTGATGGAACTTCCCTTACAAATCTTGAAATTTTATTGTACTGGGTTTCCCCACGCACCATTCTCATTCTGGCACTAGTCATATGCAGTTCTTCCATAGCTCTGGTAATTCCCACATAGCAAAGTCGTCTTTCTTCCTCAATCTCCATGGGGTCATCGGAAGTTATGGTCATAAAGCTTGGAAACAACCCATCCTCCATTCCGGCCAGATATACATTAGGAAATTCCAGCCCCTTTGCACTATGTAAGGTCATCAACACCACATAATCACTGTCTTCTTCCAGACTATCTATATCCGCTACAAGAGCAACCTCCTCTAGAAATCCCCCTAAAGTCGGGGCTTCTTCCTGTTCTACGTAGGTTGCCAATTTGCTGATAAACTCATCTATGTTTTCAATTCTTGCCCTCGCTTCGTCCGTATCCTCCAGTTCCAACTCCTTTACATACCCAGTTTCTTCCAAAATCTCATCTAACAAATCTGTCAAAGAAACCAAACCAAGCTTGCTCCTGTATTTTTGAATCATGGTGACAAAGGGGGTGATTTTTGTAGCGGCCCGACCTAATCCCGGCACTTCCTCTGCCTCTTTCAGGGCATCATAAAAGCTAATTTCTCTTCCATCCGCATAATCCTGGACTTTAGCTATAGAAGTAAGACCAATACCTCTTTTGGGCACATTGATAATTCTCTTCACAGCCACATCATCCCTGCCATTGTCTATTGTCTTTAAATAGGCCAGAATATCTTTGATTTCCTTTCTTCCGTAGAAATTTACTCCTCCCACGATTTTATATGGAATATTCTCCGCAATAAAACGTTCTTCAAACAAACGAGACTGAGCATTGGTTCTATATAATATAGCACAATCTCTATAATGTCTTTGTCCTTTTCTAATCTTTTTTGAAATATCATAGGCCACATATTCTGCCTCTTCATACCCATTGTCAAACTGTTTAAAATCAATGAGTTCCCCTTTGCCATTTTCCGTCCACAGCTTTTTAGCTTTTCGTTCTGTATTTTTTGCAATCACACCATTGGCAGCATCCAGAATATTCTGGGTAGAACGATAATTCTGTTCTAACTTTATCACCACTGCATCCTGATAAGTCTTTTCAAAATCCCAGATATTTCTGATATTTGCTCCCCTGAATTTATAAATAGACTGATCATCATCCCCTACCACACAAAGATTTCTGTTTTTTCTCGCCAATAGACTTACAAACTTAAACTGCACCGTATTGGTATCCTGATACTCATCCACCATAATATATAAGAATCTGTCCTGATAATAATTCAATACCTGTTCATCATTTTCAAGTAACTGCACTGTTTTTAATAGCAAATCATCAAAATCCAATGCATTATTGGCTCTCATGCGCTTTTCATATTCCATATAAACTTCTGCCACTTTTCTCTGTCTGAAGTCACTGGCAGAATTAGCATAAAATTCCTCCGCTGAAATCATTTCGTTTTTTGCCTTTGAAATCTGAGCCAAGAGATTTTTTTCTTTATAAAGTTTGGTATCCACATCCAGTTTTTTACACACATCCTTCATAACTGTCTTCTGATCATCCGTATCATAGATAGTGAAATTGTTGTCATAACCTAATCTGTCAATATATCTTCTCAAAATCCTCACACAGCTGGAATGAAAGGTGCTCACCCAAATACTCTCCGAACCATATCCTACCAATTGGTCCACCCGTTCCCGCATTTCTTTTGCCGCCTTATTGGTAAAGGTGATTGCCATAATATTCCATGGATTTACTCCCCTTTCTTCAATAAGATAAGCTATTCTATGGGTTAAGACTCTAGTTTTTCCTGAACCAGCTCCCGCCAGAATCAATAAGGGACCCTCTGTCTGATAGACCGCTTTCTGCTGCATATCATTTAGGGAATCGTATATACTCATAATTTTTTCTCCTTTTTTGTTTATGTCTTATAGTGTATCAAACATGTGTTCTTAAATCAATATCTGTTTTTCTGTTTTTTCAAAAATAATTTTTTCTTGTCATATAGTTTTAAATACTATATAATATGTCCCAGAGGTGATTTTCATGAATGACTACGCGTCAGACTGTTTACATGAAATATTAAACAAACTACAGGGAATCGAATATATCAAACCGGAAGACATCCCAAATATAGATTTATACATGGACCAGGTAACCACTTTTATGGACGAGCATCTCTCCACCATGAGACGGTATGACTCCGACAAAATCCTAACCAAAACCATGATTAACAACTATGCCAAGAATAACTTACTTCCCCCACCGGTGAAGAAAAAATACTCCAAAGAGCATATGTTGCTTTTGATATTTATCTATTATTTTAAAAATATTTTATCTATCAATGATATTCAACGACTGTTCACACCTTTGACAGAAAAGTATTTCAATGAACCAAATGAGCTAAATCTTCAGGACATTTACAACGAAGTATTTGGTTTCGAGAAGGAACAGGCAGACCGTTTGGTGAAGGATGTACTGGCAGAGTACAAAAAGTCCTTTCATTCTTTTTCCAATGTACCGGAAGAAGAAAAGGAATTCCTTCATCTGTTTTCCTTCATCTGTATGTTGAGTTTTGATGTTTATGTAAAGAAATTAATCATCGAAAAATTAATTGATGATTTACCTAATATTTGTGATATGGATAATAAAAACTCCAAAGAAAAGAATAAAGAAAAATCCAAAAAGGAGAGTGTAAAAAAGAAGGAAAAGGTATAAAACCTACTCCTTCTTTTTTGATTTTCCTGTTATTCCTTTTTATTTTCTCTCTTCCAATCGGTCCAAAACAGTATTATATCCATCGCTTCCATAATTCAGACAACGATTCACCCGACTGATGGTGGCTGTAGAGGCTCCTGTATGTTCTGCAATTTCTGCATAGGTTTTCTTCTCCCGAAGCATCCCCGCAACTTCAAATCTCTGAGACAAAGACAAAAGTTCATTCACCGTACAAATATCATCAAAAAAAGCATAACATTCCTGGGAATTTTTCAGTGACAGTACTGCTTCAAACAAACGATCTACAGCTTTTGAATGTATTTTCTGATTCATCACTTATTGCTCCTTCTTTAAAAACGAGTAAAACAACTCCAAATCTGCATTAGCCACAAGGTGCTCTGGAAAGTCCACCTCTTCCATCAAATCATAAGCTTCTTCATGTCTTCCTACATAATCGGTGTAATGGGCATCACTTCCTACAATAATGGGAACCTGATGCTTTTTGCACAGGCTTAACATAGTAAGATCATTCTCTCTTACATTCTCCCGAAAAGAATGAGGCAATAAAGAATTATTATTTAATTCCAACAGCTTATGGTGCTCTTTTGCGGCCAATACCAAAGCTTCATAATCCACTGGGTATTTTCCATCATCCGGATGACCTATTACATTCACATAGGGATTCTTCATGGCGCCTGTAAATGCCATAAGATTTTGTTCTCTCGTACCATGAGGTACACACGGGGTATGCATACTGGCTATACAGATATCCATCTGTTTGAGTAGACGCTCCGACATATCTATGTTTCCTTCATAATCCATAATGTTTAATTCTACTCCAAAAAGCACCTTCACACCATCCCGCTGTCTTGGAAGGATTTTTAAATTACTGAAATAAATTTCCTGACAACTCCCTGGCATTTTAGGTGCATGCTCCGTGATTCCAATCAATTCCAATTTTTTCTTTGCTGCCGCCTGAATCATCTCATCAATGGTAGAATAAGCATGTCCACTGGCAAGGGTATGTGTATGGGTATCCAAAATATATTTCATTGTTACCTCTTCCTTTTTGTCTAAATTATTTTTTCTGTAACATTATAAAATCTTTTTTCACTTTCGTCAACTAAAGTATTAAAATCAAAATATCAATATACCAGTTTTTTTGTAACACATTTCTTATTTTTGAATATAATATATCAAAATTGTGTCAAAGGTAATATAACGCTATGAAAACTAAGTTCTTATCTGTACCACTCATTCTAATTCTTGTATTATCCCTGCTCTGCGGATGCAGCGACAACAAGAAGTCAAATTCATTAAAAAAAGTTACACTAAATGAGGTAGCACATTCGTTATTTTATGCTCCACAATATGTAGCTATAGAAAACGGATATTTTGAAGAAGAAGGAATCGATTTAAATCTTGTCACCGGCTTCGGCGCCGACAAAACCATGGCTGCTGTTTTAGCCGATGAAGCAGATATCGGTTTCATGGGCTCTGAATCATCCATTTATGTATACACTGGCGAAACTACTGACTATATTGTAAACTTCGCTCAATTGACACAACGTGCCGGTAACTTTTTGGTCGCACGGGAAAACATAGAAAATTTTTCTTTTGACATGTTGAAAGGGAAAGAAATTCTTGGAGGTCGAAAAGGCGGAATGCCCGAAATGGTCTTTGAATATATTCTGAAAAAAAATGGTATCAACCCCTCAGATTTAAACATTAACCAAAGCATAGATTTTGGTTCTACCGCTGCTGCTTTTTCTGGTGGTCAAGGAGATTTTACCATCGAATTTGAGCCCTCTGCTACTCTTTTAGAAGAAAATCAAACCGGTTATGTAGTAGCCTCTCTTGGTGTAAAATCCGGATATGTTCCATACACAGCCTACTCTGCAAAACAAAGCTATATTAAGAACCATCCAGATATTTTACTTGCCTTTACCAAAGCCCTGCAAAAAGGTCTTAACTATGTAAATTCTCACTCCAGCGAAGAAATTGCAACGATTATTTCACCTCAATTTACCGATACCAAATATGACACCATGGTAACAATTATCAACCGATACAAAGCACAACAAACCTGGAAAAATGATTTGATTTTCTCCCAGGAAAGCTTTGATTTATTACAAAATATTCTCATGGAAGCTGGAGAACTTCCCCAACAGGTTCCTTATAGCGAACTGGTAAATACACAGATTGCTACCTCAGCCTACGAAGAAACAAAGTAACCCTCCCCTCTTACTTCACCAAAAACAAACGCCCCATTTTTTACAGAATAGTCGTAATAGCCTAATTGCCTGCTATCCATAGCTTCTAAAATCGCCATAATATTTCCCCCATGTACCACAAACAGAACCATATCTGCCTGATTTTCCCAGGCTGTTTTTATATGCTTTTGAAAAGATGTCACACTTCTTTCTTTGAAGTGTGACAAACTTTCACCCCCTGGAAAATCCATGGTTCCATTACTGTCTATCCACTGCTGATATTGTGGTTTTTTGGATAATTCCAGATAATTCTTATTTTCGAAGATTCCAAAATCACACTCTTTTAATTCTTCTTCTATCACTATTTTGATTTCTATATTTACTTCTGCTTCTTTTATACCAAACGGTATAAAAACTTTCTGTTCTTCTTTGGGCAAAAAACCCAGAAACACCTCTTTTGCCGTTTCCCTACATCTTAACATAGGACTGACAACCATGTAAATTTTAAAAAAACTATTTTGATTTCTCCACTGATTTTGTACTTCTTTTCCTAATATGGATTCCAGTTTCCCTCTGGTATCCAAAAGCTCCAGCTTCCCCTTTTGTGACAAAGCTTCATCTGTTCTTCCAATATAGCGTTTTTTCTCATTACCCAAAGTTTTCCCATGACGAAGCAGCATAATTTTCATCTAAGACTACCCTTCCACAATCAAAAATCTTCCATCGGAAATCGGGAACACTTCTTCCATTTGTTCCAAATCTTCCTTTGTCATTCCCACAATATCTAAACCTTCCTCTTCGAAATAAGACTTTACTTCTCCAATATTTTTACATACCACAGCCATATAGTCTTCCAAAAATTCTTCCGCCTCTTCTTTGGTCTCTGCCACCTTTTGGGGAAACAGTTTTAATTGGTTTTCCAAAAAAGTATTGATACATAATTCATCATACATTATAATTTCCTCCTTGCTCTATCACCTGTTGTATTATGGAAAGCACGCCTTTTTGTTTTGGAGACATTACCTGATATTTTGCTGCTTTCTTTACCGCATCTGCCGCTGTCTCCACCGCAAAGCTATACTCAGCACTTTTTAGCATTGCCACGTCATTTCCATTATCACCAAATACCATGGTTTCTTCTCTGGTAACTCCCAGTATTTGCTGTATTTTTTGAATGGCATGCCCTTTGTCTACTCCATAGGGCATAAAATCAATCCACTGCTTTCCAGAGCGTAACACATTAATTTTGTCCTCCCACTCTCTATGGAATTCTTCTGCTACTGCCTCAATTCTCTCCTTGTGGTAAAAAGATATTTTCAAGATTCCATTGCACTCTTTTAAAATGTCTTTTACTTTTTCCACTTCATAGTGGTAATTGTCCACCAACATTCTGTAAAAGTCTTCACAATCTGTCTCCACATAAGCTGCAGCTTTTGATTCTGCCACAAAGTAATATCCCTCTTTTTCCAATTGACGTAGTCTTTTTACCAGGTGTTCTAAAATTTGTGAATCCATTACACATTCTAAAATTTCCCTGTCCCTACATTTTACATAGGAACCATTTCCCGACACAAAAACTACATTTTCTGCTGTGGGAGAAAATAACTTTTTCATACTTTTGTATTGTCTGCCACTGGCAGCTACAAATAAAATTCCCAATTTTTTCAGTTCTTCAATCTGATGAGTCAATTCCCAGGGAAACTCATGGGTTCCTTCTGGAATCAGCGTGCCATCAATATCTGTTGCAATTAATCTAATCATTGTTCATCATCCATTTTATTTCCTGATATATTCTCGCTACCGGAAGACCCACCACATTATTGTAGTCCCCCTTAATTTCTCTTACAAACTTTCCTCCAATGCCCTGAATTCCATAAGAACCAGCTTTATCCATGGGCTCTTTTGTGTTCACATACTCTGCAATTTCTTCCTCTGTCATGGCGAAAAAAGAAACCTCCGTCTTTTGTGCAAACAATTTTTTTTCTTTTGAAAGATAATCATACAATGCCACACCGGTATACACCTGATGGGTGTTGCCCTGCAGCAGGGCAAGCATATCTCTTGCATCCTGCTCATCCTTGGGCTTTTCTAATATTTTATCACCGTAAGCCACCACGGTATCTGCACTTAGCACAATAACATCTTTTGTATTGTCTGTTTCTTCTAAATGCGACACCACAGCCTTTAGCTTCTGTAATGCATGCTCTTTCACCGCTTCCTCAGGAATGGTGGTTTCTATGGGTTCTTCTCCACCGCAAACCATTACCTGAAAATCCAGTCCAATTTGTTCTAATAATTCCTTTCTTCTGGGAGAAGCTGATGCTAATATGATTTTTTTCATATGAATTTTCCTACCTTATCTGTAAATCAAATTCGTCAAGTTTAATTTCAATCCCGCTCTAATTCTCTTTTTATATACCGTCCGGTATAGGACTCCTTACACCGTGCTACCTGTTCCGGTGTTCCCCGTGCCACAATTCTTCCACCACCTTCACCACCTTCCGGACCAATGTCAATAATGTAATCTGCAGTCTTAATCACATCCAGATTGTGTTCGATCACAACTACTGTGTTCCCCCCCTGTGCCAGCTGTCCTAAAATTTCCACCAGCTTGTGCACATCTGCAAAGTGTAATCCGGTGGTTGGCTCATCCAGTATATAAATGGTCTTTCCTGTACTTCGTTTGCTTAATTCCGTGGCAAGCTTGATTCTCTGTGCCTCTCCTCCTGAAAGAGTAGTAGAAGGCTGTCCCAGCTTAATGTAAGAAAGCCCTACATCATACAAGGTTTTTATTTTTCGATAGATAGATGGGATATTTTCAAAGAAAGGTAACGCCTCTTCTACTGTCATATCCAGCACATCATAAATACTTTTTCCTTTATATTTTACCTCCAGTGTCTCCCTGTTATATCGTTTTCCACCACATACTTCACAGGGTACATACACATCCGGTAAAAAATGCATTTCTATCTTGATAATTCCATCCCCGGAACAAGCCTCACATCTTCCACCCTTTACATTAAAGCTGAACCTTCCCTTCTTGTAGCCCTTGGCCTTTGCATCCGCTGTTGCCGCAAATAAATCGCGAATCTGGTCAAACACCCCGGTGTAAGTAGCTGGATTAGAGCGAGGGGTTCTTCCAATGGGTGACTGGTCAATATCTATCACCTTATCCAAATTTTCCATACCAACAATCTTTTTATGCTTTCCCGGAATGGTCCTTGCCCTGTTTAACTTCTTTGCCAAAGATTTATACAAAATTTCATTGACCAGGGAGCTTTTCCCTGAGCCAGAAACTCCGGTCACACAGGTCATAACCCCCAAAGGAATCTCCACATCAATATTCTTTAGATTATTCTCTGCTGCCCCCATGACCTTTAGCCATCCCGTAGGCTGTTTTCTTTCAGAAGGAATAGGAATCTTTAATCTTCTGCTAAGGTAAGCACCAGTAATAGACTTTTCATTTTTCATGATTTCCTCTGCCGTTCCGGTGGCAACAATTTCTCCGCCATGGCATCCCGCCTTTGGTCCCACATCGATAATATAGTCTGCCGCAAACATGGTATCCTCATCATGCTCTACTACAATTAAGGTATTGCCCAGATTTTTTAACCGTTTCAGTGCCTCAATTAGCTTGTCATTGTCCCTTTGGTGAAGACCAATACTTGGCTCGTCCAAAATATATGCTACACCAACCAGTCCGGATCCAATCTGTGTAGCCAGACGTATTCTCTGAGCCTCTCCACCAGATAAAGTTGCAGTGGCTCTGGAAAGACTTAGATAATCTAGTCCCACCTCCATCAAAAATTTCACCCTTGCTTGAATTTCTTTCAAGATTTCTGCTCCAATCATTTTCTGTTGTTCTGTCAGCTTTAACTCCCGAAGAAATTCTGTGAGTTTTTTTATAGAAAGGGAAGTTACTTCATAAATATTATAGTCCCCCACAGTCACAGCCAAACTTTCCTTCTTTAACCTTTGACCTTTGCAGGTTTTGCAAGGAGTAATCTGCATATAGCTTTCATATTCTGCCTTCATGGCCTCTGAGGAAGTCTCCCGGTATCTTTTGTTCATATTGGCAATCAGTCCTTCAAAGGCTATATCATACACACCTTCCCCTCGCTGTCCTTTATAGCTTACTTTTACCGTCTTACCATTGGTACCATTGATTAAAACATCCCGAACTTCCTCTGGATATTCCTCAAAAGGAGTATCTAAACTGAATCTATATTCCTTTGCCAAAGCCTGTAAGATAGCGTTAGTAAAGCTTCCCGGATTCTGACAGGACTGCCACCCCGTTGCCACAATGGCTCCCTCATTGATACTCAGGCTTTTATCCGGAATCATCAAATCAATATCAAACTCCATCTGAAATCCCAACCCAAAACAGTCCGGACAAGCACCAAAAGGGTTGTTAAAAGAAAAGCTTCTAGGCTCAATCTCATCAATGCTGATATCACAATCCGGACATGAAAAGCTTTCACTGAAATTTAATGGTGTGCCATCGATGACATCCACGGTAAGCAGCCCATCAGATAGCTTCAACACATTCTCGATGGAATCCGTGAGACGATTTTCAATTCCTTCCTTCACCACCAATCGGTCTACAACCACCTCGATATTGTGCTTTACATTTTTCTCTAATTTGATTTCCTCAGACAAATCATACATGTTCCCATCAATCATAACACGGACGTAGCCGCTTTTCTTAAATCCGGCTAACAGCTTTACGTGCTCTCCTTTACGACCTCTCACCACTGGTGCCAACAGCTGGATTTTGGTTCTCTCTGGCAAAGACATAATTTTGTCCACCATCTGGTCTACTGTCTGCTTCTTGATTTCACGGCCACACTTTGGACAATGGGGAACTCCCACTCTTGCATAAAGCAAACGAAAATAATCATAAATCTCTGTCACTGTTCCCACGGTGGAACGTGGATTTCTGTTGGTAGACTTCTGGTCTATGGAGATAGCTGGGGATAATCCTTCAATGCTCTCCACGTTTGGTTTTTCCATCTGTCCTAAGAACTGCCTTGCATAGGAAGACAACGATTCCATATATCTTCGCTGCCCTTCTGCATATATGGTATCAAACGCCAGGGAAGATTTTCCGGAACCACTCAATCCTGTAAGTACCACAAATTCATCTCTTGGTATGTCTACATCAATTCCTTTTAAATTGTGCTCATGGGCACCTCTCACTTTTATATAATGTTTCTTATCTTTATTTTCTTTATTTTCCATCTTCTAACTCCTGCAGATGTATAGTAACTGTCCAGGAAATCTGAACAGTTACTATAATCGGGCAATGCTTTCGCATGCAAAATTGCCCGATTTTCGTATAATTCAGATTTTCTTACGGTCTCAGCAGTAAATGCTTCGACCTACCCTAAATCATTACGATACTTCTTTATTTCTAACATCTTATCTCTCAGCATTGCAGCAGATTCAAAATCAAGTTCTGCCGCTGCCTTCTTCATCTTCTTATCTATTTCCTTAATCAGCTTTTCTAATTCCTTTTTATTCATAGATTCCGGATCTTTTTGTAGCTTACTTTCTTCCTTGGCAATCTCTTTGGAAATGCTAATCAAATCCCTCACTGCTTTTTTTATCGTCTGGGGAGTGATATTGTGTTCTTCATTGTAGGCCTGCTGGATTTTCCTTCTTCGTTCTGTCTCTGAAATAGCAGCCTGCATGGAATCTGTGATTTTATCAGCATACATAATCACATGACCTTCCGCATTTCTAGCTGCTCGTCCCACTGTCTGTATCAGTGAGGTCTCTGAACGCAGGAAACCTTCTTTGTCAGCGTCCAAAATAGCCACCAGTGAGATTTCCGGAATATCCAACCCTTCCCTTAAAAGATTGATTCCCACCAGTACGTCAAAGACATCCAGACGCATATCACGGATAATCTCTGCCCGTTCTAAGGTATCAATATCGGAGTGAAGGTATTTTACTCGAATGCCTGCCCCTCGCATGTATTCCGTCAAATCCTCCGCCATCTTTTTGGTCAGCGTAGTCACCAGAATTTTATTTTTCTTGTCAATCTCTTTGTTGACCTCACCAATCAAATCATCAATCTGTCCTTCAATGGGGCGCACCGAAATTTCCGGGTCCAGCAATCCTGTAGGACGGATAATCTGTTCTGCCCTGAGCAATTCATGTTCCTGTTCATAAACATTTGGAGTCGCTGACACGAAAAGCATCTGATTTATCTTGTCTTCAAACTCTTCAAAATTCAAGGGTCGGTTATCCTTTGCAGAGGGTAATCGAAACCCATAGTCCACCAATACATTTTTTCTTGACTGGTCTCCAAAAAACATTCCCCGAATCTGTGGAATGGTAATATGGGACTCATCCACAATAATTAAAAAATCATCCGGAAAATAATCCATTAAAGTATTAGGATGCACCCCTGGGGGCAACTGATTCAAGTGTCTAGAATAGTTCTCTATTCCAGAGCAGAAGCCGGTTTCACGCAACATTTCACAATCATAGTGAGTTCTCTCTGCGATTCTTTGAGCCTCAAGCAATTTATCCTCGCTTTTGAAGTATGCCACCCTTTCCTCTAACTCTGCTTCAATATCCTGCACTGCCCGGTTAATCTTTTCCTGTGGAACCACATAGTGGGATGCTGGAAAGATTGCCAGGTGATTCATACTGGACTTTATCTCCCCTGTCAGAGCGTCAATTTCAGTAATCCGGTCAATTTCATCTCCAAAAAATTCAATACGAAATGCAGTATCTGAAAAGTTCGCCGGAATAATCTCTAATACGTCCCCATGTACCCGGAACGAACCACGCTTAAAATCCATCTCATTTCTGGTATACTGGATATCTATGAGCTGACGAATCACTTCATCTCTTCCTTTTTCCATTCCCGGACGCAATGAAATCATCATATTCATAAAATCATCCGGGCTACCCAGGCCATAAATACAGGACACACTGGCAACTACAATCACATCTCTTCTCTCTGTCAAAGATGCGGTAGCCGACAGTCGTAATTTATCGATTTCTTCATTCACCGCAGAATCCTTTGCAATATAGGTATCCGTGGAGGGGACGTAGGCTTCCGGCTGGTAATAATCGTAGTAACTGACGAAATATTCAACAGCATTTGAGGGAAAAAATTCCTTAAACTCCGAGTAAAGCTGCCCGGCTAACGTCTTGTTGTGGGCGATAATCAAAGTTGGCTTTTGTAATTTCTGTATCACATTTGCCATAGTAAATGTCTTACCAGAACCCGTAACCCCTAGTAAAGTCTGGAATTGATTGCCTTCCTTAAATCCCTGTACCAGTTTTTCGATTGCCTGGGGCTGGTCACCGGTGGGTTGATATTCACTATGCAAACGAAAAAGTTCCTGTTTTTCCTGCACAAAAAACACCTCCGTTTTTTTGGGTTTTCATCTGATGCTGATTATAACACAAATAGAATCTTTTGTACAGCCAGAACAGGAACGTTTGTTCTTGTTTCGGCTGTCAGAGTTTTTTCAGATAAATTCTCCTGATTTGTCCATTGTATTTTTCTTTTGTTGTCATACAGTGATATCCTTGCTTCTCAAGAGTTTTATAGCTAGCCGGATTCTTTGGCGAAACGGTAGCCATAAAATACTTATATCGGTTCTTATCAATCAACTTCTCCCCATATTTTAGCAACCCAGACTGCAATCCTCTCCCTCTGTATTCCGGCAAAACCACAGCAGCTTCCATATGAACTACCTTCTTTAACTCTCTTTCTTCCAAGAAAATATCTCTTCCCAGATTATCTTCTTCCAGCTGCGGATATCTAAAGATAAAGGCTCCTATAAGCTTTCCTGCCTTATTGCAGGCTATGACTGCAAACCCATCTTTTCTAATCTGCTCCTCCACATAATCCATGCTGTCACAGATAAATAGTGTTTTATCTTCTAATCCATCATATACCTTTTGCATTAAGGCATATATTTCTGAAACATCTTCTTTTGAAGCCTTCTTTAGTATAATATCTTCTTTTTTCAATTCTGATACCTCAATAACACGAAAAGTCTAAAATGTCTACACAAATCTCATGTCTACATTTAAAAATTCTGTAGACACCATGTAGACATGAGTAGACTTTTAACACATATTTAGTTTTTTCACATAAGAAAAGGACTCTTGGAATTAATCCAAAAGCCCTTAAAGCCTTATAAATCAAGGAGTTTTTAGAACTTACCAGCCTTAGCTGCTTCTTCTACGGAAACTGCAACTGCAACAGTAGCACCTACCATTGGGTTGTTACCCATTCCGATCAGACCCATCATTTCAACGTGAGCTGGAACGGAAGAAGAACCTGCGAACTGTGCATCTGAGTGCATACGTCCCATAGTATCTGTCATACCGTAAGAAGCTGGACCTGCTGCCATGTTATCTGGGTGAAGTGTACGTCCTGTACCACCGCCAGATGCTACTGAGAAGTACTTCTTACCCATATCGATACATTCTTTCTTGTAAGTACCTGCAACTGGATGCTGGAAACGTGTTGGGTTTGTTGAGTTACCTGTGATAGATACGTCTACCTTTTCCTTGTGCATGATGGCAACACCTTCTGTTACATCGTTTGCACCGTAGCAGTTAACCTTTGCACGAAGTCCGTCAGAGTATGCCTTACGGAATACTTCCTTAACTTCTCCTGTCTTGTAATCCATTTCTGTTTCAACATATGTGAATCCGTTGATACGTGCAATAATCTGAGCTGCATCTTTTCCAAGACCATTTAAGATAACTCTTAATGGTTTCTGACGAACCTTGTTGGCCTTTTCAGCGATACCGATAGCACCTTCAGCAGCTGCGAAAGATTCATGTCCAGCTAAGAAAGCGAAACAGTCTGTTTCTTCTTCCAATAACATCTTTCCTAAGTTACCATGTCCTAAACCTACCTTACGCTGGTCAGCTACAGAACCTGGGATACAGAAAGCCTGAAGACCTTCACCGATTGCTGCTGCTGCATCTGCTGCACGTCTGCAATCTTTTTTAATAGCGATTGCTGCACCTACGATGTAAGCCCAACAAGCGTTTTCGAAACAGATTGGCTGGATAGCTTTAACCTGAGCGTATACATCCAGTCCTGCATCTTTTGTAATTTTTTCAGCTTCTTCGATGGAAGCAATGCCATAGCTGTTTAATACAGCATTAATCTGCGCAATTCGTCTTTCATAAGATTCAAATAATGCCATTTTTCATTACCTCCTTCTATTATTTCACTTCTTTGTCTGTTCTTGGGTCGATGATCTTAACAGCGTCAGCAACACGTCCGTACTGGCCTGAAGCTTTTTCCCAAGCTGTGTTAGGGTCATCACCTTTTTTGATGAAATCTGTCATCTTTCCAAGGCTTACGAATTTGTAACCGATGATCTGATCGTCAGCGTCTAAAGCGATACCTGTAACATAACCTTCAGCCATTTCAAGGTAACGAGGACCTTTTGCTAATGTTCCGTACATTGTACCAACCTGAGAACGAAGTCCTTTACCAAGGTCTTCCAGTCCCGCACCTACAGCAAGTCCATCTTCAGAGAATGCAGACTGTGTACGTCCATAAACAATCTGTAAAAATAATTCTCTCATAGCTGTGTTAATAGCATCACAAACAAGGTCTGTATTCAATGCTTCAAGAAGTGTTCTTCCTGGAAGGATTTCAGATGCCATAGCTGCAGAATGTGTCATACCG
>JBGVDD010000091.1:0-42202 GCA_045119215.1 Lachnospiraceae bacterium | reverse complement strand
GGCAACTCAGTAATACTCTTTGGCAGGTAAACCGTAGTTAATCCTTCCATGCAGGAAAATGCGGAAGTTCCAAGATTGGTAACTGACTGTGGAAGTTCCAGAATTTTAACTCCATTACATCCCAAAAAGGCTTCAATTCCAATGCTTTCCACACCTTCCGGAATGGTTAAATCCTTAAGTGATTCACACTTATAAAACATTCCTCTTGGAATTTCCTTCAGGTTCTTTGAAAGTTTCGCACGTATTACTCCTGTGTTTTGAAAACAGGCATTTCCCACACTGTTTACTGTATCCGGAAGTTCCACCAGACGAAGC
The DNA here is from genome assembly GCA_045119215.1 of Lachnospiraceae bacterium. Lineage (GTDB taxonomy): Bacteria > Bacillota > Clostridia > Lachnospirales > Lachnospiraceae > RUG11237. The sequence goes on along the minus strand of JBGVDD010000091.1, from coordinate 41,887 downwards.
TTTGTTTCGCGAAAAGCGGATTCTCCAATAGTTTCAAGCCCCTGTGGAAAATTCACCTGCACCAGATTATCACAACCTTGAAATGCACCGTTTCCTATGGACTTTACTGTTGGTGGCAAAACCACCTCTGTCAACCCATCATGATTATAACAAAAGCTCTCCGGGATACTTGTAATTCCCTTTCCCACCACAACCTTCTTTAAATTCTTATTGTTTTTGCTGATATTGGTTCCTAACGTGGTCACGCTGTCCGGAATCACCAGTTCCTCCAAAGCGGTCTCTTCAAATGCATACTCTCCCAATGTGCTCAGGCTCTGTGGCAATGTAATATGCTTTAAATTTTTGCAAGAACGAAATGCACACTTTGAAATAGTGGTAAGGGTCTCTGGAAGCTGTACTGTCTCCAACATGTCGCAATTGTCAAAAAGGAAAGGTGGAAGGGTAGTGACCCCCTCAGATATCACAACCTCCTTTAAACAATCCGCTGCCTGCAATGCACCCTCATCCATAGTTTTTACCGTTCCTGGAACTGTAAGACTTTCAATTCCTGAAGAATAAAAAACATTATCACTTATACTCAACAAACCTTCTGGCAAAGTCACCGTTTTTAACGAAAAGCATTTTTCAAAAACACGATAGCCTATCTTTGTAAGTTTTGCTGGCAACTTCACTTCTTCCAAACCAGTACATCCGTAGAATAAATAACCACTTAACGCCCCTAATTTCTCTCCAAAAGTTACCTTTTTCAAGCTAATACACCCATTAAAACAACTCTCGCCCACACTGGTCACACTATCCGGCAAAGTCACTTCTACTACACCAGAGGATGCAAACGCTGATTTTCCAATGGTTGTAGTTCCCTCCGGAATCACAACCTGCTCTAATACCGCATCACCAGAAAAGCAAGACTCCCCTATGGATGTAATGCCCTCTTTGATATCTAATACAGATAGTTTAGGACACTTATAAAATGCAGATGTACCCAGACTTTTCACTTGATTGTTAAAATGTACTTCTGTCAGATTATCGCATTCTGCGAAAGCACGAGCTCCAATTGAAGTTAATATACCCGCAAAACTCACACTCTCAAGCCCAGATTTCTCAAAGGCATATTGACAAACTTCGCTGACAGTATTCGGAAATACCACCTGTTTTAATGCTGTACAACCTGCAAATGCAGACTCTCCAATCTTTTGTAAATTTTCGGGTAATGTAACACTATTTAATGAAGTACAATTCCGAAACAGGCTTGCTGGAAGCTCTGTAATAGTGGAACCTTCCTCAAACACTACTGTTTCCAAGGAAGTAGCACCCTGAAATGCACTTGAATTTATCTTTTTTACACAGGATGGAATACTGACTGACTTCAAAGTAGTACAGTCTTTAAACGCATTATAATCAATCAATGTAACCGGCACACCTGTAATAGACTTTTGTATCACAGCCTGGGTAATTCCATCCTCATAACCGGAAACCGTACAATAATCCGTATAGATTTTATAAACCACCTTGTTCAAAGTAATAGTTTCTACTGCGTTCACCTGTGCTTCTATCACATCAATTTCCTGCATTTCCCCTGCATACACCGGAAGATTCAGGTTACCTGCAAGCATTACCGTACACATACCAAGGCTTAATGCCTGCATATGTTTTTTTCGCTTTTTTTCGTCACTCATATGTACACTGCTCCTTTTTCCTCATTTTACTCATCACATTTTTTACCCTAGTTTAGGAAAATTTTATAATTTTAATATGCTCATTCTATCATCTTTTTCCTATTGTTTCAAGGCTGCACAGAAGAAATCACAATCTTGTCAGCGGAGACCCCTGTTTTTCTGGTTACAATATCTTCAATCTGTGCCCTGTTAGCATCATCAATATTTGCCTGATTGATAATCACATCCACGGTTTCATCCCCAATGCTCACCACTGCATCTGTATAGCCCTTTGCCTCCAACAACATCTCTGCTGCTGATTCTTTCTGAGCTATCTGGGTGTAACCTACCATGGTTGCTACCGCATCATCCTTTTGTTCTTCCGGAATATTTTCGTTATTGATTACCTCCATCAATGCCTCTTTATTCTTGGAACGAACCTGCTCTCTGTTCAATCTTGCCTCCAGGATGACGTCACTTTCTGCCACCTGGTCACTACTTGCCATCACAGATTCCCCCGGATTCTCTGCATCCGCAGCATCCGCTGTGGTCAAATCATAATCGTAGCTTTCTATATCTGAAGTATCTTCCTGTTTTGCCACCTCATCCAATGCCTCCTCACTATTTTCTGAATCAATATAAGATACCTCTTCCACCTCATCCATATCCTCAGAAGAAATATCCCCGTATATTTCTCCGTCTTTTACAACCCCTTCGCTTAGTGCTGTATCCTCGCCGCTTTTTCCACCAATTTCAACACCAGCAAAATCCAGGTACCCTGCCAGAGCTATCATAAGCGCCAATGCTGAAATAACAACTTGATTTTTCTTGATTTTTCCCTTCATAATGACTCCTTTTATTCTTCGACACCCTTTATTATTTTTATCTTATGTGGCTCAATGGCAAATAATGCCTTAATGGCTTCTAAAATTTCTTTTTTTACCAGGGCATTATCCGCTCCCTGGGCAATCACTACAACGCCCTGTATCTCTGGCTCATATTCTTTGTATACAAATGGCTCCTCCCCCGCAAAGACAGTACTTTCCTTCATTTGTTCATCTTTTCCATTTTTTTCATCCACACGATTCTCTTTTTCCACATCCTTTTCCACCGCTTTTTCTCCCCTGGTTTTATATGTGATCATCACTTGAACCTTACCAGCACCAGCTATATTTTTCAATAACTCCTCCAATTGCTGTTCCAACGCTTCTTTTTCTTCACCATAGGAAACTGTATTCTGCACTTTTTGTTTCGAACCGTCTTTCTTTCCTGTGTCATTCCCCCTGCTGTTACTTGGAATGGCTACCACCATAAAAAGAATCCCCATCAGAACAATCATCCAAATATTTTCTCTTTTCTGTAGCATCTTCTTGATTCCATCCAGGCCTTTGTACTTCATTTCACTGCTCCTCCTTACAATGTTGCAATATCATATTACTTCGAAGCTCATCAAACTCTTCTTCTGACATCTTGATCTCATTACTGTCATATTGATCTATAAATTTTTCCAACACACTCTCAACTTTCCATAGTTTTCCTTGATTTAGGGGTTCTAGTATAATGATAAGCAACAAAAATCCACTGACCAGCTTTAGATAAGGTAAAAACTTACTATGTTCACATATGCGGAACAATATACTACTTAATATCAAAAATATGATAATTCTCAACATCCATTCATAAAATCCGTCCATTTTCCATACCATCCTTCATCGGGTTTTCATAGCAATCAGTGCAATAGAAATCATAAACATTCCTGCCACCATTGCACTGCACTTCAACATCATAACTCCCCCTTCACACACACTTTCCATACATCCTGTCAGTCTTTTATCAGATACAGGTTGTAATAATGCTACTAAAATCTTAAATACCGCAACATACAAAAAGATTCTTATAAAAATTGGAAGAATGAGAATCATAATCATCATGATTGCCACAACACCCATACCGTTTTTCACCAAAATAGCAGCTCCCATAAAGAGTTCTGTGACAGCACCAATAGAATTGCCTATTCCCGGAATTGCCATTGCACCCTTGGTAAAAGCTGCATTTTTAAACGAATCTATGGCAGGAAGCATCATAGCTTGTATTACTTGCATACCAATCAGTATACTCATAGTCACTTTTAAGAAAAATCCGGATATTTTTAAAAATAAATCTGCCATGGCCTTTGTATAATCATCCAGGAATAATTGATTTAATAATCTAAGCACTACGAAAATTTCTATGGCTGGCAAAAGGACAATACACAGTAAATCTGAAAGGATAGATATCATCATCAGATTTCCCTGAAAAAAGCCTGTAGCACTTTCATATCCAACCGAAAAAGCAATCCCCAAACTATAAGCCGGAATCAATGCCTTCATAAACATACTTAAATTGATTGCCCCTTGCTTAACGGTTGTCAACAATTCACCAAACCCTTTCATCAAGAGCAAGGATATCATAATATAAACCACATAAAAAAAAGTTTCAGACACTTGTTTATCTTTCAAGTTTGTAGTAAACACTGTATATAAAGATGCCACAAGACAAAGAATAAAAACATATATCATCATATTTTTTTCTAATATCAGCTGTTGCACCAGATTCTCTGAGAGTACTCCTATTCCTTCTGCCACCGTAAAATCTCCCGAGATGACCCCCTGTAATACCTCTCCAAAACTTAGAGGATTTGTCAGTACATCAGATAACACCTCATCGATTTCATTAAAAGAAAGCTGTTCTAAGATTTGATTTTTATATTCTTCCATTTTCACTCCTACCACAAAGACTGAATCAATTCTACCAAAGCCTGAAGCACCGGAATACTAAGATACAAAACTGCAATCTTTCCAAAATTTTCTATTTGGCTCCCTATGGATGCATAGCCCCCATCTTTACATATATTAACCGCAAATTCCGTGATATAAGTGATTCCCGTCATCTTGCAAAGAATCTCTATATACTGGGATTTTATATTTACTATATTTACCATTTCTAATATAAAATTGATGACAGCACTAATTTTTTCAGCCATAAAAAACATAATACACAATCCGGTTGCCATGCAGATAATGACACTATACCAATTAGCATATTCTTTGCAACAATTACAAAGTATCATAGCCGCAATACCAATCATAGCCACAGATACTACCTCCATAACATCCCCCTTTATAACATAAACAGCTCCTTTACTGTTTCCAACAATTCATAAATATAAGGAACAATCCAGAACAATACTAACAACAGGCCGGCAAAACTAGTTAAAAATGCCTGTTCTTCCCTTCCACTGTGTTTTAATATCTGGTTTAATATAGAAACAAGAATTCCTACGGCTGCTATTTTAAAAATAATATTTACACTCATATTTTATTTCCCTTCCTCAGAATAAGAGTATATCCAGAAACACTCCTGACAGCACTCCCAACATGCTGTAAATCCTTTTCTTGTCCTTTATTGTGCTCTGCATCTCCTTAATACGATATTCTAGTTTTTCTTTGTAGAGTTCTAAGGCTGCCTCTTGCAAAGAAACATCTATATATCCCCAAAAGTTTCCCAAATGCAAAAATTCCTGTCTGTCTGTTTCTTCCATCACCCAATCTTTGGTGGATGTTTCACATCTTTCCATCCATATCTCTTCCATAGTTCTTCCACTGTGTTGCTCCATATCCTGGCATAATTTTTTGTAAAAGCTGCTATATGGTTTCGGAAGCTTTTCAGACAAGTGTAAATAAATATCCGGCAAAGTAGCTTTTTCATAAACCATTTCTCCCTTGATGAGAACCAGACTATAATTTATATCCTGCAAGGTTCGTATTTTATTTTCTTCTTTTTTGCTCTTTTCTAATCCCAGGATTGTGCTCCCTGTCAAAATCAGTACTGCTCCTATTACTTTTAGCTGCCACATAACAAAGCCTCTTTTTTTTCGTGAATTCCTACGCTTTGGTAGATTTCCTTTATCTTTCCCATATTTTTTGAATCCAACAACACAAAATACTCAAATATACCCATAGCTTCAAACCGAATTCTTGCTTCCTGTATAGAAGCCGCATGTGCCGTGGCAAACAATTTACACCCACACAACATTGCCTTATGTAAGGCTTCCTCATCCTCCTTACTTCCAATTTCATCCACAGCGATAATTTCTGGTGCCATACTTCTAAGCAGCATGAAAATACCTTCTTTTTTTGATATCCTATCCAGTACATCTGTCCTGGGTCCTAAATGATTCTGAAGAATCCCACGATAGGCTGCCCCTAACTCTCCTCTTTCATCCACAACCCCTACTCTGTACCCTCTTCTTGTCTCTGTCCCTTCAGATAACCCACGAATACAATCCCTTAAAAGAGTGGTCTTCCCCCCACCAGGCATAGATACAATCAACACCGAAGCAGGTTCTTTTCCAGCAAAAATCTTATTTAACAAATATGTCCCACATCCAAGATTTTCATTTGCAATCCTGATATTCAAACCAGATATGTACTTTAAATTTTTTACTCTGCCATCTTCCATAATAGCCTGTCCCACAATTCCAATCCTATGTCCCCCCTCAATTGTCAAGAATCCCTGTTTCACCTCCTCCTCAAATGCATAGGCAGAATATTTACACGCACCTGCAAAAGTATCACGAACCATGTGGGCTGTCACGCAAAATCCTTCCTTAAAATTTTTTGTAACCTGACCATTACTTTTCAAAATATACTCTCCGCTTTTACATTTTATGATTAAAGGTTGTCCTATATTCATACGTATTTCCTGTAATTCTTCCTGATTCTTCATACAATCACTTTGTTCTAGTATCTGACATACCTCTTTTGTCAAAATTGCTTGTAACTCTCTTCTCGTTTTCATACTTATTCACCTCATGGTAATGTATGACATTGTCATAAAAATTATTACAAAAAAAGAACCGTACCACCAAAGTGATACGATTCTTTTCATCATTTTATTATGACTAACCCTTAACAGCTCCCGCCATACCTTCAACATACATATTCTGCATTGCAATGAAGAGAATAGCGATTGGAATAGATACACATACCGCACCTGCTGCGAAACATGTATACCAGCTGTCAATATATTCTTTTTCCAGCATCTTCCACAATCCAATAGATACTGTATAATACTTAGCATCTGCTCTACAGATAACCTTAGCAAAGATAAAGTCTAACCAAGGAGCCATGAAGGATGTAAGTATTGTGTACACAATGATTGGCTTACTAAGTGGAATGGTTACTTTTGTAAACACCTGGAACTTAGTAGCTCCATCAAGGTATGCAGCTTCATCAAGAGCCTTTGGAATAGTATCAAAGAATCCCTTTGCAATATAGAAACCTGCTCCTGAACCACCTGTGTATACCAAAATCAAAGCAACACGAATCATAGAACCTTCTGACAAACCGATAGCCTTTAAAATATAGTATACAGCAACCATTGACATAAAACCTGGGAACAAACCAAGTACCATTGCAAGGTTCATAAATGGTTTACGCATTTTAAAGCGCAATCTTGACATACAGTAAGATACTGACAATACAAAGAAGCTTGAAATCACTGCACAGAAGATAGCAATAATCAAAGTATTCATGAACATCTGTGGGAAATTCAATATTGTAGTATCGTTAAATAATCTTTTATAATTGTCCAATGTGTAAGACTTTGGGAAGAAAGAGGATACATAAGATCCTTTTTCTGCTCTAAAGCTTGTTAAAATTACCCAAAAGATTGGGAATAACCAAATTACTGCTAATACTGCTAAGCATACATGAACAATCGTATTTGAAATAAATCTTCTTGTCTTTGCAGAGGCTGTTTCTCTCTTTCTCATTACATGAATTCCTCCTCGTTCTTATAAGCTCCGGTATTTCTATAAGTGCTTAACGCTACAATAGCAAGCACAACGAAGGTCAAGATACCGATAACAGCACCTAAGTTGTAGTACTGCTGGTCAATTGTTAACTTATACAACCAAGTAACCAAAAGGTCTGTCTTACCAGATGTGCTTCCTACTGGTGTTGGTGCACCACCTGATAACAGGAAGATTACGTTGAAGTTATTAACATTACCTGTAAACTGTGTAATCAAGTATGGTAATGTTACGAATAACATATATGGAAGTGTAATCTTGAAGAATGTAATAAATGCATTCGCTCCATCCACACGTGCTGATTCATATAATTCTGCAGGAATATTCTGCAAAATACCTGTTACCTGTAACAATGTGTATGGAATACCAACCCAACAGTTAATGACAATAACAGTCACCCTAGCCCATGTAGCATCTGTAAGGAATGGAAGTGCATGATCTGTTAAACCAGCATTCTGTAATAAAACATTGATAGCTCCCTGTGGCTGTAAACATGTTCTCATAATTAACAACGATACGAACTGTGGTACAGCAATAGAAAGTACGAAACAGAATCTCCAGAATGCTTTGAATCTTGTTCCCTTTCTATTGATTACAATACCAAGTATCATACCAAATATATAGTTTAATCCAGTTGCAAAAACTGCCCAGATAATTGTCCAACCTAATACTGACCAGAATTCTTTACCAATCTTTCCACCAAAGTTTAATACTCGTGCAAAGTTTTCAAATCCAACCCAGTCAAATAATAGTAAGTGGTTTCCCTCTTTACTATAGTTTGTGAATGCCATGGTAATCATATAGATCAATGGCAAAATTGTAAACACACAAATACCTGTGAATGGAAGGAACATTAATAATTTATGTAAGTTTTTATTAAATAAATCCTTCACATCTTCTACAAATGTATTCACATGCATACCGCGTGCTTTTAAATACTCAGCCTTGTAACCGCTGCAAATTGTAGATCTCCAGAAAATCACAAATATTGCTGTAATAGCTACTGTTATTACGCCATACAACAAGATAAGAATGGAATTGTCACCTGCAGTATACTCATAAATTCCTTTGGCTTCATTCCAAACCTTTTCTGCTTCTCTTGTTCCCAAAGATGGTAACATTGCAAGACAATGTAAACCATTTGTAATCATAAAATAAAGATATGCCAACTCAATAACTAAAAATAACAAGCCCTTGGCAACCTGCTTGTTTTTCATATTGGCAAACCCCATAACTGCCATTGAAATTTTTACGTCGTTTGAACCTTCCTTCATAGCATTGCTGAAGGTATAAGGTGTTTCAAAATAATTGACGCGCTTTTTCATTCCTAATTTTTCCGCAATCTTGCTCATTTTCAAACCTCCAGGCTCTACACATACCTCTAACGGTATTCTGCGGAATCAGGATCCGCCATGTAGCACTCTTAAAATATCAAATAATTTCTTTTTGTCCACTCTATAAATGAACTCTCTCACAATAAATACGGCCTTGGCGTTGCAAGCAACGCCTCGGGCCGCAATAAATTTATATAAACTTGCGTTTATAAATTTCTTATTATTCTACTACTGAAGCATTTAAAGATTCATTTAATGAAGCTGTCATATCAGCAGCGTTGTCCTTTGTTACTTCTCCGTTTAATAAAGAGTTACCAAAGTTTTCAGCTGGTGTCCAGTAGTTACCCATGTTAGATACGAATGGCTGAAGAATAGATGTTGTATCGAATGTAGCATTCTGTGCAACTACTAATGCATCGCTCTGAACATCTTCCTGTCCAAGTAATTCTGTGTTACATGGAACAACGCTTCTTAATTCGTAGTGCTTCTTCTGAGCATCTGCAGATCCTAAGAATTTAGCAAGTGCTACAGCTACCTGTGGGTACTGTGCGTTTGGATTAACACCGATTGCCTTAGAACCAGCGAATGACTTCATCTGTTTCTCTGCTCCATCAATTGTGATAGAAGGAAGTACTGTTACACCAAAGTTATCTCCAAGAGCTTCCTTAACTGCTGTGTAATCCCAAGATCCTGAGAACATAGCCTTTACAGATCCATCTCTTAATCCTGCTAAACCTGAACCATCTTTATCATTTACAAAGTTTGGATTTGCAACCATATCTACTAAGTAGTTAGTAACTGCTGTTGCCTTATCTCCACTGAAATCGATTCCTGCGTCGTTGTCTGTTCCATCTCCAAATAATGTACATCCGTTAGCAACATAGAAAGAAGCGATGTACCAAGAGTTATTTAATGGGAAAGATACTTTGTCTTTTGCAAGCATTGTATCTAAGTTCTTAACTTCATCTTCTGTGAATGCACTCTTATCATAGTACATAAACCATGTATTTGTTGTAAAAGGAACTCCGTAGATAGCATCATCTACTGTAATTGAGTTTACAATTGCTTCAGAGTTTGTTTCTTTTACATAAGTTTCTGTTTCTCCACCTAACTGTGCAATTCCGTTAGCTGCGATTAAGTCTGTTAACTGGTCATTTGCAAACATATATACATCAGCAGCTGCTGTTGGATCCTGTCCTACCTGTGTCTTAGCATCAGATTCAGCACATACACCATATTCAAATGTTAAGTTCCAGTTTGGATGAGCTGCGTTAAATTCATCACACATAGTTCCTAACCAGTTACCATTGTCAGCTGACTGATCTTCTGATGGAGACCAAACCTTGATAGTAGCTGTGATAGCTTCTTCTTCTGCTGGTGCTGCCTCAGCATTTTCGTCTGTTGCATCTGTGGTTTCTGTTGTGTTGTTGTCTGTGGTTTCTGTTGCGTTGTTGTCTGTTGTTGTGTTGTTGTCACTTCCGCCACATGCTGTTAAACAAGTTGCTGCCATAGCAGTAGCCACTAATAATGACATTACTTTCTTTTTCTTCATAACTTTTTTCTACCTCTCTTTTTTTATTGCATAAAATATGTAAATCATATTTTATTACCTCTGTGAAGTTTATAGTTTCTTGGTTCATTTTAACTATTCGTAACAACTTGTACATTTTGAACAATGAAAATGAACAAACAAAGAATTTACGTAACTTTTTTGTAAATTTTTTGTACACGTATAATTTAGCACTGTTCCCCTTTCATTGTCAACAAAATGCACAAGTTTTTTATTACTTTTTACATTATGAACAATTTGCATCTATCTGTTTTGTGCATATTTATCTCCTATCATTGAAAATATATGTGATTTTTACAACTTTTTTACAGAATGATTACGTGTTATTTTCGTTAATATTGATAATTTTATGATACATTTCTTACTTTTGGAAATTTCATATATTTTTTTTACACAAATTCATGGAATTTATTGCATAATTTTTTCACCTTTTCCAGCGTATTTTATTTCTCCTGACAGGAATGCATCCACTTTTCTTCATCTATATCCACCAGTATGATATCTTCCCCTATCTGCCTTACATCACACCAGGCAATTATATATTCCTGATACTTCGTAAACCACCAGCAAAATCTGGTAGTAGATGGAATAATCAATGCTTTGACAACCCCCTCTTTAATGTCTAATTCCATGTCCACCACATACCCTAATCTTCGGCAGGTTCTTATATTAATTACCTCACAGCGTCGAATTTGGGAAAACCTCATTTTATCCGCTCCCATTTTCTTTTTATATATAAAATGTGTGATTTCTCTGTTATATGCACACTAGGAAAGACATTTTTTCAAAAATTTCAGAGCGTTTTTTTCCAGTCGGCTAACCTGTGCCTGTGAGATGCCAATAGTCTGTGCCACTTCCATCTGTGTCTTTCCATGAAAGAATCTCAAATCCAATATTTCATACTCCCGCTCTCCCAGACGTTTCATTGCTTCATTCAACGCAATATGCTCCACCCATACCTCCTCCCGGTTTTTTTTATCACTTATTTGATCCATAACGTACAAGGTATCCCCAGATTCATTATATACTGGTTCAAACAAGCTTACCGGACTTTGGATAGCATCTAATGCATACACAATATCTTCTTTGGGAATTCCAATCTCTCCTGCTATCTCATTTAAAGTTGGCTCCTTAGCATTTTTTCTCATGAGCTGTTCCTTGGCATAAATTGCTTTATATGCCATGTCCCTTAGGGAACGGCTGACACGTATGCTATTATTATCCCTTAGGTATCTACGAATTTCTCCTATAATCATAGGCACCGCATAAGTTGAAAATTTTACCTGCAGTGTGGTGTCAAAGTTATTGATTGCTTTGATCAAACCGATACAGCCAATCTGAAATAAATCGTCAGCATTTTCATTGCTGTTTGAAAATCTGCGAATAATACTCAGAACAAGACGTAGGTTTCCGTATATCAGTTTCTCTTTTGCATCCTGATCCCCCTGACTCATCCTGTAAAACAGCTCCTCTTTTTCCTCATTGGTAAGCAATGGCAATTTTGATGTGTTTACTCCACAAATTTCCACTTTGGAATTTACAAGAGCCATAAAGTAATCCTCCTTTTCGTAACCTACTTAAAGAATTTACTTTATGGCTCTATTTTATACATCAATCTTCCCATTTGTCGCACAGGGAGTTGACCTGGTCTGCAAATTTTGCCAAATCCTTGTTGGCAAGACTTTCACTCTTTCCAATAATATACATAAGTCTCTGACCTGCTGCCACCAGTCTGGCAAATACCGCTGAGGCCCGTTTAGCTGCTGCCTTCTTAGGCTGAAGCTTTCTGGTATCCCCTTCTTTTATAAGCTTGTTGGACTCTAAATCGTAAACTGCGCCCGTATAAGGTGCCTCTGCATCAATCTGAAGTTCCTGCCGCAGGTAATCTGCAAAATGCTCACATACAGTATCCTCTCCATGCACCACATACACTTTTTCCGGTTTAGGTTCAAAAGAACTGACCCACTTTGTCAGCCCCTCTTTGTCTGCGTGCCCACTGACACCATCCAGTTTTTCTATTTTAGCTTTTACATCAATCAGTTCTCCAAACAACTTAACACTACTTGCCCCTTCCAGTAATGTCCTGCCCAAAGTTCCTACCGCCTGGTACCCCACAAAAAGAATGGTACATTCTTCCCTCCAGAGGTTGTGTTTTAAATGATGTCTGATACGCCCCGCCTCGCACATTCCTGATGCAGAAAGTATTACTTTCGGTTTTAAGTCAAAGTTAATTTCCTTGGATTCATCGCTAGTCAACGATAGCTTTAATCCCGGAAAACTAATGGGATTGATACCTCTATTTACCAATTCCATTGCCTCCTCGTCAAAACAGGTTTTGGTATTCTTGTTAAAAATACTGGTTGCCTCCACTGCCAAAGGACTGTCTACATAAACATCAAAATTACCATGTCCCTGAACCAGATTATCCTCCTTGATTTTTCTAAGAAAATACAACATTTCCTGGGTTCTTCCCACTGCAAAGGAAGGGATGACCACATTGCCCCCCCTATCAAAGGTGGTCTGAATTATTTTCGACAGTTTCTCAACATAATTGATTCTGGATCCATGAAATCTGTCACCATAAGTTGATTCCATAACCACAATATCCGCCTGTTCCAAATAAGTTGGATCTTTTATAATTGGCTGATTTGTGTTTCCAATATCACCGGAAAACACAATTTTTCTCTTTAATCCAGCTTCCTCCACCCAAATCTCTATACTTGCAGACCCCAGCAAATGTCCCACATCTTCAAAACGAATTTTTATCTCGTCTGTCAGGGCTATTTCCGTATCATAAGGACATGGTACAAATTGGCGTATCACATTCTGTGCATCTTCCATGGAATATAAGGGTTCAATTTCTTCAACACCTGCCCGTCTTGCCTTTCTGTTGTGCCATTCTGCCTCAAACTGTTGTATATGAGCACTGTCACGCAGCATAATATCACATAAATCTGCACTGGCCTCTGTAGCATATATCTGCCCCCGAAATCCATTCCTATATAACAATGGTAACAAGCCACTATGGTCAATATGTGCATGGGTCAGCAGCACATAATCTATTTGTGCTTCACTGACAGGCAACGGAGCATTCTCATAGACATCTGCCCCCTGTTCCATACCACAGTCAATCAGAATGGTTTTACCACAGGCCTGAAGACAATGACAGCTTCCAGTCACTTCATGGGCTGCTCCTATAAATGTAAGTTTCATACAATCCACTCCTTCCCCAACACTTTATTTTTAGTCTTACGTCTCATGACTACTAAAAATTATAGCACTTTTACCAATATTTTTCAATTATTTTACGGTATTTTATGTATTTAAACATAGTCAGTAATGTGCACTACTGTCATCATTGTTCATATCGCACAATTTCTTTTCTGAGGCGCCGTATTATTTTCTTTTCCAGTCTCGAAATATACGACTGAGAAATTCCTAGTAGTTCAGCTACTTCTTTTTGGGTTTTTTCTTCCCCATTCCTATTATTAATACCAAAGCGCAGTTCTACAATCTGCCGTTCACGATAATTCAATTTATCCAGTGCCTTATTTAACATCTTTCGCTCTGCCTCATTCTCAAGATTTTTGGAAATAATATCCTCTTCTGTTCCCAAAATATCCGACAATAGCAATTCATTTCCATCCCAATCTACATTTAAAGGCTCATCAATAGACACATCCATTCTATGTTTTGCATTTCGACGCAAATACATTAAAATTTCATTTTCGATACACCGGGAAGCATAGGTTGCCAATTTAATATTCTTTCCACTATTAAAGGTATTGATAGCCTTTATTAAACCAATGGTTCCAATAGAAATCAAATCCTCTACCCCTACCCCGGTATTATCAAATTTTTTCGCAATATACACCACCAGGCGAAGATTATGTTCAATTAATTCTGATTTTGCCTCCTTGTCATACCGTCCGCCCAAGGAATGAATGGCTCTGGCTTCTGCCTCCGGCTCCAATGGTGGTGGAAGCACCTCTGCTCCTCCAATGTAATGCACTTCACCTCTCTTTGAAAACATCACATTAGAAACACTTGGAACTATCCTTAACTTAAAATGATTTGAAATTGAAACTTTAATATCCATATTTACCTCCATTAATTACTTAAATGATGAATGTTCTGTGTCATATCACAAAATTACCATGCCCTTTTATTCACAATTAACTGATATTTGTGATTACCTGACAGATTTCTGGGAGTTACCCCGCACAACTGCCTACCCAGCTGTATTTGTCTCTCTCCTATAAAAATAACAAATTCTTCCACTTCCACCACCGAAAGTACTCCATGATTTCCAATGGTATGATATGGAATCATATGAAAACCAGTCAGGGTTTCTAAAGGAATATCTTTGATTTCTTCCCTGTCTGATATTACACTTTCCTCCAGTATATGTACCGGTTTATGAAAAATGGGATCCATTAATAGATTCCCTGTATCCACAAGACCATTTAACACAATATTTGTTCCTTCTATTTTAAATTCAACTTTACAGAAAGTATTTTCGCTGCAACAATTTGTTTTCAGAATACGGATTAATTTCATTAACAGCCAGACCAGCACGCTGCTTATAACCAATATGAAACATATATTTTCTGAGTCCCCTTTCCATGCCATTTTTATAATCTCTGTCAACTTCCCAACTATCACAATCCCTGCCATATATAAACACAAGGTCAAAACTTTATATACCAGTTTTTGGGATTTTAGCATAATAAATATTGTCAATGGCAAAACACCGGCACACAAAAATAATATTCTTCCATATCCCATGCCAAAAGGCAGTAAAAAAGAAATACAAAGTCCCGCTGAGCCCATTGCGGCTCCTAAGATCAAGCGAATCCTCCGTACCCTGATATGTAATAAATTTATTGCACTATTTAAAAGAATATAATTTAGAAGTAGATTGACGAAAAATAACCGGTCTATCACAATTTCATATTTCATCGTTCCTCCTTCCTCATTGCCTGTTACAGTACGCAAATACCTGTGTACAGTCATATTTGCTTATCTAATATAACTTAATCTCACCAAAAAATTTGTCAAAGCAAGTCATTGTCTATATAATTTTTTACGCAATTTTTTCCCATTTTCGTCATTTATCTTTTTTCTTTTTATATTTATAATGAAAGTAAAAAAACACCAGAAGGCCATAGGTCTTCTGATGTTTTTTTACTTTCATCCTACACTTGATTTATTATATCTGAATAGTTACTTTTCTTAACTATCTACGATTTCTTCTTAAAAATTCAGGAATCTTTATTGGATCTTCCTCTGTTCCCCGTTCTGACGGAGCTGGTGCCACTGGTCTCACCGGCTGTGTTGGTGTCACCGGTCTTACTGGCTGTGTTGATGTTAATGGTTTCACTGGCTGTGTCTCCGGTATAGATGCACCAATATCAACACGAGGTCTTGTATTCAATTCCGGCGATTTCACTGGCTGTACTGTAGCAGGTTTTGGAATACTGAAACCTCCACTCTGACCTACCTCTTCAATTCCTGTAGCAATAATGGTTACTGTTGCTTCATCCGCTCTGTTTTCATCATAGGATGCACCAAAGATAATGTTGGTATCTGCTCCTGTCAGTTCCTGAACATAAGAAGCTGCATCCTGAGCATCCCAAAGTGTCACCCCACCAGAAACATTCAAAATCACATCTGTAGCTCCATGAATGGTTGTCTCAAGCAATGGGCTGGCAATAGCAATCTTGGCTGCTTCTAAAGCTTTCTTGTCGTCTCCCTTTGCCTGTCCAATACCAATGTGAGCAATTCCCTTATCCTTCATTACCGTCTGGATATCTGCAAAGTCAAGGTTAATCAAATCTGCTTTGTTAATCAAATCTGTAATTCCCTGTACTGACTGTTGCAACACTTCATCTGCCTTACGCAATGCATCTGGCATTGTGGTTCTTCTGTCAACAATCTCCAATAACTTATCATTTGGAATAACAATTAAGGTATCTACGTTTTCCTTTAATCTCTCCACACCGCTTAATGCATTAGACATACGTGTTTTTGCCTCAAAACGGAAAGGCTTGGTTACAACACCTACTGTAAGTATTCCCATATCCTTTGCGATTTTAGCAACTACAGGTGCTGCTCCGGTTCCGGTTCCACCACCCATTCCACAAGTTACAAATACCATATCTGCTCCGGTAATTGCATTGCGAATCTCTTCTGCACTTTCCTCTGCTGCCTTTTCACCGACCTCAGGTTTTGCTCCTGCACCTAATCCTTTGGTTAACTTTTCTCCAATCTGTAATGGAACTGGAGCCTTACATAATTGTAACGCCTGCTTATCTGTATTTACTCCAATAAATTCAACACCTGTAATCTGTTCATCAATCATTCGGTTTACTGCGTTATTTCCTGCACCACCTACACCGATAACCACGATTCTAGCTGTTGGTTCTGACTCGTTTGATAATATTTCAAGTTGCAAGGTACTTCCTCCTTCTTCCCTCATGAATATCTATGTAATCGTATCTTTTCAGATACACTTTTTCACAGTTATACTCATCTTCAATTCTAATTCTTTTCATAGGTACTATAATATATTTTTTTTTGGAAATAATCAATACTAATTTTAAATTTTTTGAATTTTTTGAAAATTTCTTTTCATTATTTCGAAATAATTATGACTCACTCTTCTTAAAGGTAATATTTTTCATGTCTTCATCATAATTTTCCATGTGCAGTGTGCCCTTCATACCTTCTAAATCCGGAAGCAGCTGTTTTAACTCTACAAACTTTTCATCATCCTCTACATCTTTACCTAACATTACATTGGCCTGGTCAAAATTCAAAGTTACTGATAAATCCCTTGCAAAATATATTCCATCCGGTTCAATCTCATACTTATCCAGAAGTTTTGTAAGGTTTAATATTTTCTTAAACACATTTTCCTTTTCCACGGGAAGTTTCTCATAAAGTCTCACACTGTCAAAACTGATTCCCTTTACCTGAGGTATATTATCTATTTTTTTAGTGGTAGCTTCCACCACTACACCATCCTTATCAAAATAAAGACAATATCCTAAGTGCTTTACATATCCAATGATATCCTTTTCATACACCTTTATCTTCACTGTGTGTCTGTCAACAATGCTGACCTCCACATTATCAATAAAAGGGATATCACCAATTCCTTTTTGCTGTACTCTCCAATAAAAGTATACAGAATTGTAATCCATCCTGTTACTCATTACCAGTTCTTTTATTTCTTTCTTGGTATAATGCTTATTCCCAGAAACCTGTACTTTAGTGATAGTACACATCTGAATAAATGTAAAAACAAAAAGCATAATAACCGTACAAATAATTAGAGCAATCCACAGTTTTTTATATTTTCCTAGTTTTTCCATTTTTTACTCCATCTCTTTTAACCGAATCTGACTGGATACCCTAAGCACTAATGCCACCTCTCCAATCAAAAAACTTACAGAAGTACCACCATAACTAATAAACGGCAACGAAATACCTGTATTCGGCATGGAGTTGGTTACTACTGCTACATTTAGAATCACCTGAATAGCAATCTGGGACATAACCCCTACCACAAGAAGGGCACCATATAAATCCGGGGCATTTCCTGCTATCACCATCATTCTCCAAATCATGAGAATAAACATAATCAAAACCGCAACCGCACCAAACAAGCCCAATTCTTCACATATAATCGAAAAAATCATATCGTTTTGTGCTTCAGGCAGGAAATTCAGCTTTTGCATACTTCCCCCTAGTCCCTTCCCCAAAAAGCCACCGGAACCAATGGCATATAAAGCCTGCAAAGTTTGAAACGCTGTAGTATCTGCATATTCTTCCGGATTTAACCACGCAATAATTCTGGCAACACGGAATCCTCCTCCACTTCCGGAGCTCATCAGAATAACTTTCACACCTGCAAATCCAACCACAGCCACGGCCACAGCCATTGCCACATACTGTTTATACTCCTTGGTAATCACAAATACCATACAAAAAGTGATTCCTGCTATAATAAGGGCAGAGCTAAGGTTTCTGGTGATTAACAAAATCAATGCCGAAACTAATCCCCCCACGATAAGTAACAGTATAATACCTTTTGGTGAACGAGACTTTTTTCCCATGGCACAAATCACTGTTGCCAAAATCAAAATTACTGCCAGTTTTGCAAGTTCCGCAGGCTGGAAAGAGGAAATTCCCAGATTCAACCATCTTCTGGCACCGTTTGCCTCAATTCCTAAGGGGGTTAATACAAGAAGAATTGTTACAATAGATCCCAAATAAATCAAAAAGGAAAATTTACTCCAGATGTGATAATCAAAAAAGAGGAAAACTCCGCTGATGACCACCCCTACTGCAATTCCCATAATCTGATTTTTCACATAGCGATATGCATCCTGAAAAGTATCCTGGGCCTCATAGGAACTGGCAGAATAAATCATCACCACGCCAAAACATAACATAAAAATAGTAATAAACAACAGACTATAATCAAAATAGCTCTCTTTTTTCTTTTTCCCATTGTTATTCTGCCGGGCGCGTCCCGCCCTGTTTTCATATCTTTCTTCCATTTTTTCACATCCAATCTGTCACTAATTATTCGTTTTCTCTATTCCTAAATATGGTAATATATTTTCAAACAACTCTTTAATCACTGGTGCTGCAATCAGTCCCCCATAGTACATCCCCTCCGGCTTGTGAATAATTACCATAGCCACAACTTTGGGATCATCTGCCGGAGCAAACCCTATAAAGCTGGAGATATATTTTCCGCTACCTCTTGGCAAGGTCTGAGACGTAGCTGTTTTTCCCCCAATACGATAGCCCTCAATATACCCCTTGTTCCCCCCACCATTTTCTACCACCTGTTCCAGGCCAAATCTCATGTTTTGGGAAGTATCCTCTGACAAAACCTGTTGAGAAGGATAACAAAATTCCTTTATAATCTTTCCCTTTTCATCTTCCACATCCACTGCAAAATGAGGGGTAATGCGTTTTCCACCATTAATTACCGTACATACTGTAGTAGCCATCTGAATGGGCGTCACCTGAAAAGATTGCCCAAAAGACATGGTAGCCAGTTCCACCCCACCTACACTTTCTTTTTTATGCATTATAGTTGCCGCCTCTCCTGGCACGTCAATTCCAGTTTTTTTCATCAACCCAAACTGATTCAGATATTTATAAAAATCATCTACCCCCAGCCTTGCACCTACCTGAATAAAAACCGGATTGCAGGAGTTCATTAATCCCTCCAAAAAGGTTTCCGGACCATGTCCCCCCACTTTATGACATCGAATGCGTCTGTCTTCCACCACACAAGCACCCCCACAATGAAATTGGTCTTCAAAGGTAACCTTATGGCTTTCAAATGCTGCTGTTGCTGTGAAAATTTTGAAAATAGAACCTGGTTCATAGGTATCATTAATGCAGGTATTTCTCCACATTTTATTTAATAGCTGGGTTTGACTGGCTTCGTTCTCTGCTGTATATAATACATCATCTGTATCTATGGTGTACGGCTCGTTTAGATTAAACTCAGGAACATTCACCATTGTCAATATTTCTCCATTATTTGGCTTCATGACAATAATCTCTACACGGTCCGCATTTTTCTTTTGACGTACCTTCATGGCTAGCTGCTCTGCATACATTTGAATGTTTTTGTCTATACTGATTCTTAAATTGTTTCCCGGAATGGCTTCCTGTCTGCGTTCTCCTTTTTCCTGCAGTTCAATCCCTTTGGCATCTGTCATGGTAAGAATCATCCCATTGGTTCCCTTAAGATATTCCTCGTATTTCACCTCAAGACCGATAATCCCTTGGTTATCACTTCCTGTAAACCCTAAGACCTTTGATGCAAAAGTATCGTATGGGTAATTTCTTTTAAAATCCTCATCTACTTTTACACCATCCAAATCATAATTTCTGATTCTATCACCAATGGCTTTTTCAACATTGGAAGCAATTTTTTCTCTTGCTGAAATCTTTTCCACTTTCTTTTTTAAAACTTCTTTTTCTATCCCCAACTCTTCATTGAGAATTTGAATTACTTTTTCTTTATCTTTCAACTGACTGTGAATTACAGAAATGGTACAAACTGTTTTATTATCTGCAAGTATTTCCCCGTTCACATCTAATATTTTACCTCTGGCAGCTTTGATGGAACGCTCTCTTTCGTGAAGTTCTATGGCCTTTTCTTCATAATACTCCCCCTCCATTAGCATTACATATCCAAGGCGAACACATAATCCTACTATCACTATTATGTATAGAAATGATAACATAAGCATTTTTTTCCGATGAAAAGATCTATATTTTTCCATATACTTTCCTTCCATTTTACTTATGTTATCTTATGTTTTTATGATTCTAGATATACCCTGGAAATTATTTTCATTGTTCATATTGTTTATATACCATCCGGGGCTATTGGCTTTCTGTGCCTTCTTCTACCGGTGCTTTGGTTGCACTGTAGCCCCCTCCATCTCCGTCCTGACCTATGGTGCTGTAATCCGGATCTAAATTATCCCCGGTTTCCGGATCATAAAACGGATCTTGCTCTGCAGGTGTCACACTAAGTTCTGGGGTTGTATTCAGTCCTGGAGTAATACTTAGCCCTGGGGTGATACTAAGCTCTGGCGTCACACTTAATCCCGGAGTAATACTTAGCCCTGGGGTAATACTTGCTGACACTTCATTATTGTTCTTTTGTTCTTCCATTTGCATTAATTCCTCTTTGGTATATTCCTGATCCGGGAAAATGTTCATATAAGGAAGAACATCTGTCATAATTTCCTTTGCAAGTGTGGTTGCATATTTACTTTGTGACTGTGGCTCAATATTTGGTCTGTCTATTACCACATACACTACCACCTGTGGATTATCCGCAGGTGCATATCCAATAAAGGAAATCAGGTAATTCTTCTTATCACGACCCACACGCTCTGCAGTACCCGTCTTACCACCCATGCTATATCCTGGAACTCTGGCACTTCTACCAGTACCATTTTGTACTGTTTCAAACAGATAACTTCGAATTTTCTCACTGGTCGTCTTGGAAATAGTCTGTCTAATAGGAGTACAATCTGTAGTCTCCACAGTTCCTCCACTAGCCGCTGTAATTTTCTTCACTACATGTGGCTGATAATAATATCCTCCATTTATTATAGAAGAAAATCCTGCAAACATCTGAACCATGTTTACATTAAAATTCTGTCCAAAAGAATTGGTAGCTAAATCTGTGGGGCCCATCTTGTCCTCGCTGTAAATCAATCCGCTTTCTTCTCCCGGCAAATCAATACCTGACTTATAGCCAAAGTTAAAAACAGCCTGATATTTACAAAAAATATCTATGCCAATAGCAGAAGCCATCTGCATCAGGGCATCATTACAGGAATTGGAAATAGCCTGAGCTATGGTTTCCTGACCATGACCACTTCGGTTTACACATCTGATATGATGTCCTCCCACCTCCTGTGCTCCATCACAATAATAGGATTCATTTCCTGTCATTTTTCCTGACTCTATTCCGGTTGCCACGGTAAAAGGTTTTGCTGTGGAGCCCGGCTCATAATTTTCGGAGATACAGAAGTTTTTCCAGCGACTGTTCAAAGCCTTGGTAAGCTCCTCATCACTTAATCCCTCCACCCCCTCAATATTCTTAGGATCATTTAAATCAAAGCCCGGGCTGGAAGCCATAGCAAAAATCTCACCATTGTTGGGATCTCCTATGATAACTCCTATATTTTCCGCCCCGTCTCCTTCTCTTGCTTCATTTCTATGATCTTCGTTGAATTTTTGTATATGTTTTTCCACTATCTGCTGAATATTAACATCTATAGTAGAAACAATGGTGTTACCATTGGTAGCATCCTTCACTGTTCTTTCCAAGTCGGAGTCAGAGTTTAGATATCCATATTCCCTGCCATTGATTCCCGTCAGATATTCGTTATATCTTTCCTCAATTCCAAACATCCCCTGAGTTCCTGTTCCTAGGGTAAACCCAATCAAATCACTGGCAAGAGTATTATAGATATATTTTCTGGTATATTCTTTTTCAAACCAGACACCGTTGATATATGAATTCTTTTTTTCCTTCATGTCTTCGAATTTTTGCATTTGTTCATATGGAACCTGTTTCATCAACACATAATACTGACAAGTAGGATTATCCTTTACAATTTTTCTCACTTCTGATTCCTCAGCACCAAAACATTTTACTACTGCATTGATCGTAGGTTCAATACACTTCCCCTGATTTGTAGTATTCATAACCTTGCAGTCAAGAATTACATTATACACCTCTTCGCTGGTTGCTAATACGGTTCCTTTTCTGTCCACAATATCCCCACGTTTTGCCACAATGGTTCTACTATTGTAATTCTGATGGGCCAATACAATTTTGCTGTACTCTTCTCCGTCATTAATGTTAATATATGCCAGTCTTGCCGACAAAGCAAACAAAGCCAGCACGAGTATTATAAATAATACAGCCAGCTTTGATTTCATAAACCTCTTAAATTTATTTTTTGCAAATTCTGAATACTTTTCTTCCTTCTTTTTTTTCATCTCAATACCCTGACCTAACGCTTAAAAGATATCACGTATCTGTTCAGAACTACTAAACAGATACGCTGACCCTCGCAACATCTATTCTAATGTTCTATCACTTTACATCTTCGTACTGTCTAAAATATTCCGCATCCTTATCCTGATACAACACCACCTGATCCTCACTGGCATAGACCATCCCAAGTTCTTCCATGGCAATCCTCTTAATTTCTTCTAAATCAATAGAATTATTCACACGGCTTAGCTCTGCATCATTAGAAATCTTTATGTTAGACAAATCCGACTCTAAATTGGCAATGGTCTTCATATCTGCAGTAATCTGCGAGCGAAGCTGAATGTAATGAAAGCAAATCACAAATGACACTATAGATGCCACCGTCAAAAATGCCACATATGCAGGATTCATATGACCCTGTCGTTCACGGTTTTTCTGAATCGCCACACGGCTATTATGCTTCTCTACATCAATATTTTCATTTCCAGGCACCACCTGAAATTTTCGTACCGTATTTCCATCTACATAGGCATTTCCGCTTCTATCATGGTTTATCTGACGATAGTTTCTAGTTCTTTGTTTCATCATCTACACCCCTCTCCTGGCTATTTCTTAAGAACACCCTAAGTTTTGCACTTTTTGATCTGGAATTCTCTTTTAATTCTTCCTCACTTGGCAAAATCGGTTTCCTGGTCACTACTTTTCCTAAGCTTTTCCTTCCACATACACACACCGGAAATTCTGATGGGCAGATGCAAGGATTTTCATTTTTTCTAAAGTTGCTTTTTACAATTCTATCTTCTAGTGAATGAAATGTGATGATACTCAAATGTCCATCTTCATTCAACAAATCTATCATGTCATCCAATGTATTTTCCAATACTTCCAATTCCCTATTCAGTTCTATACGTATGGCTTGAAACGTTCTTTTGGCAGGATGTCCACCAGTGGCCCGTACCTTTGCCGGAATTGCATTTTTGATTAACTCTGTCAGTTCACTGGTGGTTTCAATTGGTTTTTCACTTCTTGCCCTGACGATATGTTTGGCAATATTCTTTGCAAAACGGTCTTCACCATAATCACGGATAATACGGAACAGCTCCATCTCACTATATCCATTGACAATGTCCTTGGCAGTCACAGACTGTCTTTGATCCATTCTCATATCCAGTGGAGCATCCACCCTGTATGTAAATCCTCTGTCTGCGTGGTCTAATTGGTAGGAAGACACGCCCAAATCTAAAATGATACCATCTACCTTTTTTATCCCAATCTCACCAAGTCTCTGCTTCATATCACAGTAATTACTGCGGATGATGGTTACCTTTTCCTTATGCTCTTTCAAACGCTCACCGGCTGCTTTAATAGCAGCTTCATCTTGATCGATACCAATGAGCCTTCCCTTATTTGACAGCTGTTTGCATATTTCCAGGGAATGGCCTCCACCGCCCAGGGTGCCATCAACATAGATTCCATCTGGCTTGATATTTAGGGAAGAAACTGTCTCTTCCAGCAATACTGACTTATGTGAAAACTCCATATATCCTCCTACAATCTCTAAACAGTAACCTAGATTATACTTTCTTTCTTTAGAAATTAATTCCTAACTCCGCCATACTTTCGGCAATATCTTCCATATCATCATAGGTACAGCTTGCTTCCCACTTGGACTTACTCCATACTTCCACCCTGCTGGCTACGCCTACCAGCACAACATCTTTTTCCAGCCCGGCAAACTCTCTTAAAACTCCCGGTATGAGTATTCTTCCCTGCTTGTCTACCTCGCAGGCAGTTGCTCCTGCCATAAAAAATCTTGTCATTTTTCTTGCGTTTTGATTGGTAAATGGAAGTGCACGCAGTTTCCCTTCGAAGTTGGCCCATTCATCGTTGGTATAAACACACAAACAACCGTCCAATCCTTTCGTAATCACAAAACTATCACCTAACTCTTCACGAAACTTGGCCGGTACAATCAATCTTCCTTTTGCATCAATTGTGTGGTTATACTCCCCCATGAACATTTTTCTCACCACTTTCTTCCACCGGGACCTACTTTCATCCACTATCCACCACTTATACACATATTCTATACGAATACGGTGGAAATTTCAAGTACTTATTGTCAACAACTTTCGGCATTTTTTGTCAATTTCATTGATTTTTTACAAAAAAGAAGTGGAAGACTAGAATATCTTGTATATTCTAGCCTTCCACCCACTATATTTCGTGTTGATAACTTTATCATTTTTCTTTTTTCTTTTTTAAGTTTTCCACAATTATCATTAAGATACCCACAGCTATGAGGATAAGTGCCAAAATCTGAGATACCCGGATATCCATACCAGGCACCATCAAAGAGTCGGTTCTCATACCTTCAATCCAAACTCTTCCCAAACCATAGCCTATAAAGTACCATGCTAACAGTTCTCCTTCAAAAGACTTCTTACGTTTAAAGAAAAGAATCAAAAGCAAAACCATAAGATTCCACAAGGATTCATATAAAAACGTAGGATGTACCTGAATATAATCCACACCTTCTGTCACATGGGACAAAATATTCTCTGTCAAATCTCTTTGCCTCACCATAGACAGTGGCAATCTCATAGCAAACAGGCCATCTGTATAATCACCAAAAGCTTCCCTGTTGGTAAAATTTCCATATCTTCCCAAAATCTGTCCAATGAGCAGTCCCGGAATTACTGTGTCTGCCATTTGAAAAAAAGACAGCTTTTTCACTTTGGAAAATACAAACAAGGTAAGGGCTCCCGCAAGCACACCACCATAAATAGCTAATCCGCCACCACGGATATTAAATATACTTAGCAAATCATCCTTATATATCTCCCAGTCAAAAATCACATAGTAGATTCTTGCACCAATCACAGAACAAAGGATAAGCCACACAAACAAATCCCAGTAATCATCCTTTTTCTGTCCTGTCTTCTCCGCTTCTCTCAGGCAATAACATAAGGCTAAAAACATTCCAAGTCCAATAATCACACCATAGAATGCAATGGTCACACCAAAGACAGAAAAAGACTTTGGTACATAATCTAAATATATTCCCAGATGTGGAAAACTAATACTATAATCACTCATATTTATTAAACGTTGAATCTAAAGAGAATCACGTCCCCATCCTTTACCACATATTCCTTACCCTCTACACGTACCAGACCTTTTTCTTTGGCTGCCGCTGTGGACTTACAATCTAATAAATCCTGATAATTTACTACTTCAGCTTTGATAAATCCTCTTTCAAAGTCTGTATGAATCTTACCTGCTGCCTGAGGTGCCTTGGTTCCCACCTTGATGGTCCAAGCTCTACACTCATCTTCTCCGGCTGTCAGATAACTGATTAATCCTAATAGAGAATAGCTTGCCTTGATTAGTTTTTCCAAACCTGACTCAGATAATCCTAAATCTTCTAAAAATTCCTGCTTTTCATCCTCATCTAATTCTGCAATCTCCTGCTCAATCTGTGCACAGATAACAAACACTTCACTGTTTTCTTTTTTTGCAAATTCTCTTACCTTTGCTACATGCGGATTATCCATAGCATCATCTGCCAGCTCATCTTCTGCCACATTTGCTGCGTAAATCACTGGTTTTGCTGTTAATAATCCATATTCTTTAAAATATGCCTCTTCATCTTCATCCAGAAGTTCAAAGGTACGGGCAGAATTTCCAGCCTCCATATGAGCCTTTAATCTCTCCTGCATTGCTGCTTCCTTCTGCAAGGTTTTATCCATTCTTGCCGCCTTGCTAAGCTTTGCATATCTACGTTCTAATATTTCCATATCTGAGAATAAAAGTTCTAAATTGATGGTTTCAATATCTCTGATTGGGTCAATGCTTCCATCTACATGAACCACATTGGCATCTTCAAAGCAACGAACCACATGAACAATAGCATCACATTCGCGAATGTTGGCAAGGAACTGATTTCCCAGTCCTTCTCCCTTGGATGCACCTTTTACCAAACCTGCAATATCCACAAACTCAATCACAGCTGGTGTTACTTTCTTTGTCTGATACAGCTCTCCCAGCTTGGTTAATCTCTCATCTGGAACAGTAACAATCCCCACATTAGGGTCAATGGTACAGAATGGATAATTTGCAGATTCTGCTCCTGCCTTTGTCAATGAATTAAATAATGTACTTTTTCCTACATTTGGTAAACCTACAATTCCTAGTTTCATTTTCTCTATTCTCCTTTAAAAGCTTTTTTCTTCTTTTCCTGTTTAACCTTGAGCCCAGCAAAAAAGAGCCCAGTACAATTTTAGTATTGTATCACATACCGGGCTCTTTTTCAATCATTTTTCGTTCTGTTTCCCCTATTCTCGTAACAGTTCAGCCATAGGCTAAACTGTTACCAAATCGGGCAATGCTTACGCATGCAAAATTGCCCGATTTTTGTTAAATGCACATTTTTGCACGGTCAGCGCAGTGAATGCGCAGACCTGCCTGAACTGTTACCTATTCTCTCTATTCATAATGTGTCCACATTCTAAGAATTTTTACATATCCTTGATACTCAATATCATCATGGACATGTTTTTCCTCAATGACTTGATACACAATTCTATGCTGTATATTGAGCCGACGAGAACAAAATCCCTGTAAATTGCCTACCAGTTTTTCATAGGCCGGAGGATTTTGAAAAGGATTTATCTTCATAAACTCAATCAATTCCTTTGCTTTTTTATCAAGTCCGCAGGACTTTAGATTCTTTATATCTTTGGCGGCCTGCTTGGTATAAAGTATCCTGTACACTACCAATCCACCTCATTTTCCTCTAAACAATCCTCTATTGCAGTTTTCCCCCCCTCAATAATGGATTCTGTCATACCAGGAATTGCAATCAAATGCAAGGTCTCTTCTATTGCTCGCCAATCTTCCTCACCTATCAGTACTGCGTTTTTACCTTTTTGGTTGGTTATGGTGACTGGTGTGCAATTTGCATTTACATCCTGTATCAACTGGTATATGTTTTCTCTGGCTTTTGTAGCTGTTATGGCTGTCATAAAATCCCTCCTTTTTTATTATATTATAGCGTACGCATTGGCGTACGTCAACAAAATATACAGGTTCCTCCTCCCTTAAATCAGTCCTTAGTTTACTCTACTTTGTCACTTTCACAGTGCACCTTGCTTTCACACCATCTTCCTTGGCATAAACATATGCCTTTCCCTTTTTTTTGGCACTTACCACACCCTGGGCGTTCACTGTGACAATTTCCGGATTACTGCTACTCCACTGTACCTCATTGCCAGAAGATACCGTTGCCTTTAAGAAATGTCTGTCTCCTTCTTTCATGGAGAGTTCTGTCTCTGAAAGTTTAATGGTAGGTTGCTTTACTGTGATTTTACACTGTTTTGTTACTCCATCCACAGTGGCTGAAATCACAGCCTCCCCATGCTTTATGGCTGTTACTACACCCTTTTCATCTACTACAGCCACACTTTTTTTGTTGGTTTTCCAGGTGACCTCTCTGCCTGAAGATACTGTTGCCTGTAACTGAACTGTCTGCTTTCGATACAAGCTTACGTTGGCTTTATTTAATTTTACGGTTGGGAATTTTACTGTAAGCTTACATATGGCAGAAGTGCCATCTACAGTTGCCGTAATTTCACAGTTTCCAGGTTTCTTTGAAGTTATTACCCCATTTTCTGAAACCCTGGCCACACTGTTTTTGGATGATTTCCACTTTACATTATGTCCTGTGGAGGACCAAACCCGTATCTTTTTCGTCTTTCCATTTTCCATGGATAGTTCGTTATATTCCAGTCTTACCTGGGTCTTCTTCACCACAACCTGACAAGAAGCTTCTGCATCCTTGATTTTTGCTGTGATTTTACAGCTTCCTGCCTTCTTTGCCGTGACCAGTCCATAGGTATTTACTGATGCAATGGACGAATCCGAACTTTTAAATGTTGCTTTCTTTCCCATAGATGTGACTGCTATTAAATAAAATTCATCACCAATGGAAAGTTCTTCATAATAGGTTGATAAAAATACCCAGGGATAACTGTCAGATGCAGCATGACTCTCTATAGCCATAACTGGTGACACGAAAATAACTGCTGTAAGCAATAATATCGATATGATATATTTGATTCCTTTTCTGTTCATATATGTTCCTCCTCACCAAAAGGAAGAAAGAACCTGTATATGTGTATTATACAGGTTCTAATTATTTTTTCAACATATCCTCAACAAATTTAAGAATGTTTATATTTTTTTCATTATTAAGATTGTAATGCCTTCTGAACCTTCTCATAATTTCCAAGAATATCTCCGCCAAAAATTGCAGAGCCCATCACAGCAATGTCACATCCCGCCTCCATGACTTCCTTTACATTGACAGCATTCACACCACCATCCACTTCAATGAGTGTTGACAGGCCTTTCTTTGTAATCATGGATTTCAAAGCTTTGATTTTTTCCGTAGAATAGGGGATATATTTCTGGCCCCCAAAGCCAGGATTCACGCTCATAATCAGCACCATATCCAGCTGGTCTAACACATAATCCAGTACTGATAAGTTGGTAGCCGGATTCAAGGCAACCGCTGCCTTACATCCTGCCTCATGTATCTGTGCAATCACTCTGTCTAAATGCTTACAGCTCTCTGCATGAACGGTAATGATATCCGCTCCACATTTGGCAAATTCTCCAATATATCTTTCCGGTTCCTCAATCATTAAATGCACATCAAAAATCATCTTGGAATTCTTTCGAATGGATGTAATTAACGGCATTCCAAAGGAAATACTGGGAACAAATTTTCCGTCCATTACATCAATATGTAAATATTTAATTCCAGCCTTTTCTACTACCTCAATATTTTTTCCTAAATTCGCAAAATCTGCCGCAAGTATAGACGGTGCAATTTCAAGCATAACTTCCTCCTAATATCTCTTTTTGTTTTTTTCTTTTTCGCTGATTTCTTCTAATATTTGAATATAATTATCGTAGCGGCTCTGACTAATTTTTCCAGATGCCACCATATCTTTAATCGCGCAATTTGGTTCTTTATAATGAACACATCCTAAAAAACGACAACTTTGATTATACTCCATAAATTCCGGATAATAACCCTTTAATTCCTCTCGTTTTACATCCAGACTCCACAAAGAACTAAATCCTGGAGTGTCCACCAGATAAGTATCTGGTCCCATCATAATCAATTCAGCATGTCTTGTGGTATGTTTTCCCCTGGCAATCTTTTGACTGATTTCTCCTGTGGCCATCAGTATCTGATTCTGAAGCAAATTGGTGGTGGTAGATTTTCCTACCCCGGAAGGTCCTGCTAACACAGTAGTCTTTCCAGCAAGTCTCTCCTTCAGCATCTCTAATCCAATTTTTTCTTTACTGCTGATAAAGAAAACTTCACATCCACTATCTTTATAAATATCATATAATCTGTCTTTCTCTTCTTCATCAATCAAATCACATTTGTTAAAGCATAACATCACACTGACCTGCTGCTCCCTCATAAGAAGAAGCAGACGGTCTAGTAAATTAAAATTGGGCTTTGGGTCGCTGGCTGCAAAAATCACCAGCGCCTGGTCTACATTGGAGACTACCGGACGAATCAATTCATTTTTTCTCTCCTGTAGGGACTGGATATTCCCCGTCATATCTTCATCCGATAAAACTTCAATCTCCACATAATCTCCTGGAATAATCTTTATCTTTTGCTTCCGAAAGACTCCCTTTGCTTTGCATTCATAAGTTCCTTTTTCTGTGGAAACGTAGTAAAATCCTGCGATTCCCCGTATTACTCTTCCCTGCATTAATTATTCACCGCACTGAGAGTAACCGTATACTTTTCACTCAAGGCTGTTTCATCTACATAAACGGTAATGGTTCCTGTGGTAACTCCGCTTTCTCCTGTAACGTCTAATTTATATGGAAAACTTGTTTCATCCAGAAGACCTGCATCATAAGTCTTGGAAATCACCTGGTCTCCCACCTGCTGGGATAGCACGAATTTCACCTCTCCTGTGGTGAATCCATCCGGTTTTTGAATCTTCACACTTCCTTCATAGGTCTTAATTGCCTCAGGCTCTGAGCCTTTACTTACCACAATATTCACTGTTTTTCCATGGGCGATTTCAGAACCAGCCTCATAGCTTTGGCTGATTACAAGTCCCTCACCCACATCATTACTATAAGTTTCTTCTACCAGCCCCAAAGTCAAACCTTCAGATTCCAAAGCAATTTTAGCAGCACTCTCACTTAATTTGTACAAATTTGGAACCTTTGCATTCTCAGAGCCTTTACTAATCACAAGAGTAATGGTATCTCCCTTTGTAACAGGGGTAGATTCTCTTGGTGACATAGAAATAACTTTTCCCTTTTCAACTTCTGAATTAAATTCTTCTGTTGTTTTTACAACCAAACCTGCATCTTCTAAGATTTTCTTTGCTTCTTCCAAAGTTTTTCCAACCACATTATTTACCTCGAAAGAAGAAGAACCACTGCTTAACACACCAAGGATTCTGGTATTCTTTTCCACCTTCTGACCTGCTTTCACACTCTGCTGTGCAATTTTACCTTCCTCTACAGTATCTGAGGCTATGGTTCCATTCTGGGCATATCCAAGTCCCTTCTCATTCAACAATTCTCTGGCTTCGCTTTCTGTCATTCCAATAATACTTGGAACCTCCACCATATTCTCATCTTCTGCTGTCTCTGTCACTGGTGCTTCTGTAATCTCAGCAGTTTCTGTAATGGCAGGCGTAGTATTTAAGATATTGGTATCATCGTCTACGGTTTTTCCACCAAAAACTCCAAAAGCCTTGCCTACAAAGAAAAGTACAACAAAACATAGAACTACAGCAGCCACAATTCCTAAAATTGCTATAATCTTATCCATCTTTGCATCTTCATCATCCAATTCATCTTCGTATTCTTCCTCACGAGACTTTTTGTTATTCTGGATGTAATGTTCGTTTCTTCTTGCATAATTTTTATCCTGTTCTCTGTCATCCAAAGCCTCTTGGCTTTTTCTTCTAGGCTTTCTCTCTTCTTCCCAAAATTCTTCCTGGCCGGATTCTTCTTTCGGCTCCCTTGTTTCTTTTGCCTCTGTCATAACCGGTCTGGTGTTTTTACGAATCTGACGGATTTCATCTTCTTGAATCATTTTGGTAGCTGCATCTTCTAATCCATTGCTCATCTGAACAAAATCCACTTCCGGATTAATCAGAGATTCTTTTAAATCTGCAATTAACTGACCCACATTTTCATATCTTCTATCTGGACTTTTCTGTGTACATTTAAAGATAATATGTTCTACGCTTACTGGAATTTCAGGTACAAAATCCCTTGGGGATGGCATCTCATCCTGAATATGTTTAATAGCAACAGAAACTGTGGTCTCACCATTAAAAGGCACCCTTCCTGTAAGCATTTCAAACATAGTAATACCTAAAGAATAAATATCACTCTTGGCATCTGAATAGCCACCTCTTGCCTGTTCCGGTGAAGTATAATGAACAGACCCCATTACATTAGAGGTAATGGTATTTGAACTTGCTGCCCTTGCAATTCCAAAATCTGTTACCTTTACTTTTCCTTCCCTGGAAATAATTATATTCTGTGGTTTAATATCTCTGTGGACAATATTATTTTTGTGGGCAGCTTCGATTCCCATGGAAACCTGAATAGCAATACTTACCGCTTCCTTTACGGAAAGTCTTGCCTTTTTCTCAATATACTCTTTCAGGGTAATGCCTTCCACCAACTCCATAACAATGAAATGTAATCCTTTATCTTCACCAACATCATATACATTTACAATATTTGGATGTGCAAGTCCTGCAGCTGCCTGTGCCTCCACACGAAAC
This sequence comes from Lachnospiraceae bacterium, assembly GCA_045119215.1. GTDB lineage: Bacteria > Bacillota > Clostridia > Lachnospirales > Lachnospiraceae > RUG11237. The sequence goes on along the minus strand of JBGVDD010000091.1, from coordinate 9,049 downwards.
TTAGATACAAATCCCTTATTTTCACTAAATTCTGATTTTAGTACTTTAACAGCCACATAACGGTTTAATTTATGATCTTTTGCCTTATAAACAAAAGACATACCACCGCTGCCAATTTGTTCGATAATTTCATATCGATCTAAAATAACCACTCCTGGTTTTAACATAATGATCCTCCTCAACGACATCGCCGTTCTATTCTCTTTCATTCTTTATAACGATTACCGAAACATTATCTGTACCACCATTTTGGTTGGCGGTATTCACTAAGGTCTCTGCCATTTCAACAACATCCCTTTGCTTTTTTATAATAAGGGATATTTCACTATCTTCAACCATATTTGTTAAGCCATCGGAACACATAAGAATAACGTCACCAGGTGCTAACTGAATTTCAAAAAAGTCAATTTGAATTTCATCGCTCCCGCCAACGGCTCTTGTAATCACATTTTTTTTCGGATGATATCTTGCTGCCTCCTCATCAATTCCACCCATTCGCACCATTTCTTCCACTAAAGAATGATCTTTGGTAATCTGCTTTAGTTCATCCCTCTCCAAATACAAACGGCTGTCACCTACATTTGCCACATACATGGTATTTTCAAAGATGGTTGCCAACACTACTGTTGTTCCCATCCCCTCAAAATCCTCAGATTCTGCTGCCTTGGCAATCACCACCCGATTAGCCTCTTCTACTGCATTTCGGATGCCCACAACCATATTTTCTTCCGTGGAAGTCTGCAAAAAATCTACAATTGTCTGTGTTGCCTGGCGGGAAGCAAAATCACCAGCCTTGTGACCACCCATTCCATCTGCCACAATAAATAAATTGGGTAATTTTCCAACCGGCTTCTCTGACGAAAACAAAAAATCCTGATTGATACTTCGCCGCATGCCTATATCTGTTATGGAAAATGTTTTCAACACTCTTTTGTACCGTCCTCTCTGACATTTTCCTCATGTCTACGTCTTAATTGTCCACAGGCACCATCAATATCTCTGCCCATTTCCCTTCTTATAGTAACATTTATTTTGTTTTTTTCAAGTTTATTTTTAAATTCTAAGGCAACTTTTTTTGCAGACCCTTGAAACTTCAATTCTTCCACTGGATTAATGGGAATTAAATTTACGTGACAATTTCTGGATTTCACCAGCTGAATCAGTTCCTTAGCATCCTGGTCTGAATCATTCACGCCTTTTGCCAGAGAATATTCAAAAGTAACTCTCCTTTTGGTCTTTTGATAAAAATAATCGCAGGCTTTTAATAATTCTTCAATGGAATACCTGTTTGCAATGGGCATCATTGCCCTTCTCTTTTCATTATTCGGTGCGTGCAAAGAAATTGCCAGGGTAACTTGTAAATTTTTATCCGCAAACTCTATGATTTTTGGCACAATACCACAAGTGGAAACTGTGATATTTCTGGCACTGATATTTAATCCTGACTCATTGGTAATCAGTTCCAAAAATTTTATAAGATTATCAAAGTTATCAAAAGGCTCTCCGGTTCCCATGACAACAATATTGGAAACTCTCTCTCCGGTTTCCCTTTGAATCCTGTAAATCTGTTCTAACATTTCCGAGGGAAGAAGATTTCTTTTTAAACCTGCAATGGTGGATGCACAAAATTTACATCCCATACGACATCCAACTTGGGAGGAAATACATACAGAATTTCCATGTTTATATTTCATCAAAACACTTTCAATTAAATTTCCATCCTGAAGACGAAACAAATATTTTGCCGTACCATCCATAGCTGATACCTGTTTATCCGCAATTTCTAATGTGGTAAAATCATATTTTTCGCCTAATTTTCCACGTAACTTTCCTGAAATATTGGTCATTTCATCAAATCCAGATACCAGTTTCACATGCATCCATTCATAAATCTGGGTAGCACGAAATGATTTTTCCCCCAGCTCTTCCATATCATTTTTTAGCTCATCCAGATTCATTGATTTTATATCTTTCTTGTCCATCTTATTATCCTTTTCTCCTAAGCTTTGCTATAAAAAAGCCATCGGCATTACATTCACCAGGCAACAGCTGTAACTGCCCATTTTGTACCAGTGGTTTTATGGTTTCTGGCATCTGATGGGAAAAATCCTCCAATTGAAATTCCGGATATTCCTTCAAAAACCATTCTACGTTTTCTTTATTCTCCTTTTTATTTACCGTACAGGTGCTAAACATAAACACACCACCAGGTTTGACATAATTTTTTACATTGGATAGAATTTTTCTTTGTAAAGGCACCAAAGCTTCCATCCCTTCTAAAGTCATCTTGAATTTAATATCTGGCTTTCTTCCAATGACTCCCAATCCTGAACATGGAACATCCGCTAACACAATATCTCCCATTTCCTTTAATTCTTCTTCAAACTCAGTGGCATCCCACACATGAACTGCAACATTTGTAATTCCCATCCGTTCTGCGTTTTCCATAATTTTTTCAGCTTTTCTTTCACTGATATCACCACACAAAACTTTTCCTGTACCCTTTAATTTATCAGCTACGTGCAAGGTTTTTCCCCCTGGTGCCGCACATACATCAATACAGATATCCTGTTCTTTTACTCCCGCTGCCTCTGCAACTAACATAGAACTTAAATCCTGGATAGCAAAAAGACCTTCTCTAAATGAAGAAAGACCTGCCAGATGATCATACCCTGAAATCTCAAATGCATAAGAAAGAGGTGTGTCTATTATATTCTTTACTCCGTCCCCCATAAGCTTCTCTTTTAATTCTATACTGGAAATCTTTGAATTATTACAGCGTATGGTAGTATTTTTTTCTTTTAGAAAAAATACAAGCATTTGTTCTGTCTGTTCCGTTCCATAGTCTTTTAACCACTGGCTTACAATCCACTCCGGCATAGAATATTTCACTGACAGATACTTTACACTATCATCCTTCAATGGAAGTATTTCTTTGCAACCTTCTCGGGCAATCGCACGCAAAACTCCATTTACAAATCCTTTTAAGTTTTGGAATCCTCTTTTTGCAGTAAGTTTTACCGCCTCATTGCAGACCGCCGAAGAAGGGATTCTATCCATAAAATAAAGCTGATAAACCGAGCTTCTCAAAATCGCCCGTATCATCGGCTTCATTTTATTCACCTTCACTTTAGAATAATGATTCAAAATATAATCAATGTATATCATTTGTTCTATGATGCCATTGGTTACCTTTTTTAGAAAGGCTCTGTCTGCTTTGGACAGATACTGATATTTTTCCAGCGTCCGCCCAATTACCACATGGCTGTATTCCCCATTTTTTGTAATTTCTATTAACATATCCACAATCAGTTCTCTTGGGTTCACTGATTTAGTCATCGTTTCTTCTTCCTCCAAATAATAGCAATAATTGTAACTGTTCAGTACAGGTCTCAGCATTTACTGCTGAGACCGTAAGAAAATGTGCATTTGACAAAAATCGGGCAATTTTGCATGCGTAAGCATTGCCCGATTTAACGTATCTGTTCAATTATTCTGAACAGATACCAATAATTTTAGATTCCTAGTTTTTCGCCCTCATTCACCTCATATCCAAGAAGAAAGCTTTCTGTGGTCATTCGTTTCTTTCCTGCCAACTGTAGTTCTGTAATGGCTAAGGCACCTTTCCCGGTTTTTACCACCAGGCTCTTCTTGGTCTTTGCAACAATGGCTCCTATTTCACCTTCGTATTCTTTCTCCTCCACATCCGCTGCCCACACCTTTAAAGTTTTCCCATGAAGGGCAGTATATGCAGAAGGCCATGGGTTTAACCCACGAATCAGACGTTCTATTTCTACTGCACCTTTCGTAAAATCTATATTTCCCAATTCTTTTTTTAACATTTTGGCATAGCAGGAATCCTCATCTTTCTGTGGAGTTTTGGTGATGTTACCTGATGCAATATCTTCCATTGTTGCAATGCAAAGCTTAGCACCTGCCTTGGCTAACTTGTCATGGTAGGTACCACCGGTTTCCTTTTCATCTATAGGTACTATAACTTTTGAAATCATATCCCCGGTATCCAGCCCTTCATTCATCTGCATAATTGTGACACCAGATTCTTTTTCTCCATCAATAATCACCCACTGTATCGGTGCCGCCCCCCGATATTTTGGAAGGAGAGAGGCATGTACATTAATACATCCATAAGGACACATATTTAGAATCTCTTTTGGCAATATCTGTCCAAAAGCCGCCACCACCATGATATCTGCCTGACAGCTTCTCAGTTTTTCTACCGCTTCTGCTTCTTTGATTTTTACCGGTTGAAAAACTTCTATGCCTTTTTCTACCGCATATTCCTTTACCGGTGTAAACTGCATGGCATGACCTCTGCCCTTTGGCTTATCGGGCTGTGTCACCACAAGACATACTTCATGACCTGCTTCATAAATTGCCTGTAAGGTTCCCACGGCAAAATCCGGGGTTCCCATAAATATAACTCGCATATTCTTCCTCCTACTAGCTACTAGGATTATTCCTCAACATCACTATAATCTACAGTATGTAGCTCGCCTTCTACCTTATCTACATACAATACACCATTCAGATGGTCACATTCATGGCAAATAGCCCTTGCTAATAAACCAGTACCTTCAATTTCATATTCCTGCATTTCTTCATCAAAGGCTTTTGCCTTCACATAATCTGGTCTGGTGACCACTCCGGATTTTCCCGGAAGACTTAAACATCCCTCATCCCCTGTCTGTTCTCCTGAAGTTTCTAAGATTACCGGGTTAACCATCACGATTGGACCTTCTCCAACATCAATGACTACCACTCGCTTTAACACCCCTACCTGTGGGGCAGCAAGTCCTACACCATTTGCCTCATACATAGTATCCAACATATCATCAATCAAAGTCAGTATTCTTTCATTTACTTCCTTTACCTCACGACAATTCTTTCTTAATACATCATCACCTATTACTCTAACTGTTCTTAATGCCACTTTACTTTCCTCCTGTTATTTTGATTTAAGCTAATACGTATGCATAGGATCAAAATCAAATTGTATATAACAACCGGTATCCTGTCCTAAGTTATTTATAAAAATCTCAACATTTTCTTTTATCTTTGTCAGTATATCATAGTTTTTCTGTTTTATGTAAATAACTTTTCTATAATAGTCATTTAACTTTCCTATGGTAGCATCTGCCACACCAATCACCCTGGTATCCCCGGGCATAATTTCTTTGATATGACTACAAATATTCTGGGCAAAATCACTAACAGCTCCTTCATTTTGGGAAACCATAAGTATTGCCAGCATATGTATTGCCGGAGGATATCCCGACATACATCGATAAGTCATCTCATATTCATAAAAATTTTTGTAATCCTGCCTTGCGGCATATTGTATGCTATAATTCTCCGGGGTGTAAGTCTGAATTACCATGATTCCTTCTTTTTCTCCCCGCCCAGCTCTTCCTGCTGCCTGGGTTAGCAGATGAAACGTCCTCTCTCCTGCATGATAGTCATTTACAAACAAAGAGGTATCCGCTGCCAGAGCACCTACCAGGGTAACATTCTTAAAATCATGTCCTTTCACTATCATCTGGGTTCCCAGTAAAATATCTGCCTCACCCTTAGAGAAAGCATTTAGAATTTCCCCATGCCCACCCTTTTTACGGGTAGTATCTGCATCCATTCGCAAAATTCTTGCGGCAGGATATTTTCTTTGCAACATTTCCTCTACCTGCTGTGTCCCTGCTTTAAATGCCCCAATGTATTTACTCTTGCATTTTGGGCAGGCATTCACCTTAACTGTTTCATACCCACAATAATGACACATAAGTTTGTCGTTTTTGTGAAGAGACAGTGAAACATCACAATGGGGGCACTTAATCACTTCCCCACAGGAACGACAGGAAAGAAATCCTGCGTACCCACGACGATTTAAAAACAGCATAATCTGCTCTTTTTTCTGTATTCTGTCTACAATCAATTCATCTAATCTGTCACTAATCATGGATCGGTTTCCCCTGAGAAGCTCCTCTCTCATATCCACTATCTCAGTTTTTGCCAGGTTCCTGTTTTGGTATCTTTCTGTCAACTCATACAACCCATACTCTCCTGATTGCGCCTTGGTATAACTTTCCATAGATGGGGTGGCTGATCCTAGTACCACAAAACCATTACTTTTTCTTACGCGTTCAATTGCCACCTCCCTGGCATGATATTTTGGCGTGCTGTCGCTCTTATAGGAAGTCTCATGTTCCTCATCCAAAATAATCAGCCCTAACCTGGGAAAGGGTGTAAATAGCGCAGATCTTGGTCCAACCATAATCTGAATTTCTCCATTCAAAGCTTTTTCAAACTGGTCGAATTTTTCTCCCTGGGACAATTTAGAATGGATAAATGACACCTGCCCTCCAAACATCTGGCGAAATCTTTCTACCGTCTGATAGGTTAGGGCTATCTCCGGTATCAGGACAATAACCTGTTTTTCCTCTTTTAAAGTTCTCCTGATAAGTTCCATATAACAAAGGGTTTTTCCACTTCCAGTGACACCGTGAAGCAAATGGGCCTTTGGTGGATCAAAGCTGTGTGCCCGAAGCCAAATATCCTCCACACACTCCTTTTGATTCTTTGTCAACTCCAGCTCTCCTGTGACATTGGATAATATCTGTTCTAATTCCAATTTCACCGTAGGATCTCTGTAATCACGTATGGTTTCTATACAGATAATTCCTTCCTTTTCAAACCCTTTTATCACCGGAAGGGTTGAAATTTTTTCTTTTATCACTGTACTTTTTTTCAGGGTATTATCCTTAGCCTCCAGCAATGCCTCTAACAGTCTTGCCTTAGCTTTATACTTCTTGGTATAAAAACTTACCAAATATTGCTTTGCTTTTTCTATTTCTACACTCAAATGTAAAAGACTTTCTTCCCTCTTTTGCACTTTATGTTTTAAGGGCATTACCGTTTTTAAAGATTGCAGCATGGTAGCTCCATAATTTCTGCTGATAAATTCTGCCAGTTCTATAAACTCTGCCTCGATACTAACCTGGTCTTCCATCAGTCCATAAAGGGCTTTCATTTTTGTCATATCGTAATTACACTGCCTGGTAATTCCCACTACATAACCTTTGGTTTTTCGATTTCCCTGGCCAAAAGGGAATTCCACTACACTTCCTATTTTAATCTTTTCTTCCAATTCTTTTGGTATCACAAATTGAAAAATTTTATTTAAGTTTTCATGAGAGATATCCACAATCACATTCGCATATTGCATGATTTACTACCTAATTTCTTCTAAGATTTCCTGAATTAACACTCTCTCGTCCATAGGATACTTCTTCCCCTTGATCTCCTGATAATCTTCATGTCCTTTTCCTGCCAATACAATCACATCCCCCTCTTCTCCGTTTTGGATTGCATAGCGGATAGCTTCTTTTCTGTCAATAATTTCCACATATTTTCCAGAAGTTTTTGCCATTCCTGTCTTAATATCATCAATGATAGCCTGTGGCTCTTCATCTCTTGGATTGTCCGAAGTAATAATGGTCAAATCTGCCAATTTACCTGAAATTTCACCCATCTCATATCTGCGCAGCTTAGAGCGGTTTCCTCCACAGCCAAACAGACACACCAGACGTTTTGGCTCATATTCCTTTAATGTACTCAACAGGCTTTCTAAGCTCATGGCATTATGGGCATAGTCAATCATCAAGGTAAATTTATCCGATACCTTTACCATTTCAATTCTTCCCTTTACCTTTGCCTGTTTTAACGCCTTTTGAATATCCTCCTTTGACACACCAAAATGCAAACAGATTGCAATGGCGGTCAGGGAGTTATACACACTGAATTTTCCCGGAATGTCGATTTCCACATCCATTTCCACCATTCCACTGGTATGATATTTCACCCCTAAATATCCTGGTGTTTTTAATAACTCTACATTTTCTGCACGAAGATTGGCTTGTTTGGAAAATCCAAAGGTTTCTAACTTACAGGTAGCTTGTTTCATCACTCCCTCAAAATGTTCACTGTCTACATTGGCAATCCCCACCTTACACTGTGAAAACAACATTCCCTTACATTCCATATACTCTTCAAAACTTGCATGTTCATTTGGTCCAATGTGGTCCGGTTCTAGATTTGTAAAAATTCCGATTTCAAATACAAAGCCTGCGGTACGATGTAGCATTAATCCTTGAGAGGATACTTCCATCACTACAATATCACACCCTGCTTCTACCATCTTGCGAAAATATTTTTGAATATCCATAGATTCCGGAGTGGTATTCTTGGCAGGAATATGTTCTTCCCCGATGATAATTTCAATGGTTCCAATCAGTCCCACCTTATGTCCTGCGTTTTCCAAAATGGACTTTACCATATAGGTAGTGGTAGTCTTTCCCTTGGTTCCCGTGATACCAATCACCTTTAATTCTTCTGCCGGATGATTGTAATACGCTGCTGCAATCAAAGCCATGGCATATCTGGAATTTTTTACTTTGACTATGGTAACACCTTCAAATTCCTCCACTTCCTTTTCTACGACTAAGACCTTCGCCCCTTTAGACACCACATCCTTTGCATAGGAATGACCGTCTGACACGGCACCGCTGATACAGAGGAACAGGGAACCTTTTGTCACCTTTCTGGAATCATTTACAACCTCTGTCACCTCTATGTCTTTACTTCCCTTGATATATTCTATCTCTTTCTCTTCTTCTAACTTCTCTATTAACTGTGATAATCTCATACTGCCACCACTCCTTTTCTGCACACACTGTTTTCTTCCTTACTCTAATCTGTCATTATACACTACTTTTTCCCATAAGAAAAGTCCAAACCGCAAGGGTCTGGACTTTCTTTAAATATAACAATCAGTATTTTATTTTATAAAGGTATCATCAATATCCGCACCTACCACTCCTGGAGCCGGAGTCTTATCTGTGCTAAGCACGTATACTCTTAAATTACCCTTTCCGGAACATGAAACATTTAAGGTTCCACCTTCTGGTATGCTGACGCTGTCTCCTGTACATGCATCCACATAAGTACCGCCTGGAAGTCCGGTAAATGTAGCATTGCA
>JBGVDD010000090.1:0-7809 GCA_045119215.1 Lachnospiraceae bacterium | reverse complement strand
TTGAAATATGCGACTGTTTTACCCAAAAATATTAAAACCTTAATAATCTATACCTGAAAACACCGAGGGGCCAGGGGGCGAGAAGCCCCCATCAGGCTAAAAACATATAAAAAAACAAAATGACGGCAATTAATTTTTCTTAACTCTTTTTTCTTTGAGATTAAAACAGTATCTTAGTAATCGGTAGTCATATTAAATATTTTTGTAACTAATTGATTTTCACCTATAAAGGTACAAAATTTTTATGAGACTACCAACTTTTTTATGAACAATTTCTTATCCCGAACTGGGGTAAGATATTACCAAAACCTTTATGTCCAGTTTTACCAGAAAACAAATTAGACAGTTTTCTAAAAGCTTGTGCATGCAAACCTTTATATTGCGCTTTAACGATAGCTTTTATCGCCTCACAGATATAAGCAACTTCCTTTTTGTCCTCATCTCCGATGCCTTCCGTCTTGTTTATATAAGATAGATAAGTCTTCAGACTATCAGATAAAAGTATACGAAATGGCTTACTATCCGTATTCTCTACAGGGAGCATTTCAGCTATCTTAGAATAGAGTTCATCTTTCGTCATATCACTTTTTATATTAGAAATCCACCAGAAAAAACATTTATGTTCTAAATGTCATTTTCCTATTTAATGCGCTCTAAATGAATGTCATTCAATCCAAGCCTTGATGCGTGTGAAGAGAATTTTTGAAGAACATCTGCAAAAAGACCAGGTTTAGCCTTAAACCACAACTTGTACTTATCCTCATTTTTAATCTCCGTATCAGTTAGAGTCCAAAGACATCGGAAGTCGAAGACGATGCATTTTACATTTTTATCATCAGGTACAAAAATAGGATATATTGGGTAACATTTATCTGATTTTTTACATTGATATATCTTAACTTTAGCTTTGCTACTAGTTTTAAACCCGCCTATTGGAATATCAAATACATACCCACCAACAAATCTTGAATAGATTTTCTTATTAGCATGGTCACAAGGGGGTGTTAATTCTATTGCTATATTTACTCTTGGATAAGTATTTTCAAACTCAAATATTCCATCTCCCACATCAACAGGAACATCTTCAACCTGTTCTTTAGGCAAAACAAGCGGACTTTTCGAATCAAGAATTCGATAAATATTACCAGGTAGAATTTCTTGTGTATTCAAGTTGTTACTTTCAATAAAGAAACAAGAATTCAGCTTGGCAGACAGCAGATGCAAAGTATTTATATCACCACCAAATGGATTTTCAGTAATTCCAGATAAATCAGGAAGTGACTCATTCTTAACAATCGAAAGTAATTCTGAATTTAACAATGAATCAAATACCTGGTAAGCCCCTGAAGTCAAATTTATATCTTCCTTTTCACCCGTTTCATTTCTAGATAACTCTCTAAGGATATATGATAAACACTCTTCGTGATTCTCAAAATTGGAAGATAATCCATATATGTCACTTAAAACATTCTCTATAGAATCATTTACTAATCTTCTCCAAGCCAATGAAAAATAAGCTATTCTACTCTTCTGAAGTTCTGTATTTATGTCATCCAACAATCTGTCAAAATTCCAAGAACCTTCTACTTGATAGTTCATTTTATCCATACACAAAATAAACAAAGGAGGAGCATTTAATATCACAGAAGTATCTATTTCTTCTTCCTCATCAGTAGATTCTTGATCTGCAATAGCATTCCTAACTGTCGCATTTCCGATTCGTTTGAGAAATTCGTTAGAATACTCTTTATGCTTTGTCCATAACACGATACCATAATACTTAGTTCTTTCTGGTTGAATTCTTTGGATTATACCAATAAGTCGAGAAATATTTGGAACTAAATTTGAAATATTATCGTCCAGCATCAAGTCTGCAAAAATCAATTCACGAGGATGCTTAAATGCAGATATTTCTCCTTCGGAACTACCAATGCGAATAAAATCTACAGGAACATCAACTTTCTGTAAAGCATCCACAATAGCTTCACCTTCTTCTTCGATGTTGTCAATAACAACCGCCCGATTTACAACTTCTTCAATTTTCATAGCTACATTACATAAAATACACATTATGCTTTAGGAAATGACAAAGCAACAATAGCCTTATCAATCCCTTTATCAACAATTTTCGACGGCAGTTCTATATCACAATTGGACAGAATGTCCATATGACCATTCAACTGTTTCATCGTTTCGTGAGTAATATAAAGTCCAAATCCCATACCTGCATTAAGAGGCTTTCCTGACACAAAAGCTCTAACCGCTAATTCAGGTGCGATTTTAAACCCTGGTCCATTGTCGCACACGACTACTGTGACAAAACCTTCTCGAAAAGATTCTGTAACATACAAATATATCATTCTATCCTCTATTCTTGATCTACAAACCCAATATATGGAATTATCCACCAAATTAGTTAATGCAGAAATTGTTTCTGTCTTACTAAGTTTTGCCATAAAATCGACCTTCTTATAATTTGAGAACAATCTGATAGCATGATCTTGAAATCTAAATCTATTGTACTCAATAACTTTACCAACTATTTGGGAAACATTGAATTTTTGAATTTCAGACTTTAACATCATTGAGGAATAATTCGCAATGATCGTTTCCAAGACTGGAATGATTTCTTTTACCTTAAATATATTTCCTGCTTCTGCACAACTTTTAAGTGCTGCCATTTGCTTCTCCAGTTCATGGATTGCTCCTCCTAAATTGATACCAATACTTGCACTATGAATTAATGTGTCCCTTACCTCATTATATTGTGATTCAATCCGATACAAATAAGTAAGAATCTGATGTTGATCTTTCTCATCTGGAACTTTTTCTTTAACGATAGAAATAACTTCAGACAAGTCACCAATTACCGGTTCTGTCACATTTTTACCAGTTTTGTAAATAGACATCAGATTCATTCTGTCTTGATTTCTCTGCTGAATGAAAAGATCCATCACGTAAGATATAGCATCCACGAAAGCAAAATAAGCTTCATCTTCGATGAATCCTTCTCGATTTGTTTTTTCTCTTAAACCATAACTGGAAATACGGTCTAACATTACAGAACCAAGAAGTAGGCTGTTACTTATAGATCCTCCACTACGACTAAGCCTTCTTTTATCTATAGAAAGCCAATCATTGCCAGGTTCACCATAATCAAACACTCTCATATTATCACGGTAAACTCGAATACCAGAATTTTCCTTTAAATAATCATTTAGACCTTTTTTCTCAACATTTAACAAACTAAATACAGAAGAGTCCTTCTCGTACATGATGACATCAAATTGCACCCTACCTATATTATATTCATTAAGATCTAAACGCTTTTCCCGTTTTACCACTTTGCCAGTTTCAGTCTCAACTTCAACATTATGTATTAAGACCTTTTCATATTCATCTAAAGCCGTTAGTGACCTTGACTTTATCTTATCCAAAACATTCCATGGCTTGAATTCATAAGAAAACTCAGTAATTATACTTCCTTCCAAAGTACAATGTCCATAATATAAACCTGCATTTTTGATAGCTTCAAGATTTGGCAAACCAGAGAATACATTATTATTAGATGAAACTAAGACCTCAAAAGAGTCACTTTTTTCTGAAAATGGACTATTCAACGTCGTCAAATCCCGAAATACAGAACGAAGTTTTCTTCTATTCCATTCACCTTTCAGATTACGGACAATAATTTTCGTACCTGTTTGTTTGTCAAAGAAATGCGAATCAGAAGAATATCCATAATCTATCTTAAAGTCATCAATATCTTTAGATTCTGCTAATTTGGACCAATCGATACTTACATAAACTTCATTCTCATCCGAATGCTTAGAATACAACTTAATATCATTTCCTAACTTATGAACACCCAAGCGTCCAATGCCTTTTTCACCTAGAGGTAAGCGTCCCTGACGATGACTTATCAATTTGTTTTTCTTGTTATCTGTACCAATAACAAGCCAAATATTCTCAATCGTATCTAAACTCATACCAGACCCATTATCTGAAATTGATATTTCTATTAATGAGCCAAAAATATCGAAATTGAAATCTACAACGCATTTTGTCGCCCCTGCATCATAAGAGTTTTTTACTAACTCCAACAATGCAATGCTCTCATCTTTTATAAGATCTTCCCCTAAATGCGCCAAGACCCTAGCTGTCATTTTAAATGGTTTCTTCATATAATCTTTCTTTAGGTCAATTGTCGTTTAATATAACGGTCATACTATCCTCACTATATCTATTTTTGAGGGCAGATAAAAGTCTCTCATCGCAATCTGGAGAGATACACCAATTGTTACTACAATAACATAAGATGTCATATAGTGTTCTCAAATCAGTCTCGTGTGCTAAAACTTTCTTCCAATTTTTAAGCAACATCATTAGCCTACGAGAAACATGCCGTTTATCGTATCCTAGCATTAAGTACGAATACTTTCCTTTCGGTAGTAAGTGAACAAACAACATATTTAGGGGAGCAGAGCAATTTTCATCAAAACATAACTCTTCAAAGTCACTATCATCAACTATTGCATCACAAATTGCTAGTTTTAACGGAGCCAGTTCTATACAGCAAAATACATAGGAGGCAAAATCATTATTTTCAATTGCATTATAAAGCAAGGCTATGCTTGAATCATATCGTCTTTGCAGGAACTCCCACGCTTTCTTTTCTTCATCATATATTCCACCCTGATAAAAGGGATTTATCTCCCTCTTAGCTTTATTTTCTACCAATAACTTCAAATTATGATATCGTAAAGCACCTACAGCGCGTAGAGATTGAAGTACTTGAAATCTAATATCTGTTGGTATTATCCCATCTGCATTTTTCTCATACTCATCAAATAACCCATTATCGTGCTTCTTGCAAAAGATTGGCATAGACATAGCTTTCTCTATACCAATCTTTTGAAATTTTTCAAATGGAAGTTCACCTGTATCTATAAAACTCATAGGATGCACCTCATCTATCTGACATTGAATTAGTTCATGCTTATCATTACAAATGTACTTTTTCAATACACATTGTGGCACAATATGAGAATGTTTCAAAGTTATCTCATTGCAACCAGGAATACAACATGCATACTTGTACTTTTGTGAAACAATACGAGCCTTGCTCAACGTTGAAGCAAAGTCCTTATATGAAAAATCCGAAATATCCATAATAATTAAACTGTAATCATAGAATCAAGACTTGTGCATATCCTTCGCACCATTGTCGCCGATTACGACCTCAGCGAACTTTGGCTTGCTGTTTAATTGTTTCTTGCCTTGAACCATAATTTGAATAATTCAATAAGGTACAAAACTTTATCTATGCGCACAATACGGCTTTCCCCACACTTACGTATCATTTGAACGGTACCGATTGCAATGCTACGATGGTGCCGATTCCAGCGCTATCGTAGCAGGATTTGACCTAATCAGACTTGCTGTAATACAGCATTTTTAATACCCATTTTAATGATTAAAAGGACATCTGTAGAAACCTTTTTTAAAATTATGTTTTTTTCAAACAAATTTGGGCCTAGTTCTTTATACAACTTACCAAAAATTTGCTTTGCACAGTAAGTAGTCATTGATATGATACCTGCCATATCAATTTCCACCATATTTTCTTTTGGGTCTAATTCTAAGATTTCATTATATATACGTTTCCCTATTGTCTTATCACTTATGATAGGACTATAAGGTTGTAAACTTAAACTTTTCATACGCAATTTATTTTAATGTCTTGGTACAGTTCGGCAAGACTATTTTGCCAATTTCTTATTTCATTTGCCTTATTCAGTGGCAAAGATACATAAATTATCGTTCCCTGCCAAAAGCCACATGTACCTTTTTTAATTTTTCCACATTGATTAACATAATAAGCTCCTTCTGAGTAGATATGAATCTCCCCTTTTGCGATTTTAACGAATTCACTTATTAGCCAAAGCCCAAACCCCATGTGATCAGTTCCTTTTTTAGATGTAATTCCTTGCATAGTTGCCATTTCCAACACATCATAATTTCGAATTCTGAGACTCGGATTATTATTAAGAACAGGAGCTAAAGAACTTACCATACCTATTCCAGTATCTGCACATACAATCTCAAACTTATTTGTATCTCCTGTTGCTACTAAAACTGTATCTGTCTCATCATTTGAGTGTTCCTTAAAATTGGAAACAATTTCGGCTAAAACGCTAAACACAACAGAACATGTTTCTGTATCATGATAATAATCTTGAATATCTGGAATATAGTTGTTTGGAACTTCATCTAAAGACATTTCATTCAACCTTATGGGAGCAATGAACACATTTTCAAAAAGCTGATATTTTAAAGAAGCGTAGTTACCTGGAAGGTTAAGGAAAAAAGAATTTAAAAGTTCCCAAAATCCTAATCTTTGCATTTCATAGAGGAAATTCTTATTCCCTATCATTTCCGGAGATTTAAAACAAGCTTTCTTTGAAGTATATTCCACAAATTTATAGATTAGTAAGACCCCTACAATATCCATCCTTTCAACTAAATGCGTATCTACCGTAACATGTTCAATTTTCTTATGTTCCATGCCAAAAATAGGTGATGCAAAATCAAGATATTGCTTAATCCTCTGAATTGTACAAATTGGCGGTAATATATAATTCAGTTCACGATCCATAATATGCCTTCTTTAACTTATTTTTTACAGAATTTTCATAAACTAAATCTTCATCAATGCTGCCATTAATCCTTGCCAAATAGTAATCACCCAAATTTTCTATACAAGTTCTGATTTCATCAGAGATATGCAACTGATGAGTATCTATCATGCTCATCAGTTTATTAACAGCTTGTGTTTTTTGATGGAAATCCACACATCTTTCTATTTTTAATATTTGCTGAAAGATTAAGTCAACAGCATTTTTCTCCTTATTTACTTTTTCATCTTTTTTCGTTAATTTTCTGGCAATATATATAACCAAAACAGAAAGAAGCACAGAATACGTACCACCTATATAGTCACCAAACTGAGCCCATTTTTCAGTATCACCACTAATTCCATTTGAACCAAAAGTATAAATATAAAAACTTAGAGGAATAAAAAGCAATATGCATCCTAAAACCAGCCATTTGGCATACCATACCTTATGAATAAAATGAGTAATCCTATTCAATAAAGTTAACAAACATTGTTTAAATTGATCCATAACTATATTTATTTTTTATATCTCCATTACTAATGTCTCTTATCCCCAAGCGGTCCTATCCCGCACAATCACCTGACGTAGACCTCTGATGGTCCGCCAACCTTATAGCGAAGCGGTTTGAGCACCGAGTAGGGCGGTTTCCTCTTTTCCCCTGAGGGGAGAAGACCGAGATGAGAGGTGGACCCTCCCTTAAGGGTAAGGGAGGACTGGTGGGTTTTCGAAAACCTTCTTATACCACTCTACCATGACCTTAGCCTTTTCCTCCCAGGAAAGCTCCATTTGTCTTTCCTGACAATTCTCCGAAAGGAGCCTCAGCAAAGACCTATCCTTTTCCAGTTCATTGAGCAATTTGGCGAAATCATGAGCCGACTGAGAAGGAGAAGAAAGAGGAACCTTTCTTCCTACCTTGTCATCAATGACGGCAGACATGCCGCAGGCATCAAAGCAAAGGACAGGTAAACGATTGCTAACTGCCTCCAGTACAACAGTAGAAGTATCCTCACTCACACTGGTGAAGAAGAAAAGCTGAGCCTTTCGCATCGCATTCATCACGACATCATTCGATTGATTACCATGCCATACCACTTTGCCAGAAATGCCCAAAGAGTCAGCAAATGACTTA
>JBGVDD010000089.1:0-10888 GCA_045119215.1 Lachnospiraceae bacterium | reverse complement strand
CGCCGAATGGGCATAACGATCCCCGTAGGAAACTGATGGGAGGGCATCACGTAGGCAATCTGAGCTCCGGAAGCTTCCAGTGACTCTACACTCATACCATCCCGGTTCATATCAATATCTACCATTTTGTGACCCAGATTTAGAAAAGTATCATAGGCACTTTTATAAGTAGGATTTTCGATCCCGATAATGCTGTCCCTGCCGACCAGGTTGCTGATCAGCATGAGCAGATAATCGTTTCCGGCACCGACTACAATCTGTTCTTTTTTGCAATGGACGCCTCTGGCCTGATAAAGGTATCCGGCAATGGCTGCACGCAGGCTTTCCTCTCCGTTTGGATCACCCTGACGGAAAAGTTGTCCGGTGTCATCGAGAAGAATTCGTTTTGATATTTTTCGCCAGAGATTTGCCGGAGAGCCTTCCGGATCGATACCGTTTACGGAAAAATCGTATTGGTACGACTTTTTTTCAGATACTTTTTTCACCGCATCCCGACGATTCAAAGGGGTTGATTCCGGCAGCGTTTTGTTTGCATCCCGTTTTGATTCTATTTTATACAGAAGCTGGGCATCCGCCGCATAATATCCCTTACATGGAATGCTTTCCAGATAGCCCTCTGCCACAAGCTGCGCATAGGCCAGATCCACCGTACTTCTGCTCACCTGCAGAAAACGGGCCAGAGAACGCGCGGAAGGGAGACGCTCCCCGGGCCGGATCGACCCTTCCTGCATCTCCCTTTTTAAATATTCATAGATTTGTTCATAGAGAGGCTTTTTGCTCTCCGTATCTAAAACTATGGTCAATTCATTCATATTTTTTCTTGATCTGATACATATTGCGCCGACTGCCGCCAAACAGACAAATGCTTCTCATCTGTTTATTTTGTCGGTTCCTGTATCACTTTTTTCTGATTTACTCCGGTTTCGGCAGTTTGAAGGAACTCTTCAGAGACACGATACGGTTAAATACCAGTGCATCCGGTTTGGAGTCTTTTGCATCTACACAGTAGAATCCGTTTCTTACAAACTGGTAGCTGTCATAGGCTTTTGCATCATCGAAACTCGGTTCCAGCATAGCTTTTACGATGGTTCTTGAATTCGGATTCAGGTTCAGGCTGCCGTCTTCGTTGTAAACACCTTTGGATTCATCCACAAGGTTCTCATACAGTCTTACTTCTGCTTCCACTGCCTCTTTTGCCGGTACCCAGTGGATGGTTCCTTTTACTTTACGTCCAGTGAAGCCGCTGCCTGCTTTTGTTTCCGGGTCATACGTACAGTGAACGACGGTCACATTGCCATTTTCGTCTTTTTCGAAACCGGTGCATTTTACAAAGTATGCATGCATCAGGCGCACTTCGTTGCCCGGGAACAGACGGAAGTATTTTTTCGGCGGTTCTTCCATAAAATCATCCCGTTCAATATAAAGTTCGCGGCTGAACGGAACCTTACGATAACCCAGTTCTTCATTTTCAAGGTTGTTTGCCACATCCAGCATTTCGGTCTGATCTTCCGGATAGTTGTCAATCACCAGTTTGATCGGGTCAAGAACTGCCATCATACGCGGACGTTTCATTTTCAGGTCCTCGCGGATGCAGTACTCCAGCATCGCATAGTCAACGGAGCTGTTCGCTTTTGACACACCGCAGAGTTTTACAAACATCTGTATGGATTCCGGTGTGAAACCACGGCGGCGAAGTGCTGCGATGGAAACAAGACGCGGGTCATCCCATCCGTCTACGATGCCTTCTTCTACCAGTTTTTTGATATATCTTTTGCCTGTAATTACGTTAGTCAGGTACAGTTTTGCAAACTCGATCTGCTTCGGCGGATATTCATATTCCAGCTCGCGAACAACCCAATCGTACAGCGGGCGGTGATCTTCAAACTCCAGCGTACAGATGGAGTGTGTAATTCCCTCGATGGCATCTTCAACCGGATGGGCATAGTCATACATCGGGTAAATGCACCATTTATCCCCTGTGTTGTGATGATGGATACGCGCCACACGATAGATGACCGGGTCACGCATGTTGATGTTCGGGGATGCCATATCGATCTTTGCGCGAAGTACTTTGGAGCCATCCGGGAACTCGCCGTTTTTCATACGCTCGAATAAATCCAGATTCTCTTCAATGCTTCTGTTCCGGTATGGACTCTCTTTTCCCGGTTCAGTCAGTGTTCCGCGGTATTCACGAATCTCTTCTGCCGTCAGATCGCAGACGTATGCTTTTCCTTTTTTGATCAGCTTGACTGCACCTTCATACATCTGATCAAAGTAATCAGAAGCAAAATAAAGGTGCTCTTTCCAGTCCGCTCCCAGCCACTCAACGTCAGCCTTGATGGACTCTACGAACTCGGTCTTTTCTTTTGTCGGATTTGTATCGTCAAAACGAAGATGGAATGTTCCGTTATATTCCTGTGATAATCCATAATTCAAAAGAATGGATTTTGCATGACCAATATGGAGATATCCGTTCGGTTCCGGCGGGAAACGGGTGCAGATTGTCTCATATTTGCCTTCCTCTAAGTCTTTATCAATAATCTGTTCAATAAAATTTTTTGAAACCATTTCTGTGTTGTCCATGGTATTCCTCCTCATAATAGATAAAAAGGCATAGCCTGAAACCTATAATATCATATTTTTCTGGATTTTCAAAGGGTTTTATGGTAGGATATGACTGAATAGGAGGTATTTATCATGCAGGAAATTTTTGATCTATTAAAATCCATGCCGGAATATGTGAAAACCCTTTTCACAAATCACCTTATTATGGCATGTATTGCAGCTGTGGTCTTTTTCTTTGTTTTATTTTTCTCAAATAAAGTTGCAAATACAGTCCGTACTTTTTTTGTTTTAGCAGTACTGGTCTTTGGAGCGATTGGATTCGTGACCAAGAGACATGCTCTGCTGTGTCTGAGTATTATTACTCTGATCATTCTGATCATTGTACGACTGATTAAATATGTTATTGTAACGATCAGAACGAATCAACGCAACAAACGTATTGAGGAACGGGCTCTTGAAAAGGCTGCCAAGCGCCGCGGTGAGTGGAAAAACCGAAAAGGTTACAGCGGTGAACGCAGACCGATCGTGGAACCGGAATATGTGCCGGAAAAGATGAATAAAGAGGAAATTGAGTCTGTTATTGAAAATGAAAAGGCGGATAAGCCGGTGGAGACGAAAGCGGCACCGGTGACGGAGGAGCTGAAGACAGAGGAAACGGCTGAAGCAAAACCTGTTGTATCTGAGCCAGAAAAAACTGATTCGGCTGAAACTGAAGAAAAAGCTGAGCCGGTCAATGTTGAAGCAACGGCTGCGCCAGAGGAATCTGAAAATGCAGAAAATCCAGAGACAGAATCTGCTGTTGAAAAAACTGAATAATATTATGACAGAAACCGCTTCAGATCCCATATTTTGGATTTGAAGCGGTTTCTGCTATATTCATCCAGTTCAGCCTTCATGAGTTCCTGAAAAATATCCTTGAAACTGCCTTTCAGAAGCGCGTATACACCTGCAACGCTGTTGATGTTGTTTTCCAAAGACACATTTAATTTACCTTCCCCTCCGAAAGCAAAAACATTGACTTTCAGAACATTTCACGCCCTATCTAACCTAAATTCTATTGGCAAAAATCTTTTTACAAATCATACGCAACATTATAGAGACTTATCATCTTATGTAAGATATTTACTATATCATCTTCACATTCGTCTAACAGATTTGAATCATTTTTAGATAATCGCTTATACTCTATAGCACCATCATCTGTAATAATTCCTGAAATACTTGTATCAATTCCGTAGTCTATACTAAAAGTATACTTCTTATCATCATAATTTAAAATAATTTTACATTTATAATCCTTCGTTTTATATATTGCCCGAATATTCTGTACATAAAATTCAAATCTCATAAACGGCAGTTTTTGATTAGGCAGTTCATATAATACTTCTTTATCTTGCATTATATAACGACCATCCTCTAATACGAAACCTAATTCCGTAACTCTAGAAGCAAAATCTGCATTTGTCCTTTTTTCATTGACCTTCCAAACTACGAACATTATCAGGAATATGCATGCTATAATGCACAGAACAGATACTATTCTTTTTAAAATTCGTCCAATTTTCTGCGTTATATCTATCTTATTTACATAATCATAATCATCATTTAATAACGAATCAAGAGAGAGTTTATATGTATTACATATTGTTATAAGCATCTGCAAATCTGGCATACTCTTTTCGTTTTCCCAACTAGAAACGGTCTGTCTTGTAACACCAAATTTATATCCATACTCTTCCTGAGTCATGTTATTATCTAATCTAGTTTTCTTAATCATTTCTGCTACAGTCATAATGGTTGTCCCTCTATCTGTCTTTAAGCATCCGACTATATTCTATATTGTTTTTAAGCATCTGTAAATGAGTATCTGTGTGAAGCTTTCCAACACCATCAATAAATATAACATTATCATTATCATTTAATAGCTTTGCATTATGCGATATAATTATGCATGTATGCTTCATAAATTTCTTTCTGATATAATCCATTATGGCTTTTTCACTTTCATAATCCAGATGACAAGTTGCTTCATCAAATATATATACTGGAGAGTCTTTCATAATGGCTCTAGCCAACGCAATTCTTTGCTTTTCTCCACCAGATAAATTAGTGCCATTTTCCAATAAATAACTACCTAAATCAAGTCCTCGGGAATTCATTATTTGATTAATGCCCACTGTTTCAATGACCTCATCAAATAACTCTTGATCATAATCTTTTTCCCACATTAAAATGTTGTCTTTAATTGAACCCGAAAATATTTCTGCTTCTTGTGATAAATATAAAACCTGTTTTGCCAAATCCGTATCGTTTGAATTTATGTTATTATCCCATATAATTCTACCTTTTTTATATTTCATTATTCCAGCAAGACTTTTTGCTAATGTTGACTTTCCACAACCACTGACTCCCATCAAAAAAACCTTATCACCGGCTTCGATACTAAAAGAAATGTTTTTTAATATAGGTTTATCGTAACCGTAAGCAACATCTAAATTATCTACGCATACTTTTCCAATAATCGCACCATTGTGTGCTAAAATTCCCGTAGGTTCATCATACACAAATATGTCTTCTATTCTACGAAATGTAAGTATTGTCTCTTGTAGAGATGGAAAAATGCCAAGCAAATTCTTCGCAGGAGACAAAAAGAAACCCACAAAACTTTCAAATGCAAGTAATGTACCCAAAGACATATTGCCCGTGATGATCGACTTAATTCCATATATCAATACTATCAGCATAACAAGGCTTTCTATTGCATCTAATATTCCCTCCATATTTATGGATATTATATTCAAGATATACTCTTGATTTTTTACAAACTTAATCTCATTTTCTATTTTATTCTTATACTTACTGTTTTCAAAGCTTTTTAATGAAATTAAATTCTCTATTGTTTCCTTTATATGCGTAATCAATAAAGACTCTTTATCCATGATAGTTTTACTCAGCTTAAAAAACTTTTTCTTAGAAGCAATAAACAAAACTACATAAGAAACAACTATAATTAAAACCATACCGAACATAGCAACATTAATACTTGCTAAAATAATTATTCCGGCAATCAAAGAAATACATTCTATAACTACCGATGTAAATACTGAAGACATAGTTTCAACAACTACAGATAATCTCTGATATCTATCTAAAATACCTCCACTTGTATAATCATCCTTTTTTTGAATTGAGATATTTAGCAGAGATTTCACAAATCGATCTTGAAGAGTAACCTCCAATTCTTTTTTTAAATAAGCAATAAGTGTTCCTTTTACTATAAATAAAATAGTTATCAGTAAGTAACATACCCATTAGTATGAATAATCCTTCTAGTTGTGGTGTTAAAACTTGAATTCCCATTTCGATTTGTTCTATTATATTCTTGTACATAAAGGTTGTACTCATACTAACTGCTATGAGTATAATAGAAAATATCATCAATGCAACAAGACACCTCTTCTGCTGTAACAATGTACTCCAACATACTGACTGCCCTAACACTACCCTTTTCTCATATTCTAATACTTCTGTAATATATACAGCATAGCCTGACCATATTAAATTAAAATACTCTTTTGAAACAATACGCTTACCTTTGTTCGGATCCCATAAGAATACCTTTTTTGTATTCTCCTTATATATTACAACATAATGACATTCATTGTCTTCATTTATCATAATAACGATCGGTTTCTTTTCTTCAGCTAATAAGGCAAATAACTCTGTATTGGTTCCTTCAACTGCCAGAGATTCTATTCCTATATTACTAAACACCCTTGTTATTCCATACAAACTCAAACCTTCGTTTCCCAGAAAAATATTTTTTCTAAGACTTTTTTCATCAACACTTATTTTCAAGAACTTACATATTGTTAATATACATGCTAACCCACAATCATTTTCATCATGTTGTAAACAGCCTCTCATAATCAACTCCTTGTCTTTCGTATATAATATAAATAGGGTTGGAATATCCAACCCTATTTACCAAGTGTTGTATTACTGACAACTACTCTTCTCACAATAGAACACGCTAACTTTTTTTGCATGAGCTGGGTATTTTGCAACGTGAGCATCAGCTGCTTTACCAGCGGCAGCATATGAACTATATGCCTTACTCGTAAAGTTAATACCATCTCTACATATCCAATGATAATGTCCTGCACCCGCTTTAATCTCCTGTGCTTTTTCACTTGTTAATGTTCTCATAGTTAGTAGTTAGTTTTTCTCCTTTTTCTTTTGAAATTTCAAATATGCATTTGCTATAAGCAAAAATATATTTGCTACAAGCAAAATCTACACTATCTCCACCAGTCACTCAAGCAAACAGGCCTTTACATCCATGTCAAATCAGCTTTACATCCACTTATTCTCCGCATTTTCTGTTACACGTATATATAAAAACTTTCTTTTTGTGTCCCTTAAACCCACTCTTATGTTTAATTTCTACTATTTTCACATTTTTACCATTCATTTCAAGCTTAAAAATTTATCTATAAATTTAAATGTACCCCCAATCATCAAATAACCATAACAAAGTGCTGTTTATGCTATGTCAAATAGCCTTTACATCCCATTAAATCCATTGTTTACGCCTCTTTGCTTTACTTATCTGAATCCTCACCATTAATATTATTTTTGTGAGCAGAAATATCTTTAAGAAACAAAACATTTAAAGGGAGGGACTTTATGAACTATATTGTAACAACAACCAATATCACAAAAAAGTATAATGACACCATTGCTTTAAATAACATATCAATTCATATTCCTAATGGATCAATCTATGGTTTGATAGGCAATAACGGAGCTGGAAAAACAACTCTGATGAGACTACTGTTAGGACTGCAATCCCCCACTTCAGGGCAGATTGAAATGGATGAAAATATTAGAATCGGAGCCATATTAGAGAATCCAGCTGTTTATCCATACTGGTCCGCAAAAAAGAACTTAAAATATCAATTATCCCTGATAGAAACTCCAAAATATAACGCAGCAGAGCTTCTTAAAATGGTTGGTATAAAAGATACCAATAAGCCTGTAATTCGATATTCTCTTGGAATGCGACAACGATTAGGACTTGCTTTAGCACTTGCGAATCAACCCGATTTACTCTTTCTTGACGAGCCGTTAAATGGCTTAGACCCTTCAGGAATACGACAGATTAGAAATTTAATCAAAACACTAAGCGAAAAGCAACATGTAACTGTGGTAATTTCAAGCCACATTCTCGACGAATTGCAAAAAATTGTCACTCACATAGGATTTCTTAAGGATGGAAACTTAATTCACGAATGTCAAATTAACGAGATATCTGATGAATCATTAGAAAAATTTTATTTTGACAAGTTCGAATAATAGAGGGAGGAAATAAAACATGCGCAAATTATTACAAGCGGAATTATCAAGAAGATTGTCATCCATAATATTCATTGGCGAAATTATATTCTTATTGATCTATAATTATCTGGAAGTCATCGGGTCTGTATTTGGCTTTGAAGTCGATACCACATACTTTCTTTTTAATAAAACAGCAATTATATGTTTATGTATTGCAGTAAATGTATCTTTACAACTAATTCAAGAATTAGATAACAGAACTATCAATAATAAGCTATTTTGCGGTTTTAGTAAATCAATATTTTACAAGACTGAAATTATTGTCGGAATAATAGAAGGAATGATATTATTCTTAATTGATACAATATCTATTATAATTTTAGGAATAATGCAAAAATATGATACAGATATATTCAGCACAGATTTTTTTATAAACTTAATTATTACCCTTATGATTATTTCGACTGTAACAATAATTTCTACAGTATTATCTATACTTATCAATCATAGAATTATTTCCATCTTCTTTGTAATGGCTGTAACTCTATTTCTTCTTTATGGAGGTAATGAAACGGTACGAAGTTTAAACCAACCGGCACAGACTACTCTATTTAGCGTAGATGGTGAAATTCGGGATAACCCCCTATATATCGAAGGAACCAAAAGAGTCGCACACAATATACATTTATTTGCCTCTCCATATGCACAATCATGTTACGTATCCTATATGTTGCACGAAAAACAAGCCGACAAATCTAATAATTCTCTTATATTGAAAAATATTCCTTATCATTTGGAGTTTATTATATCAGATACAATAGAGTGTTTAATAACATATATCTTGGGCTTCTACCTGTTTAACAGACGGAATCTTCAATAATTGTAACCATTTTATATGTATTGCAACTGTTATACTTCTTTAGGCGTTTGAACAAGATAACAAGACGCTTGTAAATTGTTTATAATATAACATTATCTGATATAAAAAAAGAAAACCGCTACAAGATCTGGACGGCTCTTTTGCTTTTCCCAATTTTTACTTAGAGTAAAATTATAGTTGGCAAAAATAAAAGGAAGAGGTCGAAACCTCTTCCAAATCATACAGATTTATCTTATTGTTTAATTGTCCAGAAAAAACATAAGGAGTCTGTATGATGAAAACTATGATAGCTGAAAATGGAGTTACTTTCAAGGAGTTGGAGAAAAATATTTATAAATGGATCTGCCAGATTGGTCAGCAGTTTACAAAGGAGTTCCTGGAACGATATGATCAGATGCTGATGAAAGAACGGGGTAAAAGCAGATATCGCCATAAAGGCCTTAGACAGACAACGATAAAAACTGTTTATGGTGAAGTTTCTGGTCTGTCATAACATCAATGAGATTAGCCACATCATACAACTGCTTGATGATCTCAAGTTCTTTGCCAAACGTGACCCCTGTTGTATGCGATGCAAATGCTGTCAGTTTGTCGCCTAAAATGCAATCTGCCGTTGGAACCGTTACATATACTTCGGGTCCTTCTACCAGCAATAATTCATTACAGATTTCTTTTTCTGTCAAAAGTGCATAAGGACTTTCTGCGAAAACCACATCCAGTAAAATATAAAATTCACTGTCCCGGACCGGAGACTTATATATAAATTTAAAATGTCTTTTTTCAATATTGTTTTTTCCGATTCTTACCTGTTCCTCACATTTTAAGAACGGAAATATTTTTGCAGCTTCCTGTATGTAATAATCAATGTCTGTACCAGGCTTTACGATAATATCAATATCCGTTGACAATCTCATAGGATGCTCCATCAGAAGCATCAGACTGGTTCCTCCCTTAAATATAAAGGGAAGACCTGCCTGTTTGATTGCTTCCAACAACCCGAAAGCATAAACTACTCTTTCCAACAGATTCGGATCTCTGCCTGTCAAATCACGTAAGCGCTGTACATTTTCCATATTAAAATTGTCTTTTAGAAGCATATTCTTCTCCTTTGTTCAGATGGATTTAACACCATATTTTTTCCATCATATCTTTTACTTTTTTTCCTGCGCCCCTTCTGGACGCATATCTGTATATCCTTGAAACATCCAATGCATATCTAGCAAAACTATCTTCAAAAATTGTAGAGCATTCACGTTCATCAATCATACTTCCTACCAGTTTATCCTTTAAAACATCCACAAGAATTTTTTCAAGACGGGAAAAGTTCGTTCCTTTAATCGCCGCTGGTGCCTCTGTAACCATTTTTTGAATTACAATCGTATTATCAGGTTCTCTATATTTGTAATACTCCTTCACATCTGGTTTTAATAATACCCCTACATGTTTTTCTTTTAAAAATTCAAATACAGATTCTTCCAACATTTCCTCAACTTCAATAAATAGTGTGTTATGTGCAAGCTGGTGATTGACGAATTCATTTAACTGTACCAGTTCCCAAACTTGGAAATCAAGTAGCGGAAATTCATCTTTAATTTCTTTTACAATTAAGCATAATTCTTCAGAATAGGGATACCGATATTCAAAACGCTTTCCCTCAATCCTGCAGTATGCATTCTTGCTGATTTTAATGATTTTATACTCTGATTTCAGTTTCCCTAACAACCAGTTAATGGAGCTTTCTTTATAATCACTATTTTTCTCGTGGACAGCTCTGCGGAAATCTTCTTTCGTGAAAATCTGATTCGCGTCAAATTTGTATATAACATTTTCAATCATCACATTCTCATTCCTTCCATTAGAATTTCGGCATTTTTTTATTTATTGCCGTTTTTCTAATTTTATCATAGCAATTCCTTTTACTTACTAGGTAATTGCGAAACGAGTTCGCAATTACCTATATTCTACTAACTGAAACTTCCCACACCGATACGGTGTGTTGAACCTTGAAAATTCAATATTTCAGCCAATAAAAAAGGCATAAACCTGTTCCGTTTGGTATAATGGAATTGACTAGAAACCATTTTTACAGAGGAGATTTATGCC
>JBGVDD010000088.1:0-65740 GCA_045119215.1 Lachnospiraceae bacterium | reverse complement strand
ACGCTGATGTTCTTGTTTTCATCAAACTTTGCTCCGCCGCAAGAGGTGAGCGCACCAAGGGTGCAAAGGGTGAGTGCGAATGTGAGTACGAGTGCAAAAATCTTTTTCATTTTCTTAAATCTCCTTTTCTTTGTTTTGCACCATCATTATACCTCTTAGTATGCCCCGCCAACCACCATGTTTAGGTACGAGAAATGTAATGTTTATGTAAATCGCAAAAAAATCAACAAAGTAAAAGCCCACGGCAAAAAACCGTGGGCAAATCTTTTTGAATTATTCTGCTTCCGAGAAATTGTCCTTGCCTACTCCGCAAAGAGGACACTCAAAGTCTTCGGGAAGATCCTCGAACTTTGTGCCGGGCTCGATGCCGTTATCCGGATCGCCGAGCTCCTCATCATATTCCCATCCGCATACATCACATACGTATTTCATATTCTACCTCCTACTTTAGGTATCAAAGGACCAAGGAGGGCGCCGTGTAAACACGCGCTGCGAGCTCCTGATTGAGCATATAAAGGCTCTTAGGATCGGAGCCGAAAAGATCCATCTTGGTGATCATATCGTTTGCATTGGTTTCCTCTTCGCCCTGCTCCTTAACGAACCAGTCAAGGAACTGCATGGTGCGGAAATCTTTTACCTCATACGCTGCTGCGTAAATATCGTTGATCAAGGAAGTAACGTACTCCTCGTGCTCAAGACCTGCCTTCAGAACGTCCATGTGGCATGTGAACACCTTGTCGGGCTTTGCGATCGCTTCGAGAGTAACCTTCTGGTTCTCGTTCTGGAGATACTGATAGAACAGCATTGCGTGATCGCGCTCCTCCTGAGCCTGAACCTTATACCAGTTGGCAAAGCCGTCAAGACCTGCATCCTCGAAATAGTTGGAGAAATCAAGGTAAAGATATGCGGAGTAAAACTCCTTGTTGATCTGCTGATTCAGAAGATCACGTACTTTTGCATTCATCATAATATGTAACCCTCCTAATCTCAGATGTCTGCTTTCCACAAGCCGTGGAGATTGCAGTACTCGTATGCAGCAATGGGCTTCTCATCGGAGAGCGCAAAGGTTACAACGGGAGGCTTGCCAACCTCCAAGCACTTGCGCTGACCGCCCTTATCGGTCTGAAGATATACCCACTCAATGTGATGCTCTTCAATCATAGGATGCTCGACCGAGCCGATCGTTACGGTAACGATATTGCCGTCAACCGATACAACGGGAATATGCTTCTCGTGGCTTGCTTCAACAACGCCGGGCTCAAGCTTGGTCATCTTCTGTCCGCAGCACATCAAAGGAACACCGGCATCGTGGATCATACCGATCAAATTGCCGCAATGCTCACAAATATAAAACTTGTTGTTATCACACATAATAAATACCTCCCATGTGTTTTTTATTTATTATACCACGATTTTATGAATAATTCAACGATTTTCAAAAAATATGCAAAAAGATTGCTATTTATTTCTTGTCGAAAAATGCTCTGCGCTTGGTGGAGTGTCGCATCATAGCCCTCATTCCATCAATATCGTAAGACATCACCCTATTCCTGAGCAAGTTCTTCATAAGTATTTAACTTTGACACCACTGGAGTAAAAGTTAAATCTGTACGATTCCCCTGCCTTTTTCTCGCTTCCATTTTCATTTTATAAGCGTATGCTCACTCGGATGGTAGGATACGTTCTCTGTGTAGATTTGAATCTACCATAGCAATAACTGCTTCATCCTTTGTTATTTCTCTAAGAATGAGCGGAAGTTCGGTAAAGCCAAGCTTCTTTGCAACAAACTTTCTTCTATGACCTGCAATAATTTCATAACGCTCATTTTCCTTCTTGCGAGCAACAAGAGGAGTCAAGATACCGAATTCTTTAATGCTCTCTATCGACGCCTCCATTTCTTCATCCATTTTAACATTAAAAGGATGCTTTGGAAAATCATCTAAGAATTGAATCGGTATTACTCTAACCTTTTCTCTTTTTACATCATTACTTGTTTCATTAGTTACAACCTTTTTAGTGTCCATGTTTTTCTCCTTTAAAATAAAAAAAACACCGAAATCCATCGTAAAGAATGGACTACAGTGCGGAGATTATTGATGAGAAAAACGTGATTAACACCCACTCAAACCCTCAAATTTGAAGAAATTTAAAGAAAAAAGCCTTGAAATCATGTGTTTTCAAGGCTTTAAGTGGCTCACCTGAAGACAATCGAAAATTTTCTTCTCTGGACTTGAACCAAAGACCCCCTGATCTAACGGCTGCGCCACAAATTTTACTTGCCCCTCTTACGAGGGACATTTGCTTACGCAAACCGTAAAAGTTTGCAGTCAGACTCGCAAGCTCGTCTGAATGTAATGCTACGAGATCTTTGATCAAAGCTTAAGAAAAAAAAGCCAAGAAAAAAGCACCGCTTTTGCGGTGCTTTTCTCTTGGCTCCCCACCAAGTAGATTATACGAACCGGATTCCTTTGAAAAGGCAGAGTCAATCTGCCTTTCCGTTTCTGTAATAGTCTCGGTATTTATTGTGTGGTGTTCAAGTATATCCGTAAAATTATAAGTAATTATAACCTTATCAGGATATAAGATAACCTCGCGAACAAAGGTGTTAACTATTACCTTTCGTATCTTAATATCTTCCGTATTTTCAAACACCTTGCTTTTTAAGTACTCCTCAATTCCTTCTATAGTAAGATAAGTATAATTGCGTTGTTTTTCGCGTTCTATATCAAAGTCGTATTGCATAATTTCAGTTTCGAGCTCTCTTAATCGGGTCTTGGTCATTTCGGTGATAATTCCCTTCTCGATGGCTTTAATAAGATTGTTACTTGCCTTAACTGCTTCATCACGTTTCTTCATAAGTAATTTCAAATTGCTATTATCGTTACTCTCTTTTTCGTGCAACTTGAAAATCGATTCTGCTATAATACGGATGTTTTCGGGAGTCTTTAACATCTTCATAGTAGCGTTAACTACCAGATCTTCAAGATAGTGTTTGTTTACTGCTTTTATATCACAAGGTTTCTTTCTGCGGCGATGTGTTAAACATATATAATAATAATGTACGTTTCCGTTTCTACTCGTTCCGCTTTCTCCACTCATTTTGTGTTTGCAGTTTCCACATACGAGCTTACCTGAAAGTATATAATCGTATATTTCTTTTTTGCGGCTTGGTGCAATTTTATTTGCATCATTAATTGTCTGTACTGCATACCAAAGTTCATCGGATATAATACGAGGAAAAATATTATCGTAAACAACTCCGTGATGCTCTACCATGCCCGTATAACGTTTATTATGTAATATGTAATAAACGTGCTTTTCATTGAGCAATTTTCCGTCTTTTCTACGAATACCTCTTTCTTGCAAATCCTTTACAATTGCGCGTGCTTTATATCCTTGAGCGTATTTTGTAAATACTTCAACGACTATTGCGGCTTCGTATTCATTAATTACATATTTCTTATTTACAACATCATAACCGAAAATGGGATAACCACCCGTAGTATTTCCCTTTATCCAGCTTTCACGAATGCCTCGATTTACTTTTTGAGAAAGCTCTTCCGAATAGTATTGGTTAAAACCTTCAAGCAAAGCTTCCATAAGCGTACCCTCGGGACTATCGGGAATCTGCTCCATAGCGGATAACAACTTAACACCGTTGTCCTTTAGGGTCTTTTTATGGATAACCGACTCGTACTTATTACGGGAAAATCGGTCAAGCTTATATACAATAACGTAATCCCATTGTCTTTTTGCGCTGTCCTTCAACATACGCTGAAAATCAAGACGGTTATCGTTAGTACCGGTCATAGCTCTATCTATGTAGGTATCAAGAATAAGGATATCGTGATCCTTTGCATATTTTTGACAAACCCTGAGCTGACCTTCAATAGACTGCTCTGTTTGAGCATCGCTCGAATATCTTGCGTAAATTACAGCTGTTTTCATTATTTTTACTCCTTTTTCTTAAATTTATCTTTCGACAACTCGGAGCAATCAGAAATCGGTGCAGTCTGTCAAGGAAAGAGGAAAAAATATTGCGTGAGAATATTCCTCTTTAATTGTTTAAGTGATATTTTTTACCCTTGACAGCCAGGCGGTTTCTGATATAATCCCCCGAGAAGAAAGATTTTTTCTCTTGTTTTTCATTTTAATTTCTAACCTGTTCACATCTTGAACACGTTAAAAGTTAAAATTGAGAAAAAAGGAGGATTTTTTATGAAACACGAAATTATTTACAACGGAAAACCAAATATCAAAAATATGTCAAAGCCAGAATTCAACATATTTTGTAAAAGTATTCTTGATATTATTATCGAGGATAAAAAGGATAAAGAAAAATCGCCATCTGAAGAAGATGGCGATTTCCCTTTCAAAAATAATATTTTATCATAGACTAATTGCCTAATATTACAACATATTTTTTGTTTAAAATGTCGAATTTTTATTTTTTTGTAAAAAATTGAAGAATTTTTTGCAAAAAATGGGTATTAATATATAGAGGTATGTTTATAAATAGTATTTAATATTATCACAATTGTGATAATAGCCTTTGCTCATAGTATGAACATTCTCTATTTGCAAATTAACCTTATTACACTAAATTTTTAAAATACATAAAGGAGACAATATATGATTAAAGGTATAAATAACCTAGTTACTTTTTCTTCTTCTGATATTGGAATAGATTCTTCTAATATTAATAACCGAATTATAAAAAAAGAGGATTTTGATCCTAAAACCATTGAATGGCTAAGGAAATACCATAATAAAAACGATAGTGAAATCATAATAGACCAAGCACTTGAGGCTCAAAAAGAAATTAATTTTGAAACATTATTTGAGGAACTGAAAAATTATGCTGAACAGCGTCTTAATATTACTCTGCCTCTACATTTAATAACTATTAACGATACAATAAACATATCGCAAAATGAGAATTCAGTATTTATTAACGCAATAATGTCATCTGCATACTTTTCATATATAGCAACACAAATGTATCACGCAGACACAATTGGAAATGAACAAGAAGATTTATTTTGCTACAGATACACCCTATCAATACTAAACAATATGTGTTACGGAGATTTTAAACTCCCAATTCTAATTCATGATAAAGATAAAGCACATCAGCTTCTAGAAAAATTTTTAGATAAAAAACATTTGCTGAATTTGTGTACTGATATATATTATTCTTCTTTGGCATTTGCCTTATTACATGAAATTGCACATGCATACCATGAGCATATCGGTGGTCAATACAATTTAAATAAGGAATTAGAAGCAGATAAAACAGCATACATAATATACCTGAATTTCTGTGATGATATTTACAATAAAAAGATAAAGTCAAGCTTTGAAGACTGTATACAGCCTCATACTTATATGGCTCCAATGTATTTACTTGAATTCTACTATGTAGTGTATTATACAGGTAGCTTTTTGTGTTTAAATCTTCCACCCATAGAAACCCAGTTTTTTGGTGATATTGTTACACGAAAAAATCTTATGTTTGATGTTTTCTATGCTTGGGAGGGTGGTGAGAATGAACAGCCCTCATACGATTTATATCGATTCTATCTTAATGGACAAGAATCCTTTTTGCGTTCGTTTGTTGCTAGTGATAAAGAGGGCAAATTAGATTCAATAAAAAAAGATAATTGGGAGAGTTCTACTATATGAAAAAGTCCATGAACAATTTTATGAACAATTTTGAATATGCTCAGGCAATTGAAATGATTGCTAGAAAAGAGATTTTATCAGATTTAAGTTCAGACGATCAAAAAGAGTTTGCACAAAAGATATTTGATGAATTTCTCATTATAGAACCGCGAAAAGAAGATAGTAATATTGTCACTATATCCTTCATTACGTATGACCCCGACGAAAAGAAAGGGATTAGTCGTAAACTATCTAATGTTCGATTAAATTTAAAAGAAACAATTTTACTGGCTTTCGAAACACTGATTAATTTTGAATTGCCTAGCAATGCTACTGATTATATTAGGATTGCACTAAATATTTTACTGAAAGTTTACATGATTTCATCCATTACAATAGAAACTAGCGATTGCCAATTGCTTGTTTATTTACATAATAAAAATGCATATGAGAATCCAATCAAAGAAGATCAAATAATTACCGATATTAAAACCGGAGCTTTAAATATGTCAAAAGATGAATATTACTCTTCGGTAGCCAAACTGGTTAAACTAGCTAGCGTTACAATTATTAATGGAAAAGTATGGCTTAATGAAAAAATAAAACTAAAATATTGATGTTTATAAAAGCAAATTAGTGCATTTGATCAAAAAGATTAACGATCAGTATCTCGGAAAGTAAATATATACTCAAAATCTAGATATTTTTTAAAAAAATAATATTTTTTTCGTTTTCTTGAAGAATTTTGTCGATTTTATGGGTAATATATTATAGGAGGATTAAAAAACTTCCATTAAAAAGATATAATCGTATCAAAATTGTATTATTGAATGCATTTTTTATATTTATAATCTTCACTCAGTAATCGATATTTTGTTTCTAGGATGCTTAGCGGACAAGATCTCCTTTTGCTTTCTAACGCTTACTTGGGTATAGATCTGAGTTGTGGTAATGGAGCTATGTCCTAATAACCTTTGTATATATCTCATGTCTACGTCTTCTTCTAACAGTAAGGTTGCAAATGAGTGTCTGTACATGTGAGGTGTTATATGCATATTGCAATTGGTCATTTTAACATATTTATTGATAATTTCTCTAACTGACTGTTCCTTTAACGGTTTGTGCAATTTGTTTATAAATATATAGCCCGTAGTTTCAATATCATCGAAAAATGCTGTACAATATTCTTTTAATATATGTAACACTTCATAGTTCTCAATTTGGATTATTCGCTCTTTTGAGCCCTTTCCCATGATTTTCACCGTATGAGTTTCCATATCTAAGCAACTATTTTTTAGTTGACACAGTTCGGAAACTCTCATGCCTGTTGCAAACAGCATTTCTAAAACAGCAATATCGCGCAGCGCCATATTATATTGATATTCATTTTCGGCTTCACTTCTATGTTTATAGGCAGAGCGTAGTATTTGTTGGATAATGTAAAATGGGATTGTCTTCGGTAGCAAGATAGGTTCTCTAAACGATATATTTACTTTAAGAAAAGGGTTTTGATCAATATAATCCTCGATGATTAAAAAATGGACAAATGCTTTTATTGCTGCTATTTTTCTTCTTACAGTTTTGGGTTTATACTTTTCGTGCAGATCTTCTATATAATTTGTCAGATTTGTTTTCGAAAGTTCTCCCCCATTAAACTGTTCGAATTGAGCCAGATCAATCTTATAGGCTTTTAACGTCTTTTCATTTAGCTTTTTGCTAAACTCACAATAATATAAAAACGCTTGCATGTAATTTTGGAAATCCATATATGTGCTCCTTTTGTTTTTTTACATTATACAACAAATAAAGCAACTTTCATAGAAACATATATTATTTTTCGATATTATATGCCCTTTTACAACAAAAACAATATTAAATAAAAAACAAAAATTTAAATAACACAAGATAACTATTAATTATCGGGAGGAGAATATGAAAAAATTACTAACTGTTATTGTTCCGGTATACAATGATGCTAAAAACATATCGCGATGTCTATTAAGTCTTTTTAATCAAGAATATAAAGATATAGAGATAATAGTCGTAGACGACCATTCGTCTGATAACACTGTAGAAGTTCTTTATTCCTTATTAAAACAACGAAAATTTCAAATAATTAATATGCAGCAAAACTCTGGAGCTGGATCTTGCAGAAATGCTGGGATATTAGCTGCTAAAACGCCATATGTAACATTTATAGATTCTGATGATTGGGTAGATATTGGCGTTTATAAAAAGTGTATTGCTCAAATGGAACACAATCCAGATGTAATTATTTATGAATTGTGCTATGATTATGTGAAATCAAATTATCGCGACTACAAATACAAATATCCTGATTTATATGAAACAACGGGAGAATTTTGTTTATATACTTATACTCATACTATACCTACAGAGATAGGGATTACACCAATAGTTAACAATAAAATATATAGAAGAGAATTCTTATTGGAAAATGATTTTTTGTTTTGTCCCGATTTGAGATATCAAGAAGATGATGTTTTTACATTTCAAATTTTTACAAAAGCACAATCTGTAATTTTGTTAGGGAATGTAAAATATCATTATTGTCAACGTCAAGATTCGTTAATACATACAGTATCAGAGTTTTCGGTTGCAAATTTTGTAGAAGCATATAAGACCCTACAAGATTATTTGAAGAATAATGATCTTTTTGAAGAGTATAAAAATTGTTTTTATATGCGTTTGAAAATCAGCTTTATGGGTGTAATAAACAGAATATTATTGTATGAAACAACCAATCGCAATAAACTGATATGTAATCTGATTATTGCTATGTTAAAAAATTTTAATATAGAGGATTTTTTGGATACATTCAACTACGATCAATTAAAACGTCTGTTTAGATAGCATTATTTTTGCATCCAAATCGGTTATATGTTTTTCGAGAAAATCATTTTTTAATATAAATTCTTTTCTATTAGATAGTGCTTTCTTGGCTTTCTGCAATTGATCGAGAGAGGCAACAGATATTAATGCATCAATACAACTTCTTACTACATATGGACTAGATTCGTGTTCAATAATATGCAATAAAGTGGAAGATGCATTATATATTTTTCTCTCTTTGATTAAATTGGCTGAATGCTCTGCTAAGGTTTTATTACTAGATTTTAATGTTTCTATTAAATGTGAATCTATAGTAGTATTTTTTGAATTTATTATTCCTATTTCTAATTTGTATCTTACCAAATCAAAAGATGCAGGATTTGATGCTTTAAACTGCTCTACAATCCACGAAAATACTGTATCAAAGCACATAGAATTATTAAGCATTGAAATGCACAAATCCGATATCCAAGTTTTAGGAATGTTAGGATATTTGCCTTGTAAAATATCCACAATGTAGCGATAAATATTTATATCGTGCTGTATTTTAAGTAACACAAAAAGTAGAAGTTCCAAATAATAATTATACAGTTTCTCATACTTCTCAATTTTAGATATAGATTCAAAAAGTTGATTTATCAATGCATATACATCATCATTGTTACAATCATTGGTTTTGTTGTTTAGAATCTTAATAAGGATATCCAGATAACTTCCAATATAATTTGACAATTGTATAACATATTCATTTATATCCACAGTATTAGAGGGCAACAATTCCCTGAAAGCTAATATACTTTCTAAGTCTTCTAAAATATTGTTCTCTTTAAAGAAATTAATTATTATTTGTTTTAATCCCTTTAAATCGGATTTCTTGTATGAATAATAATGAATATGTTTTATGTCGCTCGGACATTCCGTGTTTTCTTCCTTAATTATCAATACTTTATTTGCATCTCGCAATACATGAGCAACTCCAAGTTCATAAAAAACATTGGGATTTAAATTGGAAATATCAACAATTATAAAATATGATTTGCTTATTTGTGTACATATTTTATTTAAGATAGGTTCAGATGTAGTTCTTACTTTATCTGCTCGAGTACACTTTATATTCATAGAATCAGCAGCCGACTCTATGACCATATATGTGTTATTTAATTCATTGCAAAATGGCATAATCACAAAGCATGTATCACTTTGTAATTTATAGTGATTATTGTTAAATTGTTTGGGGTATATTGAATAGTTCATATTAGTATATCCTCCCGATAATTAATAGTTATCTACGGTTAATACTATCAACTGTTCGCGGGAGCACATAAAAAAACGAGCATATTTGAAATTTCTTACAATGCTCTTTAACAGCAATTATAGGAATTCTAAATATGCTCTTTCTTTTTTGTTAAAAATACAAATAGGTTAGTTACTGTAATATTCCATATCCTAGGTATTACATTCATTTTTACTAATAATCTTAACATAAAAATCCCCAATGCTAAATTAATAGCATTGAGGAATTTTATATCATGTTTGCGATTAATAATGATTAATAAATAGTATTAAAATTTGTCAAAGGATTTTATAAATTATTGTTCATCTTTCTTCTATTACTATATCATAATGCGAAGGAATTACTATATCTCCAACCTTACTGTATGATATGAATTCTATATCCAATGTATCAAAATCACACTCAAAAGAAATAGCAAAACTCTCACCGTGATAATTAAAAACTGACAACACTATAATCAATTTTTCACCGTTTGACTTTAGATAGGCAAATGGATTAGATAGATAAGAACTACCATCCCACCTTTTTTGTCTTCTTAATTCTAATAGTTCTTTGATATATTGGTTATTTTCAGCCAAATCATATAGATTAACTGACTTGGATACACCTTCACCATTAGTAATAATAATTTCAAAAATATCTTCACTTGTGGAATATCGGTAGCGTGGCACGAAAGCATCGTTTCCCTCAACAAAGGTATTACTTGCAACATCAAAAACCACACTTCTTTCCTTACCAAAAAGATAAATTTTTCCGTTTTCAAAATAGCCACCATAGCATTTTTGATTTTCATTGCTATTTACAATGGATAAATTGTTATACTCTCTTTCAATATTTGATGTAGTTTCATCAAAAAATAATCCTGTATAATGAATCGTGGCATTATCTCCGTTAAAATCGGTGGAAACTATGCTCCATTCACAAGAAGGATAAGTGTTATTTTTCAAAAAAAACACTCTATTATCATAAATACAGTAAATAGTATTTTCCCATGCATGAACATCCAATTGCTCTCCATTATTATGGATTTCGCCAAACAAAATAGTGTCATATGAGGTATTCGCCTCACTCTGCCAGTCATCAAAATAGTGATTTAACGTATATCTCTCATCAAAGAAACTATACCACTGGACATTACCACCTATATTCGCACAAGAGGTAAGCAAAACAACAACTATAAGGATAATCCCAAAATTAATTAATACCTTTCTTAATCCCATCCTAATACCTCCAAAAATTTTGAACCAAACACAATCCACCATCTAGGATCTTCGTCATATTCTAAATTAACATCTTTCGCACCACTATAAAAACCTGCAAGCAAATTGTGACCAACCCACTCTGCTGACATATTATCATATTCTCTATCTGTCAAAGTAGTTCTACTTAAAATTTCACATATATATTGTCTACTATATCTAGACTTTACCTTATATGAGTTTACTATCTCGAACGTTCCATCCGCATCCATTGTTATATAACAACTCGAATCAATGTTTTGCAAGTGATCATCGATTAGATTTTTAGCCGTTTTTATGTCAATTTCGTCCCCAAAATCTTCTAACTCTTTATCGATTTTTCGTTTATTTATAGCATTAATAATATGATTAATTATTAATATAATAAAATGTCCATTGGGGTCGAACCCCATCACAGGATTGTTATTACAATATGCATAAAGATTAAGTCCACCAAGAGTCTCATGATCAAGATATTCAGTCGAATCCGCATTAATAAATCTGCCAATCTTAGGATCATAATATCTTGTCATAAGGTAATACATATTGAGATCTTCATCCCAATAGTAACCTCTATATCTAAAAGGATTTCGTGAGCCGTAGCTGTTGGTATTGAGTATGATTGTGCAATTACCCCAAGCGTCATACGTATATTCTGCTACCTTGGTTGCACCCTTATAA
Organism: Lachnospiraceae bacterium; assembly: GCA_045119215.1. Taxonomy (GTDB): domain Bacteria; phylum Bacillota; class Clostridia; order Lachnospirales; family Lachnospiraceae; genus RUG11237. The sequence continues at coordinate 54,010 of JBGVDD010000088.1, read as the reverse complement.
ATAGCTGTGATATCTCCAAAGATATTCTTGCGATAGATAAATCTTTCACCGTTTTCTTCGTATCCTTCAATACCCTGATGAGAATAGATGTAGTGCCTTGTAAAATCGCCCTCAATTTCTGTACGCAATCTACCTTCATTATCATAAACAAATCTTGTTTCGGTAGTCACATAATCATCAGTCTTGGTCTTAGATGTTCTAATGCCATTTGCATCGTATGTAATAGAAATTGCAGAGCAACCATCAGCTGCAGACCAACCGGTAAGCAAACGACCTCTGCTCCAGAACAATCTATTACCTTGATATGTAGTGGGATTACCTGCACCATCATAAGTGATTGTTTTACCACCAAATGATGTCAATTGATCCTTCCAAGCGTTAGCATATGTATATTCGTATGCCACAAGCTCTTCTCCGAGATCCTCTGTTGTAGTATATGCATATTCAGTTTTCTTAACAATATTTCCACCTATATTATACTCGAAAGTGTAGGTTTTGTCAAGTGCTTTATTGTTTTCTCTAACAATTCTGCCAAGATTATCATATACGTAAGTATTGTCACCATATTCTACAATGTTACCGTCTGCATCATACCCAATCGCTTCTTCCTTTTCCAATGTATCAGAACCATTTTCATAGTTATAATAAGATACTTTGCCAACATAATTGGTAGTTCCTTCAGGTACAGCGTCTGTTCCTCTTGCAATGTAAGAGAACTCCTTAGAATATCCATAATCGCCTTGAACAACCTTAACTTTTGCAAGTCGTTCCAATCCATCTCTTGTATAATTAATATAAGTATATCCTGTTGGTGACTGAACGCTTTCATGTTTTATAATATCAGAATTCTTATTTTCATAAGTGATTCCTTTTCGAACACTAACCGAGCCATTGATAAAGTATTCGGATACAGGTCTATTGAATCTATCTCTGCTTCCAAAGAATTCACGAATATCGCCCTTTTTCTTTTCCTTAAGCTCGCCGAATTCATCATAAATATAGTTAGTTCTTGTTGAAGCAATATTATCAATTTCGACATAGAGTTTACTATTAGCAGAAATCGTTAATGATGAATCTGTAGGATCAACCACCTCATCAGCAACATCACTATCACTATAAATGTAAGTGCAAATTTGAGTTTCATTATTGGTTACATCAGTTACCTTGATAAGTCTATTATATTTATCATAGTATTTCTTAAGTTTAAATCCGTTACCATATGTTGTAACACTATGCGTATTAGAAGGACCATATGTGATTTCCTTGGAAAGAATAACAGTTCCACCAATTTCGATAGATTTTACGTTATTTCTTTCATCATACTCAAAATTAATATTTGTATTATTATGAGAAAGTCTATCAAGAATGTCTCCGGAATACTCCATATTATTATTGATTGTACTTTCATTAAGAACTGTACTAATTTCCGTAACCTTTTCATCATCTTCACTATAATTATAGTAAAGAATTTGATTTTTAGGAGTTTTCATAGATACCAAAGAATCGTTCTCATCATATGTATACTCACGAACATATGTAATTCCTGATCTTTTTTCTGACTCGGTTGATAAGTTACCATCCAAATAAGTCTTAGCAAACAATGTGTTCAAAGCAGCGTTATCTTTTGCTGTAGTCTTTTCTGTAAGAGTTTCTCCAAATTCATTGTATGTGTATTCAACAGTAATTCCATTTTCATTTGTAACTTTGAGAGGTCTCATATATGAATCATATTCTTCAGTTTTGATAAAATAATCGCTCTCAACTTCAGATGTTTCATATTCATACGTAGTATCGGTTGCAGTATCTATTCTGGTTTTTGTGGAAGCTTTAAAGGTTGCATCAGCCAAATTCGAGGGTTCAAATGCTGTAAACACAGTTTTATCAATACCTCTAGAAACAGAACAACACTTAATATTTTCAATGCCTCTGCTAACATTGTTCTTTACCAATGTAAGATTGCTTACTCCGGAGAGCATATTTGTACCATCATTGTACCAAACCTCAAATGACGTTGGCTTCTTAAGTCTGCTAATCGTAGTAAGAATATAGTCCTTTGTAGTAAACTTAACATCACTGATGGATTCATCACCATAATGCAATTCATAAACACCTTCATTGATATAGAAATAAGTTTCTGTATCATCTTGTTCTGCCGGGAAATTAGCATTGGCAAATCCACTGATATATTCAAACTGACCACCATGCTTTGATTCAAATATATAGACACTTGAAATCTCAAGGTCAACGTGGATATTACCCTCAAGTGTTACACTTAAATTATGTACACCGCGAGAAAGAGTAAATGGCGCACTCTTAATCTGATTTCCACGTCTGGCATTATCCAAATCAATAGTGCACAATGTTTTAGTGCCATCTTTCAATACCAATCTTGCATACTGTGAACCATCATTAACGATATAGTTGTTTGCTATAATATTAATATTAGCCGCAAATACGTAATATTTTGACTTGCGTTTTGTATTATCATATTCAGCATTACCCCAAGAACGATTTACACCGTCTCCCAAATAACATGAATATGTCTTATTTTCTGCAGAAACAACAGCTATATCATCTGCTTGATTAGCTTCGGAAATACTTCTAATTCTTTCAACGTGCTTCTCATAATCATTTTTAGTTCTAAATCTCATTTTTTGGCCTGTGCCATTAGAAATATCACCTGTGAAAATTGTCTCACCATTTTCAGCAAACATATATGTCATTGTTATATATGGATTCCATGAATTGTCGGTGTTCTTACACTTCTTTGCTCTTGTTTCCAAAAGTCTATATTCAAGAAAATCACTTTCAAGAGATACGCATTCGGTTTTGTTGATATATTTCTTGATTGCTGTGACAGCTGACAATGTATTATATTCCAATACTACCTTTTGATTTGATGCTGTTTCCTCTACAGAAATCAATTGACCATTGTCATCATATGTAAATGTATATTTAATACCCGAAAGAACGTATTCAACCTCACTTACTCTTTCATCCGAGAGAGAGATGTTTACAAGTGCAACAGTTCCTTTTCTAATTACAATCATATCGGTTGCATATGTGAATTCGTACTTGTCGCCCATACCATCAGTGATTGCCACAATTTTGCCATCTTCACCGCGTTCAACAATTGTTTGTACAGGTGTCGTGCCTGCTTGCTTTGTAATTTTAGTAAGCATCATATTTGTATCAAACTGATATGTTGTAGTTTGATTGTCATCAACCGCATAACCTTCATCGTTTTGTGTAAGAACAAAACCACTCTTGCTACTTGCATCAAACTTAACCATTGTATTATTGGTAGCCGGTTTAAATGTTCTATACTTGTGAGTACCATCAAGCAAAGTGTACTCTTCGCCAGCAGCTTTAAGACACTGAGCATAGTTGAATGTCCATCCCTTAATACCCATTGCAATACCATTAGGAGAGTTTTCATCACAATCCTTTGCGTTATATGTCATTGACAAAGCGAGTGGCATTCTACCGCCCTTAGCAGCAAATAAACTTTGTGTGTAGAAGAGTTTTCCGTTTATAAGATTTGTTTTGAAAACACCCTTTGCTCCTACTTTCTTTTCAAGAATCGAACTGTCAGGAATAAAATCATCGTCTTCCAAATATTCAACTTCTACTGTACAACCGGATTTATATGCACTAAAAGATGAGTTGGAAATACTCTTTATTCCAATTACAAAACTATCTCTTTCAGCATTGTAAAGAAAACTACTAATATCAATAACTCGATCTGTAATATTATTGTTAGTATCTCGTCTGTTTTCCACATATCCAAAAGCGGGTTCCTGCAATACACCTAACATAGAACCCATTTGATGTACAGAAAACTTCTCATTAGAGCCTCCACGATTCTTCAATACTAAGAATGCTCTTTTTACAGTTTTAAATTTTGCACCAGGATTTACAGTAATTTCACAACGGATAATTCTATTACTATCACAATGCAAGTATTCGCCATCAATTTCTTTTCCTGTATTAAAGTCTACCGTAATCGCCTTAACTGTACAATAAAACGGTTCATCCACTTTAAATACTATTTTATCATTTAATTCTATCATTTGTTTTTCCTTCTTTCTTTTTTATTTTTTAAATGTTTGTTTTATTATTTGATTTGCCCCTGTAGACGAGGCACCACTTACAATTCCAACACCAAGGGCTGTCCATATGTTATTAGCCATTATCATTTCTGGACTTGTAAGATAAATCGCTATTCCAAATATTCCTCCTGTTGCGGAAAGAAACACCGGAATATATTTGTATGCCTCAAGATTATCTTTAAATAAAATCTTGTATATTTCACCCAATATATAGCAGCATACTACTATAATTGGTACACTTGTAAAATCCATTATTTTACCCTGTCCTTCCTAAAACTTCATCGAATCGTCTTTGCAAGTTTTGTACTGCTTCTTCAGTCTTAGCTAAGCGTTCAACCATTCCTCGATATCTTTCATCAACATTTGTAAGATTTTTCTCCATTCGATCTACACAAGCTTTGATGTATCCTATATCCGAAAGAATAAGGCCTTCACTCTTGCCTTCAACCTTGTGTTCGGCTCGCTCCCCTTTTCGAAAAGCAATATACGCGAACACAATTCCAGATAGCGATCCCGCTACTCCCACTAACGCAAAAAACATTTCATTATTCATTCAACCACCTCCTTTCATCTTGATGTGTCTTCACTATACTCTCCAACTATGACAATTACTGTCATAGTTAAAAAATAAAAATATAGCTTGTGTTATCTGTTTAACACAAGCTATATTTTTCATCATATGAATTTGGACACAACTATTTTGTATCATACTAAGTTAAAAATTAAAACACATCAATACTATTGCCTTCAAAAATAAATTTTGATATATCTGTTTCTTCAATCATATGAATGTCACTCTTTCTATTAAAATGTACTATATTTATTCCTTTAATTTTATTTTTGATAGAAACAGTTTCAGTAAAACTGAGCTCTTTGACTACTACAATAAGGTCAATATCACTATCTTTAGTATACTCGCCTCTTACCAAAGAACCAAAAATAGATATTCTTTCTATTTTATCTCTATATTCTATAAGCTCCTTTTCATAAACATTCTTAATAATCTCTATGTCTAAAAGATATTTTCTTTCTTCTAAAATCTTTCTACTTATTTGACCTTCTAAATAAGATTTTACAATATAGAGTTCTTTTTGATTTATTTCATCCTTTAATATTTGATTTATATTAAGAGGCAAGACTACATAATATCCTGTATCTTTATTTAATTTCTTAATAATGAGGAAATAATAGAAAGCTTTAATCTCATCATTAACGTCTATCATATTACAAACCAATTTAGATAACAAGTAATACATATCGTTAGAATGATAAATTTCTTTAACAAAAGCATCACTTTCCAAATTATGTCCAAATATATATACATAGTCATTTATCTCTTCTACAAAATCATCTGAAACATTAGAATAGAAAATCAGTGAATAAAGTTTACTCAGTTTTTTGATAAATGCAACTAAGTATATATCTTGCTCGTTATTATGGTAGTTATAGCACACATCCTTAACTAATAAATAATTTGTAGTATCCATAAATACTTTCAAATAAGAGTGGATAAGTTTATATCTAAAAGAATTCTGGGGATAATATATTTTCGCAGAATCAAACTGCTTGGATACATTTTTTCGTTTTTCTAAATTGATTTTTTCTTTATCTATATTAATCATATAATATCTCCTGTTTTTTAATCAACGTAACAATCATTTAAATTCACCTCAGATAATTGTCGCAAACACTTTAACAAACACCATTGACGTCAGTAAAGCTCCGCTATATGCAAAAGTATATAGCTGTAATTCCACGTTGTTTTCTTTTTCCTGCAATAAACAAATAGCTGGAGTGCTTGTCATTCCGCCACACAGTACAGTTAAAGCTTCAAGTTTTGAAAAAGATAAAGCTTTACGCAAAGCAAAATATCCACAAAAAATAGAAATAACAGGAATTAAAATGCCAGCTACAATGTTACCAAGATTTAATGATTGATTAAAATTAATCCCTGCTGGAATTCCTGTTCCGACAAAGAACAGCATTAATCCTAAATTCTTAATATCAGTCATATTTGGCACTTTAATGTTAAGTTTAGAAAGAAACCATCCGCCTGCTATGCCAAACAACATAATTCCAAGCGACGTTCCAATTTTAACGTTAGTTATTTTAATGTTTCCTAAAACAATCCCCAATACTATAACTATCGAAATAAAGAGAAATGAATATGTATTGCTTAATGCTTTTTGGGGTTTTTCTTCCCTTCTTTTTTGTGTTGTTGTTTCTGAATTCTTAATCATTAATTGAACAAACAACACAATACTATACAAACCCAAACAATAAGAAGTTGCATATCCACTAACAATTGATGAATTATTATTAAAGAGTTCCAGAGCTACTGCTAAGGTCGGCGTACTAGTCATCCCGCCGGCAAAGCTACCTATCCATGTTAATCTTCTATCATAATCATAAGCAATAAAAAATAATCCTACAACAATTCCTATTAATACAATAAGGATGCCTCCCAAAAATGACTTGATTTTATCTCTAATATGATTTTTATTCAGACCATTGCCGGTTTGAACAGCTATAATAGAAATAAATATTGACATTCCCAAATTTGATATAAAAGAATATAATTCAAGATCACTTTGTATAAATATGTATATTCTTTGATCATTTATTAGAAAATATGGGGACTTACCCATTATCATTCCCAATATTAAAGCGCTTCCTAATACTCCTGCAACACCTAATTTAACCCTCCCAATCTTGATAAAACCTAGTATCAATCCCAAAGATATAACTATAAATACACTACTAATAGGATTTATAATATCATTCATATATAATTCTAAATTTTTCACTTTTGCTCCTTTATGTTCGTAAATATTTATTAATATATTTATCTCTATCATAACAATCAACCCCGACAGTTTGTGTCGGGGTTAAAAATGATAAATCATTTTATTTAATATATTTGCAAACTAGACATAAAAACAGCCGCACATAAAGTGCGGCTGTAAAAATATCAATTATTAGACGGCCATATTATTTCATCAATAACATTTCCATTTGAATCTATTTCAATATAGGTAACAGTTATATCTTCTACTTGTTTACCGTTGAATATTTGCATTCGTATGCAAGCACTTACCAAATAAGGATAGAATGATCCGTCATCTCCAGGTCCTTGAGTGATTACGGTAAAGTCATTTGAGACCTCTATACCGCTATTCTTAATGGCTTGTTTAGCATCTAAAAAATCATCAGACCAATCAATATCAACGCCTATATCTATATTTGTTTCTTCCAATAAACTTTGAAGAACTTGAAGTGACCAGTTGGAACTTTTCCACTCCCTAAGAGTTTCATCGTCAACTATAACAGTTAAACTTCCGTCATTATTGGAACGAGCATATGCATATTTTTGATATATAGCTGTATTCAACCCTCTTGTTTTGCAAAAAATATCTGCAGATTCCACTTTTTCAGCAAATATGTATCTAATAGTTTCTTCACTGAAAACAAATTTATTGTATTTAGATGTAGAAGTGCAACATACAATAAATAGTATAATGCTAATCAAAAATAACATCACCATAACTTTAAATATTTTTTTCATATGCTCTCCCTCAACTATTTCAATAAAATATTTATATTGGTTGTGGTCCAGGAATAAGTATCAATAAACCAAATAGTAGTATATATAATACAGGATATGCCTGACACGTTTCATTCAATGCTTCTCCAAATGCTTTGATGCCATCCATGGCATCACTCCAACTATATTCTTTTCGTTCTTCTGTAATAGGATCCACTGCAAAACCAGGAGAACTACTATTATTATTATTGTTATTATTATATTTTCTCTCTATTCCAGTAGTTGTAACAAGCGAATAATCATCTCCCAAATGTGTGGAAAATTCATACTCTAAACTATGAGTTTCGTTAATAACGTTAAGCGTTACCGAAATAGCTACTTTATTATTCTTATCTATCTCTGTAGAATATTCAATTGAAACGTTTCCTTCCGAATCGGCAGTTCTTGTATATGTTCCACGAGAAAAATCTATTGAAGCAGATGCTTCAATCTGCCCCAGCAAAATTTTATCTATGTCCATGCCATCACCTAATTTAGATTCTACGTTTTGATAAAATTTGGTATTGCCAACCTCAATACTAAAAGTTGAGAGTTCTTGCTTTTTTTGAAAAGCTAGCATTTCTTGCAAGATTTTAATAAAATAACTGTATTCTGATTTGGAAATTCCAGCTCTTTCTGCAGATAAACCAAACGGATCAATATTCGAAACAGGATTACCATTTGCATACGCAAAACGATTCATAGTAATAGCATTAGAAATATTACCTTCCAAAATATCTGCATTAATGAAGCGTTTCAAAGTTGGAGAATAGTATCTAGCTCGCATATAAACCAAACCGTTAGGTTCTGTGATAACACCGTCTCTACCGTTATAAGCGAAAATTATATCGTCTGAACCTGTTCTTGAAATGATCTTACCATAAGTATCATAAACAAATGTATCACGTACAATACAGCTTTCATCAGTAATAGCAATAGTACTTCCTCTAAAATCAAAATGATATGTCTTAAAGGCAGCATTAACCTCTTCACCAATAAGCCCTCTGCCATATACGTACTTTGTAACTACATTATTAGTCGTTTTAGTCAAAAGCTTACTAAGCTTGCAGTTGGTATTATACGTATAAATAGTTTCTTTATCTTCACAAAGATCTTTAATACGCACATTGGAAGCCGTATAAGTATATGTATGTTCATTCGCGCTAATAAGTCTATTGGAAGAATCATAGGTAAAGCTATTAAATCCATAAGACAGCATATTACCATCAGCATCATAGTGAACTATGGTGCCCTCAGTGTCATCGTAAGTTGATGCATTAGCAAATTCTATGAGTCTATTGTTAAAATCATATGCCAACGAAGTATCATTTGAATTTCCAACAATATTACCTGCGGCGTCATACTCGAAATTTTCTTCGGAAATCAAGTCATTGTCAAGAGATTTAATTTCCCTCTTAATTACTCTATCAAGACTATCATAAGTATAGCACATTTTGGTTGAATATGCAAGTACTTTTTCTTCAACAACTCGTCCCAAATCATCATATTCGTATTCAAATCCAAAGATAACTTCGTCAGTAGGTGTTTTTGCTACGGTAGAAACTATTCGCTGCTTATTATCATAAGTTGTTGTAGTAATGCTACCGTCAGGTTTGTTTATAGATACAATGCGGTTGTTTTCATCATATGTATATGCAGTAACACGATTTGACCAGTCAGTAACCTTTATAAGATTGTGGTTTACATCATATTCATATGTAACAGCTGTGTTATCAGGATATACCAAGCGAGAAAGATTACCCACCTCATCGTATTCATACTGAATCACGTTATCAAACGTATCAGTAAGCTTTGTAATTCGATTGAGCGCGTCATATTCTCTTGTTACAGTACCATTCTCATCTGTAACTGTTAAAACATTGTCATTTGCATCATAAGTATAAGTAATTAATCCTTCAGGAGTGTTGCATTCTACAATTCTTCCCTTCGCATCATAAGTAAACTGTTTTGACTGACCTCTGGCATTAGTAAGCTCAGATCTCAAGTTAAGTGCGTTATAGGAATAATTAATTTCCCCACCGGACACAGTACTTTCGGATGTAAGTCTACCCATATTATCATATGTATAATTTGTGACACCGCCACGAGGGCCTGCAATTTGAAGCTTATTACCCAAAGAATCGTATGTAGCAGTACTTCTTCCATTCAAGGCATCTACAACAGCTATATTCTCACCTCTAAGACCATATTCAAATTCAGTCACTCTATTTGTAGGATCTGTAATACTAGCAATCTTGCCAATCGCATTGTATGTATAGTGTGTGATTTTACCTGTTGAATCTACTACTGTAGCCGGACGATTCATTGAATCATATATTTTTTCAGAAATAATATTACCCTTAGCATCCGTAGTCTTAATAACATTACCATTTGAATCGTAGAAAGTCGTAAATACATTATTCTTTGCATCGGTAATAGTAGTCCTGCGACCCAAAGCATCATATCCGTATCTAATTACATTATTTTTTGCATCCTTAACTTCCACAAGCTGATTGAGTGCATTATAAGCATATTCTGTAGTTTCTCCAAGTGCATTCACAAGTGAAGTCATATTGTTATTTGCATCATATGTATATCTTGTAATATTGCCCTTGGCATCCTTAAATGTCAATCTATTTCCAAATGAATCGTACGTATACTCCTTTTTATTGCCCAATGCATCAGTTTCGCTAAGCAAATCTCCTGCTACTGAATACTCAAACGTTGTAATACCACCAACAGCATTCTCAACCTTAATAACCTTGGATTGACTATTATATTCATATTTTGTTACATTACCGGCACCATCCGTAACAGTAAGAACATTGCCCATAGGATCATAAGTTTTAATTATACTGCTTCCCTTGCTATTTGTTTCTTTAATAACATTACCAATAACATCATATTCGTATCTAATCATAGAACCGTCCTGAAGTGTCTTGGAAATTATTCTGCCAACATTATCGTATTCGTTCATTACAATATTGCCTGCTTGGTCAATAATTTTAACAAGTCTATCTTCACCGTCATATTCATAGCTAATAGATGTGTCATCGGCAAAATGTACAGCCGTGTTCTTCATATTACCGTTATATGAATAGGTTGTTTCATTGCCCTTAAAATCACTTACAAATACTTTTTGATAGTTTTTATCATATTCATAATCGATTATTCTATCATTAGCATCTGTCATATGAAGCAAATTGCCCATGTTATCATACTCATACTTGGTTTCATTTCCGTTAGCATCTTTTACTCGTGCCATCTGTCCAATGAGATTATACATATATCTGGTCACATTTCCGAGACTGTCAATTTTGGTTGCTAAAAAGCCGTTAGAATAAACATATTTTTCAGGGGACTTATCTCCAACCTTTTTAGTCGCTGGCAAACCATTATCATCATATGTATATGTAGTTGTTGTGCCTCGAATATTAGTGTGCTTAATAACCTGGTTTCTTAGATTGTAGATAAATCTTTCCTCAGGAACAACACCATTAACAGCAGGATATTGAATATTGGTAACGTTGCCATTTGTGTCGTAAGTAATTTCAGTTTCATTACCATTCTTATCAGTAATCTTGATTGGTTGCCCGTATACATTATACTCAATTCTTCTTTCATTACCATTCTCGTCTGTCTCAGAAATCATATTAAATTCACTGTCGTAAGCATATGTTTTGATATGTCCATTAGCATTTGTTGTTTTGACTAAAAGACCATTAGAATCATATTCATTCACTTGAACTTTCCCGTTTCTATCTGTAACAGTATGAACATTACCGTCATAAGTAAATTCAGAAACTCGTGAAGTAGCAATAGCATCCTTTTGAACTTCAACTCTACCGCTATCATCATAACTATCTGTAAAATAGCAGACTCCATGGGCATCAGTTCCGGCAATAATTCTTCCCTCCTGATCATAAGTAAATGTCAAAGTATTTCCGTTTACATCAGTAATCGCTGTCAAGCAATTATTGGTATATGCAAGAATAACTTCTCTATTGACATCGTCATACACCCTAACAATCTTTCCTTCTTCATTTTTCTCCATAAAGAATTTTTTAGATGTTACCGTGTCTGTAACAATAATCAAATTATCAATATATTCAATAACAGTTTCAAATCCTTGATGATTAACAATCTTAGCCAAACTACCATTAGCATTATAGTACTCCGTATCTTTACCATAGTATTCGATAATGCAAGGATACTCCTGGAAAGTATTTACCTTTAAAACTGCACCTTGTTTGCCCTTTACAGTACAATTATATTGTGATTCTATTTTTTCATCAAGTAGATATGTAGCATATGTAGAAGGATTGCTATAAACCATAATCATATTCTGATTTATATTATCGTTAGGGATTGGGTCTTCTACAATTACAACACGCTTTTCAAAATTATGATACCAACCAATACCCAAAGCACCTTCTTCTAACTTATGGGAAGCATACTGTGCAATTAATTTCAAGCCCTGTCCCCCAAATAAAGACATCAGGGTGTTTTTCATAATATGTGCACCACTTGAAAGATCAATAGGATCTTGAACAGTATTTTCAGGAGCAGCATTATCTTTTGTTTCTTCTTTGCCCACTGTATTATTACAACAAACACTCAAATAATAACTGTCAATTGCACCACCTCCATCATATGCTTTAGCATATATAATCGCACTACCGATATTTTTACCATAAACATGTCCAGTTTCTTCATTTACAGTAGCAATATCCGAATTACTACTAAACCACTTAACACAGGGTTGAGTAGCATTATCTGGCTCTATAGTATATCCAGCTTTACAATACCACTCACCTTGTTTAACAGATGCTGTTTTAACCTTTACGGTTATTTTGTTTACATAAATCATATTTTTCTCCTTTCATTAAATCATTCTTTCGATGATTACTTCTTTATTTCTTACAAGATTTAAATTAAACGATGTCAACTGATCGTTGTCATCATAAATAGTATGACAATTCTTGCCATAACGCCAAATGGCGATATTTTTTCTGGTTATACCCGATGGTGCATATGGTTTCCAAAAATCCGGATGAATTATATGGCTCGTAGTAATATTGTCATACTCTTCTAATGTGGGGGTTATTGCCCAGATAAGACATTTATTAAAAATATCTCTATCTGTCTGTAATCCTCTGCTAAATTCCAAATCAAATCTATTACTCATTGCATCGGTATTAGCAATAAATCCGGGAAGATAGCCTTCATTAAGCAAGAATTTGGCATATTCACGCATAAATGCTGTTGTAGCAACACCATCATATCCCAAATCCAGAAAAATAGCTTTACCAAAAGGAATACCCAGCTCTGTAGCTTTGAGGACAACCTTGGAAGCAAGAATTACACCTTGGATCTCAGTTTCTTTTTCATCTTCACTACAATAAATTCCAGCAACCTTACATGCCTTATTATGAAGAAACTGTATTTCCTCTTTAGTAAGAGCATTTTCTCCGACAATATTTCTTCCCCAAAAGCTTGGATATACTTTATTTCGCAATACCCATTCAAACTGATCAATATTGTTTTGAAGCATATTGTGTGAACGAGTTTGTGAATCCACACCAAAAAGCAAATTGGATACCACTTCGGATTCTTGAGGTTCAAGAGCCAAACTATCAATAAACTCTTTCTTTTTGATTAATTGATTTTTTTCATAAGCATCTTTACATGCCACGATATTATTACCTTCTTTCTTTTTATATTTGTGTTTTTTTATTAATAATAACGATTAGACATCGTTTTCTAAATTTCAAAAATTATTCCATCCCATAATTGAATTGCTATACAGTTCAATTGTGGCATCCAAGTAACTAATCTCTACTTCATCCAAAATATAATTTTTAAATACTATTTTTCTAATTTTATTTAATAACAATAATTCTTAATGAAACACAAAGTTCTATCTAAATTAAAAATTCTCTCGTGTCTTCTAATACACAATATTTGACCTGTTTTACTTTTTCTTTCGCTAAAGCCATTTTCCCTCCGCTTTCAGATTATGTAAAAAAGATAGAAGCGAAAAAATTGTTCTTTATGACAAGTTTCTATTTTTATATAACTTTTATAGTGATGGTAAATCAAATAAAATGTTGACTATTAGATATAATTATGATATAATTAAAACATATTAAATTGTGGAGGAAATTTTATGCTTAACACCAAAAAAACAACACATATTGCATTTACTTTACTCTTAATTACAGTACTTTCCCTATTAATATCATGCATTTATTCTAATGATCATTTATATTCTAATTTTGCTTCAAATTCTTCAACCTCTTCAACTTCTTCGAGTTTATCTGATTCAAATAATACTCATCAAGATGACGCTAATCTTTCAAATTACGATAAAATGTGGATTAGATTTCAAAATTTTATTGCTGACAATCCTTACGACAAATGGTTAGAATTTGAAAAGTCCGAGGGAATGCTAACAGTAAAAGGAATGTATGGTGACTACCTAAAATATTGGTTTGCAGAATACGAATTTACACTTGAATATGCTAAAATTTTCTATGAAAATTGTGATGAATATCTATCTTGGAAAAAAGATAATGAAGAATGGCTCCAAATCACACGCAAACTTTTAAATAAAGAAATGAATCGTTTTAATGATCAAATGCATCAACTTGAAGTTATGATTCCTTATAGTGAATTGATTCGCCAAAAGGTTATTGATACAAAATACTTTTTGTATACATTAGAAAATGATACAGCATCTGAAATTACCGAATATACCTCCCTACAATGGAAAAATATAGAATAATATCTTTATGAAGTGGCAGTTATGAACTGCCACTTCGGTTTTTTATTAGGTAACTTGATTAAATGCTAGGTGCATCCCTATACTCTCTTTCATACGAACCATATAAGAAGATATCTGCCTCATCCATTCTTCTTCTATATAGTCCAAGCATAAATTTCCCACTAGCCTTACAGTATTCAGAAAAAGCTTCATAAACGTTTTTCCCTGCTATAAGACTTCCCATAAGTTCATCAACCGCTCTTCCTACATTCATAGCAAATGACACTAAAGCATCAAATTCCTGTTGTTTCCAACTTTGATTCCTAATATTAGAAAAATTATTTACTAATGATTCAGCCTTAACCATATCTATTTTGAGCAATTGTATGGCTTCTTCTTCAGTAATTTCGGTAAATTCTTCCCCTGGAAGAATCAAATGGCCATAACCGATTGTAAGATTACCTGCTCCATCATCATAAGGATGAGCATAGAATCCTTCATAATCAGCAACAAATTGTACACATTTATTTGATACCGTCATATTTTTATAAGACTGATTCACCAAAAATTCCCACTCCGATCCAAAAGTAAAATATGGATCATTTAACTCATCAGCTACATAACCAATATTGTTTTTAAAGACTATCTTGTGCCAATCATAGCCATCAGATTTCGCAACCCTTTTATCTAGTATTTTGACTACATCACCCATTGATAAATACAAAATAGCATCGTATGCCGTTCCAGGACCAGAACGCATTGTCAAACCATAAAGAAGCAGAGTTCCTGTTTCGATCTTTTGTTCTAAGCAATCTCCTGAACACCATCCATATACTTCTTTGTTGTCATTAGTAATTCCATATACACAAAACCATTTATGGTTTTGCGGATATTGGTTTAAAAGATATATTTCTTGCAAATGAGAAAAAACTCCTAATGTATTATCTCCTCTATCCAAATAAGGTGAAAATCTAACATTCAAATTTCCTTCGCTACCAACATTAACACGAACTTTTTTTACATAATCGAGATTTGCTTTCACTAAGGTCGTTACTTCAAAACAATCATCCTCGGCCAAAACATATGTTACCATATTGTCATACAAGATTTTGTACCACAACTTGCCATTTTTTGCAATTTTATTAGTGTCGAGCAATCGAACTGTATCTGAAGTTTGAGCTTTTAAAATAACAATATTGCCGTTTTTATCTTTTAATTTTGAAGACTCATCAAAATCCATATGTAGTCTGATAAAACTATCTTTTTTAGTAAGTAATCCCGATGTTTCCTCATATACTGTAACTTCACATGTACCATAAGCACCGCCGCCATCACATGCTTTTGCATAAATAGTTGCTTTGCCGGGTGATTTTGCAAATATAACACCGGTTTCTGCATTAACCGACACAATATTGGGTGAGGTTGTATACCAAGTGATTCCACTACAATCAGCATCACTAGGAAATGCTGATATTTTAAGATGATAACACCATTCATTTGTTTTCATTATTAACACTGATGGTGAAATTACAATTGTTTTAATATAATTCATTATTTTTTCCTTCCTTTAATATATTTTATTTGCAGCTGCAAAATAAGTATAAATTTTAATTATGACATAAATCGTCATAATTAAAATTTATTTTTTAAAATATCCAAAAAACGTTGGGATTTACTCTTGGATAAAATAGATCTTTCTATAAAATCAGATTTATTCTCTTTTAATAGATATACAATATGAGTTGTATATTCATCCACACAATTATAAATGTGAAAAAGAGCATTTAGTAACAATTTGTCGTTAATTAAAACAATTCATATCTTTGTTAATTTCTTGAACAATCTATTAGATTTTGTTTCAGCAAAAACAATTCTTTTAAAAATTGTTTCTTTCTTAATACCTAAAATATTAGCTATTTTAGTAATATAGTTATCCACCAGCGCTTCGCATTCGTTTGTATATTCTATTTCCAATTCATAATCAACCACATTAAAATATTCGTTCTTATCCAGTACAATTTCTATATTTTTATCTTTATAGAATAGCTGTCTATATGTAACTAATTTTCCCTTTAGTGATAAACCCATATTTTCAAATTTTGTATCATCAAAATGATCCAAGACAGCAATATTTTTTTCAAAACTACAATAATCATCGCCATGTTTATGACTTTTTATCATCAAAGTATATTTGTCATCTTTATGTCTGATTCTACATGTTATTCCTTTTGAATTCATATCTAATGTATCATTATCATAGTAATAGTTGGTTTGTTTGATTACTGAATCTGGAGATGTGATCTGATTCAACAAAATACAATACTCACTTTCTGTGAGCAAGATTTTCTTTTCAAATTCTAACATAAGCTAACTTTCCTTTCTAGTTTTCCGGATGCATTATATGGAATTTCATCTACTAAATCTATCATTGTCGGAAACTGGTATGTAGATAATTTTGCAAAACACAACTTTTTTACGTCGTCACTTGAAGAAAATTCACCTGATATCTTCAATCCGATTTGCGTACCAAATTTGGTTTTATAACCATATGCTATTACACTTTTGACTCTAGGATCAATTTTAAGAGCATTTTCAATTTCAGCAGGATAAATATTCATACCGCCCTTAATTATCAGATTATCTTTTCTGCCTTTGATCTGTAATAACCCCTTTTCGTTAATGAATGCTATATCCCCGGTGAATAACCATCCTTTTTTGTAAACTTTATTTGTCAATGCTTCGTCCATGTAATAACCGATCATAACACTATCGCCCTTTATCCACAGTTCACCCTCTTCGCCTATTTTACAAGCTTGTCCTTTTTCGTTGATTATTTTTAATGCTACGGATTTTAGTGGTTTGCCAACACAATTAGGATTTTTATAAAACTCATTTGGAGATAAGTAACTAACCCTCGGTGAAGCTTCAGTCAATCCGTAAACGTGATATATATCAGCTTTATGGAAAGAATTTGAAATGTACTTTCCCGTATCATAATCCATACATTCTCCACTAATACATATATTTTTCAAAGGACAAACTGATTTATTACGTATAAACTGCGACATCATATAGAGTAGTGTTGGGGTGCCACAAAATGTGGTTACTTTATGCCTTTGTATTAAGGTTAAAATTTCATTCGGATTAAATTTTCCTGAGTAAAATCTAATTTTACACCCCCTAACCAATGAAACAAAAAACTCTCCCGTTAAAACCGCGCAATGATATAGGGGTCTGGCGATCAAAATTGAATCCTTTTCATTAATTTTAAGATAATCAACAATATCATTAATATTAGTAATAATATTCTTTTCACTTAACATTACACCCTTGGGATCTCCAGTTGTGCCAGATGTACACATGATAAATGCAGGATGTTTTTTAGGAATTATATATTTATTGTCACTAACAACAACTACCTCCAACTTGCCCTCATAGTCTGTGATAATAGCTTCAGGATTTATTTTATCTAGTATTTTTTTGCAGTGCTGAGAACCATACCTCGTAGACATAGGTATAGCTGTTACACCAGCGGCTACACAAGTTAATACAGCCATCGCACTCATCATTTCTGATTGGCATAATACTGCACATGAGTTAAGTCCTTTAAGTTTTTTTGAAAATATCTCTGCCCAAATCACCAATTCCTCAAAAGATATCTGTGCGTTATTCTCGCATATTACCTGATTCGAGTTTAACATCATGTTATTTTTTAAATAATTCCAAAGTTTCATTTCAACACTCCCATTTTGATTTATTTAGCAATTTCGTCAATATATCTCTTTCATAATTTGAAATATATATAAGTTTTCTTTGTATAATCGGCAATATCGAATTTCTTTTTTTCATATGATGAGAAGCATATAGCATTCTTAAATTATCTGCTTCTATAACAATTTTCGTATATTCTTCACTTAAGGAATTATCAAATTCAAGTGAATTTTCAATAGCTTTTATTCTAAGTAACATCACTTTTTTATGTTCCCAAAGCATCCTAAATATACGCCTATCCATCTTTTCATAAGGGATTGATTCATTATACAGTTTACCAATATATTTGTTTAGATACTCATGAACCACTATTCCATACACACGTCCCTCTCGATCTTCCGGATATCTATCCATATCAGAATCCAGATATTTTTTTATTGCCTTCAAAGATCTTTTATGCGAAAATTTTACATTCGTATCACGTGCCTTTATACCGTGGATATCGCCATATATACCCTTTTGAAACATAGCTACTCTACCTTTATCAAATGACTTTTGAGGTGTCCAGAATTTTTGATATATCCAATTACTATCATAAGCATATATACAATACGTTTTATCGTATTCATTATATCCACAAATACAACCATCATGTAGAAAATGCCTTTCTTTATACCAGGTTTTGCCCTCCACATAATAGTCGTCAACACCAGAAAAGCAAACATAATACCCCTTATCTAATAGTCGTTTAATTACATAATGAATGCGCTTACCCAAAAATTCCATCTTGTAAGGAATCATCTCAACATACGGGTTTATTCCCCATTCACTATGTTCAATATTAATTTCAGGAGTGGTAAATCCTTTCAAGAATTTTCTGTTGCAAGAGAGTATCATAACATCATTTAGATACCAATTAATTATTGAAGGATTATCTGCTAAAATGGCTGCGCTCGCTCCTTGATAATGGTATGTACTATATATTGGTTCAACCAAAGGCAGTTCAACTATATTATTCTTCATTGATTATTCACCTACATATTTCTCAACAAGCACAACAACATCCGCTACTGTTGTTAAGTCAAATGGGTTCATATCAGATTCATCCAGCGTTATTCTGAATTCTTCTTCAATTTCTAACAAAAGTGTTACCATAGTAATACTATCCAGTCCTAAATCATTTTGAAGATTGTCCTCAATAAGAATATCATCTAACCCACTTAATTTTTTAAGTATTATCAATACTCGATTCGTAATACTCATAGTTTTATAATCCTTTCTAATGCATTTTTTACGATTTCATAGCTTTCTTCTTCGGAAAGCTCGGTGTTAACCAGAACTCCGTTATTAGCTTTGCAAATAGCGATATACTCCTCTCTTAATTTATATTGCAACTCCATATCGATATATCTATCCTTTTCATCAGGGCGCTTACGCACTCGCGCCACAGCAGTTTTTA
This sequence comes from Lachnospiraceae bacterium, assembly GCA_045119215.1. Taxonomy (GTDB): domain Bacteria; phylum Bacillota; class Clostridia; order Lachnospirales; family Lachnospiraceae; genus RUG11237. The sequence goes on along the minus strand of JBGVDD010000088.1, from coordinate 34,379 downwards.
CCGGGACGTCAAAGAAAAACGCAATGTCCGGCTTTATAATTAATTTTGAAATTTCATATATCCATTTGTCTTTTATGTATCCTCTAGCTCGCAAATTAGCTAAGCAAGAATAAAAATATCTGTCACTAATAACGATTTTACCTTCTTTTAAAACAGGCTCGATAACCTTGTTGCTATGTTGAATCCTATCGCTTGCAGCTAATAATGATAAGCTACGATAATCAAATTTATCGTGATTCGGAGAATCCATGTATGTTCTAAATATCTCCGAATTTCTTACTGCGTCGGTTGGTTGCTTAGTAACAAGAATGTCGTACTCTTTTTCAAGATCTGCAATAACCTTTTTCATCATTGTGGTTTTACCACAGCCATCCAAACCACAAAAAGTAATTAGTATCCCATGAGATTTATTTTTTTTCATTTTTAATCTTCTCATAATTAATTCACCTCTTCCAAGTCATCAATGCGATTATCCATAAAAAATCGTTCTGTAGCACTCGCCGTTTTATAACGGTATTTTTTCTTTTCCTTGGGAGCAATAACTTCTACAACGAAATTAGGATCATCTTGCACAGCATATATACACATATCTTTTATTTCGTTATTTCTCATATCAAACAAGTCAAGTGTTTCTAGAATTGCGTATGCGCATACTTTCTCTAACCTAATATTTTTAGCCCTTGTAAAAACGCTATTAACATCACTATTATTCATTTCTGCTAATAGAAGATAAATATCACAGTATTTATACAGCGTCATATCGCGCTTCATTTCTATCCATGGCAGTGTTGTAGCTTCCTTATGCAAATGAGTGCACAAGTGAATAAAAAAGTCTTCTTGGCTTAGTGTAGGTATTGAAATACCATTTTCACAAACAATAGTGCTTCGATCTAAAAGATCCGCTAAAATATCTTGATCTCCATTTTTGTAATCCAAAGAAAAGTTAATGTCCACTTCTAAATATTTCATATATGGCAAATTAACTTCTTTTATATATGGAACCGTTTCTCCTCGCATCATCTTAGACTCAATTATTTCCTTTCTGGTTGCAGGAACAAATTCTCCGTTGCGAATATTACCTTGAGTAAACCCAGCGCTAATCAAAGCGGCGGATACCATAGTAACATCATTGGATTTAACCAATATGTCAATATCGTTGGATGTTCTATAACCAACCGGATAATGAGCACACAAATATGCACCTTTGAGCATTGCAATTTTGCATGGCAATGTACTTAAAATACCTGACAAATAATCTACACACGTAAAAAAGCTTTTATTACGCTCAATATTTTGATCATAAGCATACTTTAAAGAATTCCTAAATTCTCTATTAACTTTTCCTAAAACTCCGCTTCGTTTTATCCTATCATACGCAATTCCCTGCATACGGTTAAAAAACAACATTCCTAAAACCTGTGGAGAGGCATATTGCAGCAGTTTTTCTTCAAAAGACATACTTTTAAATTCACATAATTCTTTAAATAATTCTTTTTCTTCTATTTTCATAATTACATTCCTTTCAAAAATTAGGATTAGAGTATAAAATAATCAATTCATCCAATATTTCTATTTCTTCTGGTAATAGAACGCAATGTTCTTTAGAGTAATCTAATAGTTTTTTCAAAACATCGGTTTCTTGTTTAGTCATATACATATTATTTACATAATATCCATCAACAACATAAACACCGCCTTCATATCTACCGGTTTTAGTGTATATTGGTATGTTCAAACTAATAGCTTCGATATCACGCTGAATTGTCCTTGTGGAAACCTCAAACTCATCGGCTAAGTTTTGAACACTTGCAAATCGATTTCTGGATAAATAACGTATAATTCTATCTCTACGTTCGGCAGCTCCCATCAAGTCTTACCTCCTTTCATAAAAATTTCAATGTGATATATTATGAAACCAAATAATTTATTGCCAGCACTTAATAATCTCGTATAGATACGTATCTATAAAGCAAATTATTTGTCATTGGCCCTACTCCAGTTGTATCGTATAAAATAGTGCGAAAAGATGGTATAAGACACCAAATTCAACTGTTTTTTAGTAAATTTTAAAAATAGCATGCTTTTAGACAATAATCTTATATTGAGATGATTTGAGTATAACTTTTAACCCCGACAAGTTCTGTCGTGGTTAAAAGTTTTGTGGAATAAATAAAAAAGCAATATGCTCTACAAGCGAGACATATTGCTTTCTTATAATCAATATTTAAAAGAATTATGTATATTAATCTAATGCTACATAATGATTTTATTTATTATATTTTTAACTCATAAAATCCATAATACATCCATTAAACTATGCAAATTCAAATGCTTCAGGACATAGAATCAAATATATGCTTAACACAATGCTTGATTTAGTTTCTATGACGCAAATAATCCGCCACCTTATCAACTTCAGGAAATAGTGTTGCTTGATTTATTCCCACATACTCAAGCTCTTTTAAAATAGTTTTCTTATCAGAGTTATGAATTATGATTTCTTCAACTACATACTTTCGAATTTTAATGTCACTTTCTTGATAGTCCTCATCAAGCCCAGAAATTATAAAAGCGCCATCCTGTTTTAGAATACGAGGATTATCTTTGTTGGGTTGAACGAACTGGGGTTTAAGTATATCAAAAGGAACTATCTCCCTTTCAAATGCTCCATTATGTCGTTTTATAGAATGATAAAATTGTTCTAATATTGAATGTCTATACTTACCACTGCTATGCTGAGGGAACTTATTTTTTAGTATGTATTTATATGCAAGGAATCTCAACTCTCTTTGTTCTTTTTTGTTAAACTCTGCTAACTTAGAAAGCATTTGTATCCTATCGCTATCAGAGTATAATACTTCATTAGAGTCTACTCCAAAAACGTATACCCTACCATCGGCCTCTTCATCCAAACAAGCAAAATACAAAGCTACTAGTGGATTAGAGGTAATATCAAGCAAACGCGTCGGACATCCATAATGTTGCATATATGTTAATTTTTCAAGATTATTCAACATTTTAAACGATTCTGGACAACGCACCCCTATTTCATTAAAATAGTATTTTTCCTCGTGTTGCTCATTTTCCCTATAAATACCTGATGAAATAGGATATTTTCCATTACTTACACCACGATAAAAAAATGTTATATCTTGCTTATTATCGTTATTTAATTTGAGTTCCCCATTCTTTTTATACACAAAACTATAAAGGTATTCATAGTAATATGTTATAAAATGTTCAAGATGTTTATCAAAATCTTCTAATTTATCGCCCTCTGACAAATAATCAAAATGCATTTTGAAATCTTTAATTATTTCATTCATGTTAGATAAATAATAATCACTATGATTATTATCTATATTAGGAATAGGATCACAAATTATACGTAAATAGTCTATTATGTTTTTAACTTCTCTCATATTCATACCTCTCTGTCAATTATTACATAAAGAATGTTAGATTTAGTTTATTTCTAACTACATCATTCAAAAGATTTATATGCAACTTTCGTATAATCACATTTAGTTCAGCAAGGAAATACTGTTTTGCTGATTTAATTAATTTATTTGCGGGATGCCAACTCTGCCTCAAGACCCTTCAATCTTTGGCGAAAATTTTTGAGTTCAGCTTCGTTTCTATCCTCACTATCTTCCATAGCTGCAATAATCTCTTTCATATTTGCTATCTCCTTTAGTAAAAATCTCATATCAGCATCATTAGACATAAAAATACCTCCTATTTTTTGTTTGATTTGTATCTTCGATTATTTAATCTGCTGTTCATGGAACAACCTAGCATACACCTTTATCACAAAGATAATCACCTATGTTTTTTGTGATCGTTTTCATAGTCTACACATAATACATTATTAAAAATTATTTATATTACGTTTTCAACAAATAATCATCTCTTACTTCTATATGGCTGTCGTTTTTAAATCATAATCGTAGAAGTAGTAATATACAATTCTTCATATTAAATTATTAAACTCTACATAAATATGGACACGCAATAAAACTAAACTACGATTTTAAATGCTGAAATATTTAATTCACGCAACTCTCTATTAAATGATTTTATGTGGTAATGAGACATTGGAAAAATAGCAGTTGCACCTATATGGAATTTATCAATCTCAAACAAACTCATTAAGATCTTTTTTCTTTTGTTGTCATGAGGATCTTTATTTATCCTACAGAATATGTAATCTCCGCTTGGATAAGAGGACCAAAAGCTTTTGTCGAAATATTTATTTTCTATGTTTCCAATATCTATATGCTTTTTTAATTGAATAGCAACATCCGGCTTAGCTTTATCTTCAATTAGAATATTTGGATAGTATTTTTCTAAAAACATTTCCCATAATTTTACATATGCAAAATGATCCATACTGTTGTGACCATCTCTAACTGAAAAAGCTAACGACCAATAGACAGGAGGTTTTCTGTGATTACATTCATAATAGGAAGAAAAATCGTTGTTTTTCATAAATTGATATTTATTAATACTAAATTGCTTTCTCTGTTTCAAATCAAATTCATTTAAGGGATCAAAAGAGTGAAACATTGCAATATCAATAAAAATATCAACAGCTGCAGAAATTTGATCTTCTTCACCAATTATCATCTTTGCACTTCCAGGGATTCTACAATCGCTTACCTCAATAAGTCTGCGAGGAGGAACTGTTCTAAAATTAATCAAGTGCGACAGAGATTCGATAGGTATCTTCTCAAACGATTCGGTTTCATAATCACAATAACAGGTGTCAGACTCCAAATCGTTAATAATAACTCTCAATTCATTATTAATTTTCTCTACAAGGTACACATTTACAAAGGGTAATATTCTGCCGGGAACAATCATATTCACCTCTTGAATTTCCTTCCACAACATTTCATTAATTTTTGAAACGAATTTTTTCTTTTGTTGTCCCGTTAACTTATCGTCATCAATCATAATATATCTTTTTATACAATAAGTCGAAAAGTTTCTTGTAAAACCAGCTCTTAATTTGTTCCTAAATTTTAAACTCATAAATTTTTACCTCTTTCCTTTAATAAGTATTTAGTAATGCACAGCCATCACAATTAAATGAAATTTTCATTATTTCAATTTTTTCATCAACTAGGTATTTTATAATTTTTAAATTTGTATCACTTATTTTCTCTCCGACTACAATTCCAACTAATGCACTCTGTATATCTTTGATATAAATATCTTCCCTATCAAAAGCTAAAAACCGATACTCCTTCTCTCCTTTCCAGTCATCGAGCTTTACAAAGTAATTATATCGAGTAAAATTCTGATGTGCTCTCGCAAAAAGCAAAATATCATTATCTCTACTTAAATTATATTTTTTTATATATTTCTTACTATCTTCAATCACATTGTTAAACGAAAAATTAACGTGTTCGAAATGAGATAAATAGCTAACTCTTCCGTGGTCTATTAGCTTTCTATTTAATTGTTCTTTTATTATTGAAGAGAGTTTTGATTTATCAAAAATCAAACATATCCCATTATTATTATCTGCATATTGAGCCCACATTCGTGGAAGAGCGAAGCCACGACCAGAATAATCACCATAATATTGCCTTTGCGAATGTGCCTCGACTTGGATAATATCATCAAGCGACATACATAATAATTGAACAAATGAATTATTTGTATATTTTAGTAAATTAATTAATGAAGAAATTGTAAGCATATCATCATTGCTCATATTGGGAATCTTTGGCTTTGATTCCAAAGTATCATTCATGTTATTGATTCTTCCAAATTTTAATGTTTTGCCATCTAATATTTTGAAAGCTTTCTCAACATTGGTGTAGTGGTATAAAAACATATCTCGATCAAAATCCTCTTCATATATGGTTTTCCAAATCCCAATATTATTCATAAATACTCCTCCTTATTGCTATGATTTATTCATTTAGAGTAATCTTTTCATCACCTATAAAAGTTTCATTTGACATAAATCAGTATCATATCCAATGTACAAACTAAAAACACATTTCTAAATCATACAAAATAATATGGCCATATGATAAATGCGCCAATTATTCAAACTTAGCATCAAGTTTTATTTATGTATGTTTGAAAACAAATGCTATTTGTAACTTTTTATTCTCTCATAGTTATTTATTAGTTGATCTAATACCTACAATGTATCCACATTAACACCTCCCATTTTTTAATTATTTAGTAATAATATTTTATACCCCTTATATATATAATACCTATTTTAATTCGAAAATTCTTCAAAAAAAGTGAAAAAATTTTAAAAAACAACAATTTTTTCTATTTTTATCTAAATTTTGACAATTTTTAATATTTTTACAAGCAACAAATTTATTTTACTTTATATAATTTTACTTTTTATAATATCAAGAAAGAGGGATAAAACTACATGGTTTTATCCCTCTAACTTATTGTTTCTTTATTAATTCTAAGTTCCCGATTTAAGAATATTCAAATATCTTGAATACTCAAAAATTCTATCTCTGGATTTTGTTGTTTTTTCTTCCACAATACCTGCTGCGGATAATTTTTTAAGCGCAGTAGATACTGTATTAAATGCCACGCCTAATGCTCTGGCAGTACCACCGATATTAACAATTGGATGTTCCTTTAAATAAGCGAATACTGCTTTTACGGTATCGGTATCTTTTTGAATTTTAGCTGCATCTTCATCCATGATTTTATGAATCTGCTCGATAGTAAAAATGCTATCTTCGCAAGTTGTAATAACCCCTTGGAGGAAGAATTTAATCCATTGCTCATAGTTGCCCTTATTTCTTACTTCGCTAAGTCTATCATAATACTCAATACGATTTGTTTTTAAGAACAGAGACATATACAGTATTGGAGAAGAAAGTACCCTTTCATTCATTAGCATTAAAATAATAAGCATGCGTCCAATTCTACCATTACCATCTAAAAAAGGATGGATGGTTTCAAATTGATAATGAACCAATGATGTTTTAATTAAAATATCCAATTCGGATTCGTGAATAAACTTTTCTAATTCACTCATACAAATCAGCATATTCTCAGGCGTCGGCGGAATATATCTTGCATTTTGAAGAGTACTTCCGGCAGCTCCAATCCAGTTTTGACTTCTACGAAATTCCCCGGGGTTTTTATCTTGTCCTCTAACACCCTGCAATAAAACCCTATGCGTTTCGCAAAGAAGTCTATTACAAATAGGCAGGGATTCCATTTTTTGAATAGCAAAATTTAACGCTCCAACGTAATTGATAACGTCATCAACTTCTAAATTTACTGCAGCTGTAACTTCTGAATTGAGTACGTCTTCAAGCGTCGCTTGTGTGCCTTCGATTTGGCTACTGAGCAAAGCTTCTTTGCGTACATAAGATCCCAAAAACAATTTTACATCAGGCAATAATTTAGAAGTGCTTTCTAATTGACCTAGTACGTTATGAGCCTTCCCAAGCAAAGAAATGAGCTCCGTATCCATTTCGATTTCCGGCAACGGCGGTAAAGAACTAGGGATGTATGCCTTATATGATGCAATACCAAGTGCAACAATTTCATAATGACCGGCTCTATTCATAATAATCCTCCTTTGAAATATAATTCAACAATATTATATCACTATTTCAAAAAATGTCAATACTTTGAAATAACAAAAGCAAAAATTACTCTTTTATTTCAAATTGCAAAATGAAAATCTAAATTTTTAGTTTTATATGATATGATGATAAAATGCTTTTAATATGCAGTTTTCTTAAGGTGTATGTCTTTTACAGCACCTTAAGTTTTTTTATATATTTTTACAAAACCCTATTGACAAACATCATAAAAACGTATATAATAATGCTATCGGAAACATTTGTTTCCTTTTAACTCATAAGGAGGTTATTATGAGATCAAAAGATGAATCTACCATTAATGCAATTATTGAATATATTAATGGCTACTTTTTTGATAATCAAACTATGCCATCGGTTCAGATGATTGCAGATCATATTGGAATTGCTAAAGGAACGGTAAGCAAATATTTAACGTATATGGAGTCGAAAGGACTCATAACCAAAAGTAATCCTAATTACAGTTTTTCAACTAAATTAATTGATAAGCGTATGGTTAACATTTATGAAGTCCCTGTTGTAGGTGAAATTGCATGTGGCACTCCCATACTTGCTGAAGAAAATATCGAAAGTTTTCTTACTATATCAGGTTCGTTTTTAGGCAAAGGTAAATTTTTTGTTCTTGTTGCAAAGGGCGACAGTATGATAAACGCAGGTGTTGAAAATGGAGATTACGTTGTTGTAAGACAACAGAATTGTGCTGATGAGGGTCAAATAGTCGTAGCTCTTGTTGATGACGGCGAATGTACCTTAAAAAGATACTACAAGGACGAAAAACTCAAAAAAGTACGACTTCATCCTGAAAATGATGAGATGGAGGACATGTATTTTGATACTATTTCCATTCAAGGAGTTGCCGTTAAGGTCATCAAAAACCTTGAGGATTGAATGGTCTTTAGAATACGAAGGATAGCTTGCTCCCATATAGGAATCCCCTACCCTTTTTGGTGGTTTGCTAAAATACTTCTGACGTATTCACGATTGGGGAGAAGGAGGTTATGAAAATGGAATTTTCTAATCTGACTCCGGTAACTATGTACTGCCCTAACTGTGGTCATAAGGTTATTGGATATAAGGATGAAAGTGGCGGAACCCGTATTCAATGCGACAAATGCAAGGTAGTTCTTTTCGGCAAGCACCGAAAAGCGAAAAAAGAGACCGTGATACGAGTTATTCCCGACAATAGAATACATACGTTTATATAGCACAAGTAGGTCAGACTGAAACAGCGTCCGAATAAATCCTATCTTCAATCTATATAAATAAGTGTTCATTAAGACACCTTCGGGTGTGAAAGACAGCTCTTTGAAGCCGTGATGAACAGTTTTCCCATTTCCGGGATTACTGTTTGTCACGGCTTTTTCTTTTTCTCAAAAAAATTCAAAAAATTTCAAAAAACTTTTTTAACCTGTTCAAAAGGTGAACAGGTTAACTGCGATAATATAGCCATCGAAGGCAAAAGGAGGTGAGATAAGTGAAAGCAAATGAACGGCGACAAGCGCTGCTTGAGCATTTATGCGAAGTCCGTCAATCGACACTTGAAAACTTGGCATTCCATTTTTCTGTGTCACTCAGCACAATTCGCAGAGATATATTAGAGCTTTCCTTATCTTACCCGGTATATACCGTGTGTGGCAAATATGACGGCGGTGTTTACATAGCCAACGATTACTATCTCGGCAAGCGATATTTAAGTTCTGAAGAAAAGGAATTACTTGAATCAATAATGCCAACGCTCGATGACGATCAGCAAAAGCTTATGGCTTTAATAATTCGTAAATACGGCAATCCGAGAAATAAATAACAGGAGGTATAAAAAATGACAATCAAGGAAATCAAAAGCGATCTTAAGGAAATTCGTTACTACTACGCAATGGTCGAATCGATAAAGTTAGGCACAAAGCTTCTTCCTCCTCAGCGTATCACAGACAAAATTGAACGTTACAACGAGATTATTAAAAAAGCTCCCGTACAGTTCTATGCTGTGTATACCGGACTTTACGTTAGCAATAACACGCAGTCCGAGCTTGCTGAAAAATGGAAGGTAGGCAAGGATTTTATCAAAAAGCTTAATATCAAGCTCTGTAACTATCTCAAAAACGAATTTGACAAAAAAGAAAACAAGGAGGAATAAAAAATGCTTACTTTAGATAATTTTTGCGACGAGGTTATATCCGATACAGAAAACATATATCGTACGGATAACTTCATTGTAAAGCAGCGCATCCGCTTTTCCAGCGATACTTCTACCTATATTATGAGAACGCTTAGCGAGGATACATATTATCTCAGAACTCCCGAGATGGATAGACTCTACGAAGAAGCGTTTGCATTCAGAGGTAAGAGCATTAACGGAAAGCGTATCAAGACTTCTATGTATATAAGGCATTACGTAGATTTTGAAGCTACCAAGGTCGAATAAAATCCTTACAGTCATTAAATACCTTCGGGTTATTTAATAAATGTAATCAAAAAGCGCAGCAAAGATTGCGATGCTCCATTCTATGCGTTTCTTGCAAGAGATAAGGTGGCCACCTAACGCCAAGAGGAATCGCCCGGAACGAGTGTTTCACACAAGCGCACTGATTACGAATTTACAATTTAATATCACACCATTTTTTCGGCTGAGCTAACGGCTTGACGGGCATCAAAATCATTTAACAAGGAGAAAACGAAATGGCAAAATCAAATTACAATTCCGAAAGGCGTTGGACCAAGCCTTCTAAGCGTGCTGAAGGTTATGCTAAAGACCGCAAGGCAAAGGTTCACACCTACGGACCAAACGAAGGCAAGGAGCTCACCGAGTATCAGCTTGGTATGAGATCTGGTTATCTTCAGTGCCAGTCAGACCACGCGGGTATGTATAAGTACAAGAAAGCCCTCGATGAAGGTAAGACCAAGGCTGAAGCAAGAGCAATTTCCAGACAAAAAGGCACAAAGAAAAAGTAAAAATCAAAAGGAGGAAAAATTTTATGTCTAAGGAAAAGAAGATTTTTGTAGAAAGAGAAACTTACAAAAAGAACGAAAAGGAGTATTTCAGTTATTTTATCAAGGGTAACATTCGTGGTAGAGACGTAAGGATCGCTATCATGCCCCCTGCAGACGGAGCAAAGGCAGACTTCAACGGCTATATGGTGCTTGACATCGTATTCGGTAATCAGATGAAGGCTGACTTCGTACTTGAGCCCTTTGAGTTCAAGGATGCCAGCGGCAGAACCGTATCCGGTAATAAGACTCTCGTTCGTACCGTAGATGAAAACGGCGAGGTTTACGAGTGTGAGATCAAGCCTGCTCGTAAGTCCGACAAGGCTCTACTCACTATGCTTCTCGCTCAGGCGTAAAAGCATAATTACAACACAACTTCGGCTTGCATATTGCTTTTTGTAAGCCGAAGTTTACAAAAACAAACATTTTTACAAACAAGGAGGATTTTTTAATCAAATGAGCAAAGGAAGTATTATAGCAATTATTGCATCGGTACTTTTGGTTATTCTTCTCGTAGGCGGTCTTGCCACTTGGTTCGGCGTTAACGGTGAAAATCCCTTCGAGGATATCTTCACTTCCGATGATCCCGTGGACGAGCCCGTTGTATTCCCCGAGACAGAGTATAATCCCACGTTTGGTACTAACTTTAAGGAAGATTATCCCATAAGCGCTCTTCCGCTTAGAGATAGTATGCCTGTAGCGCCTTACGCATATTCGGATACCACTCTCTTCTCCGGCAAGAAGATTACCAAGATTGATGCCCCCGTAGGTACAGTTAAGGCTGTTGATGAAAATCAGTATTTCACCCTCTGGGTAGTAAAGTCAGAAGCAGTTAAGGTAGGCGGTGACGTAACAGATTATGCGTACCGTCAGTATAAGATCTATCTTCCCAAGGAAGAGCTTACCAGTACTACCGTAAATAAGTGGATCACTATTGATGTTTCTAACCTTAATATCTATGTAGATGAGGACGAAACTCTTGCATTTATGAAGTCTGACGATCCCGTTATCTGTTGCTATGCAAACGGTCATCTTAACGACTTTGTATATGACCTCGAAAATGCAGGTAAGCTTCAGGCAACACAGAGTATCTACTACGGTATTTATACCGATGAATACGTAGATCTTGAGGGCAAGAAGCTCTCCATTCTCGGAGATAGCATTTCTACCTATTCGGGTTTAAGCAATAATGCATCAACCACAAACAACACCATCGGCTACAATGCCGTGTATTACCCCAGAGCAGACATCGATGCTGCTGATGAGACCTGGTGGAAGCAGACTGCAGATTATACGAATATGGACGTACTCGTAAATAACTCTTGGTCCGGCTCCCGTGTTCTCAATAATAACGGTGCTGCATATATCGACAGATGTGTTCAGCTCCACGATAACACCGGCGCTGATTCCGGTACTAATCCCGATGTAATTGCGGTTTACATCGGTATTAACGATTTCAATGCAGGCCTTGTTTGCGGTGAGTTTAACGAGCTTGCAGACGTGTATACCGAAGAGAATGGATATATCACCCCTCAGTCTTTTGCTGAAGCGTATGCAATTATGGTTCATAAGATGACCGAGAGATATGCGGATTCAGACGTGTTTATCTTTACACTTCCTGCAAACGGTACTAATAAGTACACAGCTCTTCTCGACGAGTATAACACACAGATTAGAAAGATAGCAGAATACTTCGATTGTTATCTCGTAGATATTGCAACTATCGAAGGCTATGAGTACACTAAGTACACCAATGACGGTCTCCACCCCAATGAAGCGGGTATGGACCTCATTACAGATTACTTTGCAAGAATGCTCAAATCAGTATATGCAAAAGAGGCAGATAATGCCGAAATCACAAACAAATAATTTTAATAAAGGAGGCACTCAATATGAGTAAAACAATGAAAGAAAAAAAGCCGAGACAGATGTCTCGCAGAAAGTCCGATCTCAAGGATGCCTATGATATCGGTTTTGCAAAGGGTTGGGATGATGCGTATCTCATCCCCAAGCGTATGGGCGCTCGCTCTAAGGCAGCCAACGGTTACAAGAAGGGCATAAAGTCCCGTATGATCGTTGATAAGTACATGGCTCAGTACAATCAGGGCAAGTCCAAGATTAAGTTCTAATTAAAAGGAGGAATTAAAATAATGACAAAGCTTAATGAAAATCGGAAATTCATAGCACTCGTCGTTGCTGTGCTCCTTCTCTTTGTAGGAGTATTCGCATCCGTGGTTATGGATATAGCACAGACGAAGGCAATAAATAACCTGCAGGTAGAAACATACGGCGTTCCCGATAACGTAACGAGTATGCTTAAAGCAGAGGATTTTGAAACTGAAATAGAGGCAGAGCCTATGCCTCTTGTAAAAGTAAGAGCTTCTGCTCCTCGTCTTATGGCAAATCCCGATTCAGGAGTAGCAACTGTTGCTGAAACATATGTAGCTCAGGAGCTTACTGCTACCATTTTCCCCAATACTGCAAGTAATATTCTTGTAGATTGGACTGTTGCTTGGGAATCTTCTTCTCAGACAGCAGATATCGCCCAGTATATTACTGTAAATCCCACTTATGCAGGCTCTCGTGTGTGCGAGGTAAGATGCTTTAAGGCTCTTCCCGGCAACGCGGTAATTACTGTAACTACAAGAGATGGCGGTCATACTGCAAAGTGTACTGTTAAGTTCGTAGGTATTCCTACCACTATGACAGCAACCAACTCCACTCTTGACAGAGATATTAACGGCAACTACAAGGTTCCTATGTTCAGTCGTGCAACCTACAACTTCGATATTAACCTCGGTAATATCTTCAACTCTGTAGGCACCACCTATAAGAACTATTCCGTAGTTTCCGTTACACCTTTCGGTAATATCATGGCAGGTTCTCAGTGCGATTACGGTGATGGTACAATAGATTGGTCCAGTGTAGTTAAGACCCCTCTTACTACCTATAAGGATGATTTTACTGCAACCGTTTCCGGTTCTACCCTTAAGGTAAATATCCCTAACGTTAGCGGTCTTTACACTAACTACAGCGAAACCTCTTCCGAGACAATGTATGACGATTACTTCTACAGTGCTATCGAGGGTGAGGTTTGCGGTGTAACCGTTGTTGTAAAGAACACTTCCGGTCTTACTGCTACTGTAAAGATCGTCTTTGACTCTGATGCGGTTGTAAGTGTAAGCCTTGACGAGTCCAGCCTTACTTTCTAATTAAGGAGGGGAGCAAGGAATGAGTAGTAACGTAAAAACAATTATTGTCGCTGTCATTTCTTTGCTTCTGCTCGTAGGCGCACTTGGACTCATAATTCACTTTACCGGGGGTGGTACCCACGACTTTGCCACGTTCTACCTGACATACGGTGATCAGACAATAATGGATACCACTTCCGGCTTTGTTCTTAATCAGTTCGAAGAGAATAGATTTGACGTACACTATACCTTCGACGAGAGCAAAAAGAACGCTTACGACGTAGAAATTAAAGGAAATGATAAATACTCCTTTACCTATACCGTGGATGGTGAGGAATACGAGTTCAACGGCGATACAGACTATACTGGCTTCTTTGACGTTGTTGAATATGAGGATTTCTTTACTGTAGATGGTCTTTATTCCATTGAGACTATTCTTATTGAAAGACATAATGGAGCTGAGGTAGAAATACCTGAGAGTGTCCCGGAGCACGCAGAGTTCTTCATTATGACGGTTAAGTCAACAACTCAGGATTCTAAGATTACAATCTATCTGAAGACTGCTCCGATCCTTGACGAGATAGTTCTTCCCGAAGAGATCCTGTTCTAAGGAGGGGATGCATATGAGAACTAAAACAATAAAGGCATTATGTCTTTCCTTAATCGTATGCATCTTACTATCGGTATTTACGGTAGTAGCTAATGCTGCAACCGTGAAGAAAGAGGTCGTTACGGATTTTAGTAAAACTAACGTTCTTGACGACCTCGAATCCTCAACTGTTAACGGTCAGTTATTTGATATAACAGATTATCCGTACTCAGAGCAGTTAGATATTAAGCTAATTACAATGGTTGAATATTGTTACTCCTTTGAGTCGGATAATCTCGACCATTACGGTCTATATCTTTACATCTACAATCCAAGGAACCTTACTATTGATACAAGCAGTGGTGCGAATAAAATCCAAATGGCTACTGCTTACGATAGCAAGGGTGTACCCACAAGGTACGATAAGTTCAATCTTCAGTTCTGTAATACCGTTGAATCCGGCAACTACAAGAACCTTTTCTATAAGTTCAAAGTAGTTGAAAAGGAGATAAACGGCACTACCTTTTATGATAGAGTCAACTCCAATGCCAGACGATACGATATTACAGGTATTGAGCTTAAAACCAAGGGAGATACCAACGCTACCGAATACTTTGTAGGCGGTACGTATATCTTCTCAGGCTATGCCAAGGGCTTCGGTCCCGACAAAGAGGCAGACTCCAATCTTAACTGTGTTGTAGAGGAGCTTGAAACCTTAAAGCTTTCAGTTCATCATACCAACTATAGAACGGGCGTATCCGACAAGGGCGAGGACTATTACAACGAGGTAAACACCGTATATTTCTCCGTACCCGAAAGAGTATTTGAGCAATACGGCAACTTGCAGAAGATCCGAGCCGAGTGGTGGGAGTACAAGACAAAGATGGCTACCATTACAAGCAATCAGGACTTCTATAACCAACTAAAGCAATACGTTGGCGTAGATGTAGGACAGTACAGCTCAAGCGTACCTGTGAGAATATACTCAGGTTATGACGGAAGAGCATCTACCGGTCCCGGCATTCCAACGTACCACGATTATCATTGGGTATATAACGTAAATCTGGATACACAGTACACGTCCTTCGGTTCTATCTTTTCTGTTAGTAGTACAGATAAACAATCCACAATTATGCCTTATGCTTTCTACGCACCTGTAACAGATGTTGGTGGAGTTTTTGATTTTCTTTCATCCGATCCGGTTGCAGGTAGTGTATCAAGCAGCGTCGTTAGAGATTGGATATACAACTATTCAAATAACTTGGGTCACGGCTACGTTGATTGCAACGGTAGGCAGTTAAGTAAAGACTTATTTGAGGATAGCGTTGACTCCGGCAGAACTATGGGCTATAACGATAAGACCATAGACATGGGGGACACCTTCGATTTGCTTAGCTATGACAGTAATCACTCTTGGTGGGACAAACTTTGGGACTATGGTTTTTCGTGGCCCACAACAGACGAACAACACAAGGGAGTAAAGCCTATCCATATTCTTGAAGCAGGCGACCTTATTGGCACTAATTCAGCCATCTCACAAAGGCTTTTAGTCAAAGAGGACGACGTGGCAGCTCTGAAGGCATTTTACAATACCGAAACCGCTAATGGTAACAGGGTTGTAATCTTCCGTTTTGCAAGCACCGAGTATTACTGTGCTCCGGCATACACATCGGCAGGTAGTACAATGGCGAACTGCGATACATACGTAGCACAGCAGACGGTATTTTTTGATTTTGACATCATAGAGCTTACCTTTAACAATGACGGTGCATACAGAGTTATCCCCGTTGTTTCAAGCCCTATAGATATTGTCAACGAGTTTCAGCCACCGCCTGAAGAAGAGCTGTTCGGTAACACATCGGCTTTTTGGATGATAGTAATAGCGATCATAATGCTTGTAATCATTATTATCATCGGACAGCCGGCTCTCAACCTTTTAGTACAGCTTCTTATATGGATAGTGATGCTACCCGTAAGGCTTTTACAAGCCATAATTGACCTAATAACAGGAGGTGGGGATATCCCACCTGACGTATAGAGGAGGAAAAATGAAAACGATTAAGAGAATTATTGCAGTATTTCTCCTATTCGTGCTTCTCTGGGTGGTCGGTTATCTGATTTTTACAGGTAACCGATTACCTTAAAGCAGAGAGGAGGAATGTTATGTGAAAGCAAAAATAGACGTTAAAAAGATGATTTGTATTATTGCTTCGGTAATATTTACAGTTTTCTTCATATATCTTGCCATATCCCACTTCAGTAATTCTTACCTACGACTTGCGGAAACCTTCGTGGATCTTTGGAACTCAATGAAGTATTATTTCTTTGAGATCTTTGAGATAGACCACGATACGTTAGCATCCGTCAAGGAGTATTCTGAGATTATGAAGTGGGATGTTTCTATACCGGAGACACCCGAGGATGCGAAGCAGGATATGGATAACTATATGAACCTGCTTGTAGATAAAGAAAACATCAATTACTACAATTACACCGTAGGCGTAAAGCTGGGAGATTTTGCAAGAATACTACTCATTTTATTGCCTATAGTGGTACTGTTAGTAATTCTAATAAAGATGCTTTATCTGAAACCTAACCATAAGCACGGCAAGGAAACCATACCCTTAATAGCGTTCAAATGTATAGCAAGGTTTACATATCAGCCAATAAAACGCATAATTCTTACATACTGGCAGTTCTTACAGGAGAACAAAAAGATACTTGACCTCTGGTTTGTAATATGGCTAATGAACTTAAACCTTATGAGCATAATAGTCGCATTTGTAGCTTACTATCTCTACTTCTCGGTGAGCTGTGATATTCTTGGCTTATACGGTCAGTTTGTCAAGCTCATACTTGACCTTGAAGTAGCCGTAACAACAGTACCTTTGTATATATTCCTTCCCTTCCTTTGGGTAATGTTTGAGAACTTCAGAAGGACTATAGCCGCCGGTATTCTTAACCACTTTGAAATGAGGAACAGAGGCTTTATTAACTCGCTCCCCATAGTTTCTATGACCTGCGGCAGTATGGGTAAAAAGAAAACAACGCTTATTACAGATATGGCTTTATCCCAAGAGGTAATGTTCAGACAAAAGGCGTATGAGCTGCTGAAGGTAAACGATATGCGTTTCCCGAACTTCCCGTGGATATGCTTTGAGTTAGACCTTCGCACTGCTATGGATTACGGACAGGTATATAACCTTGCAACCGTAAGAGAATGGGTTGATAAGAAACGAGCCAGATACGAAAAGCACGGTGATCCACAGAAAAGGCTCTACGGATATGATGTTCAGAGGTATGGAGAATGGTATGACGATAATCTTAAAGTAATGCACATATATGACGTGCTATATAACTATGCACAGCTTTACTTCATCTACGTTATAGAATCTTCGCTTATTGTTTCTAACTATTCTATCAGGACAGATAACGAGCTTATAGATGCAGGTAATTTTCCAAAATGGGCTTGCGACTTCTTCCCGGAGTTTACAAGTGATGAAGGACGCCACTCACACATCCTTGACTTTGACGTTCTCAGGCTCGGCAAGAAGGTTATTGAGAATAACCCCAATGCAGGCAGCTTTGAGTTCGGTGTGGTAGTAATATCCGAGGTAGGTAAAGAGCGAGGCAATAACCTTGAGAACAGAGAGATTAAACGTAACACCGATGAAACCAACCAGAAGAACGACCTTTTTAACTCTTGGCTGAAGATGTGTAGGCACTCTGCCACCGTAGATAACTATCCCTTCATAAAGGTATTTACAGACGAGCAACGCCCGGAAAGCTGGGGTGCAGATGCAAGAGATCTTTGCGATATCCTTTACATAGAGTCTAACGGCAAACAAAAGCTCGCTATGCCTTTCTATACCATAGAGGAAATGCTTACCGAGTGGGCGTTTAAGGGCTTTATTGGGCTTTACTATATGATGAGATATTTAAGAGGCGACACCACACTTCTTATCTACGTTCTAAAGCTCATAACCTCTTGGCTCTACCAGAGGAACGCAAAGCTTTACAATCGCTTCGGGTATTGTCTAACGCACATTAGCAAAGAAAAAGGAACGATGGATGGCGAGGCTGAAAAGAAGAAATATTATGTAATTAACAAGAAGATTTACAGTAGAAGATTTACAACGGATTGCTTTAGCGATTACTTTAATGAACTTGCGAAGAAATCTAATATAGGACTTAACGATTATATGGAATACGAAACAGAAAGAGCGAGTGTTGAGGAACTTAAGATGCAGAATAGCTACTTTATTAACGCACTTTACAAAAACGCAGGCTCTAACTGATGGCGTTACAGTTAAATCCAAAGGTCTGCGATAAAAAGGAGGTCTATGGCTTATGCTGAAGCAAAGGTCTATTTTGATGGGAGTCACTATATAGCGATTCCGCACACGACGAGACCATCAAACAAGCGCTCCGTTACCTATGAAGAATACGTTGTGGTTAAGGAGCCCATCAGCGATAAGCCGCAAGAAAATAGCACGCCGACAGATATAGTTGACGTGCCTTTTCCTGCTGCTGAAAATACTGATGATCACACAGAAGCTGCGAATATCGAAGTATCCACCGAGGTATCCAAAGAATCCGAAAAACCGAAACGCTTTGCAACTCGCAAAGAGATATTTGAGGAAGCATATAAAAAGAGTCTGTCCCTTCCAAAGTACCAACGGCGCAAGAGTATTATTGATGCTATGCGACCGTACTTTATGGACGAAGAAAAAACAAAGGCTTACGTGCAAATAAATCTTGAACGCAAGGCAAGAAATCTGATGTGCAGGCGTATAAGGATGACTCGCAAAGCTAATTTGCAGGAGTTTAATTACTTTTGCACCTTTACATACGACGGTTCGCGGCATACAGAGGATAGTTTCAAAAAGACATTAAAAAAATGCCTCGCAAATCTAACGAATCGCAAGGGCTGGAAGTATATAGGAGTATGGGAGAGATCCCCGAAGAAGAAAAGACTGCACTTTCACGGTATATTCTATATACCCGAGGAAACGATGCCGGGACTCTTATGCACTCGTAAGGATTACAACTTCAACAAAAAACGTATGGTAGAAATCTTTACCAATACATATTTTGAAGAAAGGTTCGGGCGAAATGACTTTGAGCCCATAGAGGATAAAGCTTCAATCGGCTCGTCCCTCGCGTATCTTATGAAATACATAGAAAAGTCCGGCGAGAAAATAGTTTACTCAAAGGGGCTTCCTCCATATTTCATATCCGACATAATGGAAAATGACGTCGTATGCTTTATTGGTCAGGAAGAAAATAAGCTCCTGCTTTACGATGACTTTATGTGCTTTGACGATGGAATACTTGTCGGACCGGTTAGCTCCGACACGATCAAGCAGCTTCGTAAAGCCTATGAATAAGAACCGCTGTAAATGGCATTACAACTAAAGTTTTAACAACGCAACTTTTAATCGACAGAAGAAACAACGGGCGAGTCGGCAAGCGGTCTAGCGCCGCCGCCCGTTATTTGTCGATATTGCGTTTCTTTAGTTCCATTTCGGTTTTATGGTGGCGTGTGCTTGTCTTCGGCGGAGCGAAGCGACGCCGACTTGTATCAAGACAAGCACACGCCGTATACTCACAAGAGGGATATTAGGGTAGTTTTGAGGTATAAAAATACTACTATAATGTGTTTTATTTCAAAATATATAATTCTTAGATCTATTTATATTTTGGAAAAATAATATCGGTAAGTTCCTTTGTGGATATTTCTCCGTTTTGATATCTTCCCCATTCCTTTGTATATTCAGGAAATTGTACCGTTGTTTTTATAGTACCAGTTACTTTGGTTATTTCACTAACATTGTTTAAACCAAAATTAATTTTCTCAATGAAAAGCAAAAGACATTTTAATTGAAATTCTCTCAGCTTTACAAGTCTAAAAAGCGAATAGCTTTCATTTAAATAAGCATTGTCTATACCACTAACCCATCCAATTTCCTTTGGATACTTAAGCATCAAATACTCTTGTTTTCTTTTATAGTCATCAAAAGGCACTTTATTACCCATTTCATCATTAATAAAAATAGAATATGAAGTAATGTCAAGTCTTTTCAGTTTTTTGGTTATTCTTTTTAGCGCATTATTTCTCAAGCCTAATTCTTTAGCACCTATCTCAATATACTTGTTTTTATCGATTTTAAAGATAGCTAATTTTCTATTTGCTTCGTGATAGGATAAAAACCAGGAATATCTTTTAAATGATATCATTTTTATAGCATCAAATGGAATAATTGATATCCCTGCGATTTCATTCGTTTCATTCTTCGAAAAAGCTATTTCTACAAATGTCTTGTTTGCAAAAATAAGATTGTGCATTATTGATGAAAGTATTTTATCGAAGTCATACTCCAAAAACCAATGATCTTCAAAAGACAATAATTCTTTTAGCCTTTCATCTTGACTATCTACGGTGTAGAATCCATGACTATTGAAAGATGTAGAGAACACTGACGAAAAATGAATTTTAATATCTCGCACAAATGTAGATGAAAATAAATCAAATATAGAGCCATCTTTATGAATTCTTATACCATATGGTGATTTTCTTTCGTGGGTTAAGTTGTTATTTCTCATCATTTATCATCTCCTCCCACTTGGAAGTAGTATGATATTTTTCCTCATCTTTCACATAAGGATTAATGCAGAGTACCAAATATAACTCCTCTGTATCTTCTAAAACACCTAAATCCGCAAGGTGATGTCTGGAAAATGCAGAAAAAATCTTACTATTGCTTTTTACATATTTATCAAAATGATTTCCATATTCCTCTTTGTAATTGGGATGATTTCGGATTGCTCTAGATACCGATTGTTCCCATCCAATCTGTATGGTATCTCTATTTCCAATTCCAAATCGAATTGATTTATGAGCTTTAATGGTGCTGATAATTTTGGGTAAAATACCATATTTGTTTGCATCATTTGTGTCTTTATAAGGATCAAGCTCTTTTTCTACTGCCGTTCTCCATTCCTCTGCATCTATAAACTCTCCCCATAGAATTGCGAGTCCGCTTATCATAGAAAATTCAACTATAGGTGAAGCAAATACTCCAAAGGCAAATTGACGATTATAGTTATTTATCGGATTGGCCAAATCGGCTCTAATATATTCTTGATATAATAGTGTCGTTCCTAAAAAGCCATCGTATAATGAAGCAAATGTTTCATAATCGTTTTCGACAATAGATTTAATCAAAGAATCACAAATCAAATTATACGAATAACCTAAAAGATCGGGAAAATTTGTTCTATTGTCACTATGAGTTAATGCAAATATACTACTACATTTTTTTAAAGAGTGAATAGATTGAGCTGATAACCTTTGTATACTTTCAGCATTTCGGGTAATATTAGACTCATTCCAAATCACTTCGGAATCTCTTTTCTTAACAATTAATTCAGATTCTATAGCTTCAAATTTTGCGAATGTTTGCTTGTTCGAAATCTTCGCATAAATTTCTGTTAATCGTGAAAACCATATCGCAGCTGAATAATAACACTTGTTTTCTAACAGCGTTTCTCCAATGCTATATGCTTCAGAATATAAGAAAAAAAGTTGATTGCTTAGATAATTTATATGATCAAATATTTCTTTTGAAACTACTTGCTCTATGTACCAATCGGGTGTAATTTTTTCTTTTTCAATTTTCCTTTCAGTTAGAATAGAGTTATAAAAAATATCGATTCTCTTTGAATTAAGATGTACTGCTTTTTTAAAGTCAATATCTTCATAGTTTGAAGCGGATGCAATTTCCACAGCATATGAAAGTTCTTGCGCAATGTCTAATTTATCTATATATTCACAAATATTCATTATTGTGTTAAAGATAAGAACTGCGTACGCATCAGTTACTCCTATGATAGTCGAGTTTGTATCGTCCTTTTCTTTATCATTCACAATTATAGGTAAAATTTTTGATCTTAAAGATAATATGTATTTTGCCCAATAATCCAATGATGATTTTTGAACTATTTCATTTGGCACATTACTAAGCAACACCAAAAAGCTATAAATCGATGTATAATCAGAAGATTTAATCAGCATTGCTAAAGAAGCACTATTAATTTCTTCAATTTTAGATTCAAACCAAGAATAATCTTTTTCTTTGTGAGGTTCTAGCATACGCCCATATCTAACATACATTGATGTTTCAGTGTCAGAAGCAATATGCCACTGTTGATATTTAGTTTTATCTGAAAACCAATAAGAAGAATAATGTATAGAGGGTTTATTTTTCAGATAAAAAAACAACATACCAACATTAGCGTTTAAAAAAGGAATCACTGCTGCCGTCTGAGTGGCAGCGCTAGTTTCATTATAAATTGCTATATCATTCAATATATCTAATTGCTTGGAACATATTTTGCGATAATGATTTTGAAAATTTTCATCACAATGAATAGAGTTTCTATTCGATAGCTTTTTTATAGAGCTATATAGCTCTGGATAAACTAAATCGGCTATTCTATAAGTGTTGGAAAAATCAAAAGCTCTATTCCCTGCTACACTAAATGTTATAATTGTTCTAATGGTCAAAAAAAGCAGTAACCCTACGGTGGCATAATAAAAATCGGTTTTTGATATACATACAACAAGTAGTACAATGCAAAGGGTTATGTACCCAACTATTTGTTTAATACACTTGTTTGTAAGAATATCTTGCTGATATAATTTACTAATGCTTTCAGGAGCATTCGTATATTTTGAAGAAAAAATAGATATCGTGTTGGAACAATATAAACCTAATATTACGCCTGACACACCGATTCCACCAATTACTATATCAAGAAATAGTTGATTATCCAAAGCCTCTGTTTTCGTAATATCTAAGATTAATTTATCTATTTGAATGAAAGAAATACATATTATACATGACAATGCGAGCTTTTTTATAATCATTTTCAATATTAATAAAGAAAAAGATTTCGTTCTTTTTTGATTTTCATATTTGCGTCTAACAATATATGATGCTTTTTTTATTTTGAAAATTATGTTTCGCCACCATGAGCGCAATATCCAATACAACTTAATATTTATCATTCTATTCCTCCATAAATTATTTTGATTATGTTATTTTTTATATAGTTCCCTTATTGTAAATATTATACACTAATTTCGACAAAATGTTAATATATTTTTACAAAAAAATATTCAATATATATTACCTCTTTTTTCAACAAAATTCTTCAAAAAGTCGAAATAAATACGTATTTATGCCTTTTTGTAGAAAAGATTTGCTAATTATAATAATGTCCATTAACAAAAAACAAGGAGAGTTTTTGTACTCTCCTTGCCAAATATTAATCTATAACTAAACTATATTATGATGAAAATTATATTTATTTATAAAAATTTAATTTTTTTTGAAAATTTTGAAGAATTTTATCTAAAAAAATGGTATTATATATTATATAGGCATATTTTATTTTATCTGGTTTTCCAATACAAATATTTTTAGTTTCTTATACTGTGGATCATTTTTCTGTATAACTTGGTATAAATCCCTAGTATTTCTTTTAGCTATTAGTATTTTTTTTGCTAAACCTGATGATTTACAATTTGTCAATTCATTAAAAAGAGTAAATGCGCTCATATATTACCTCTCTATTATTATAAATAAAATAAATCAATAAAATAAAAAAGGACGGTTAAAAAATGGAACAGAACATTGGGATTCTTCATTTGTCAGATATTCATGCATCAAAAAATAGCAAAACGAATATCAAACGATTAGTTAATTTATTGTTACAGGATATTGAAACATTAAAACAGCTACATAATGTAACGGTAAATATAATTTGTTTAACAGGCGACCTAATACAAAGTGGTGATAATTCACAAGATGAATTAGAGATTATTTGTGATGAATTCATACAACCCCTATTAAAATCTCAAAAAATAGATGAAAATATGGTATTTATCGTACCCGGCAATCACGAAGTAAAGAAAAATGAAATTGTTGACTATATAGAAACTGGTTTATCCAACACGTTGGTTACTGAAGATAAGATATCTGAATTTATGCAGGGTGATACTTCGCATGCACTGAAACGAATTAATTACTTTCAAAATGATTTCGAAGAGTTATTTGCTACAAATCCAATAGAATCCACTCCCTTTTATCATACACATATGGTTGAAATCAATGGATTAAAATTGGGGTTTGCTTGTATTAATTCAGCCTGGAGATCTTCTGGCAAAGGAAGCGAGGAAAAACGCAAGCTAATAATAGGTAAACAAAATATTGTTAACAGTTATGAATCCATAAAAGATTCAGATATAAAAATTTGTTTATTTCATCACCCTATGGATTGGTTATTAGATGACGATAAATCACATATTGAAAAATGCATAAACTCATTTGATATAGTACTTAACGGTCATATACATGAATCGGATGCTAAATCATATTTATCATACAATGGAATAACTTTATTCAATACATGTGGCAAGTTTGATAATACTAGCGATATTTATAATGGTTATTCCTTGATTTCTATAAATCCGTATAACAAGGAGTGTAAAGTAATACTTAGAAGATATATGGACTATCCTCGTAATTGTTATGACTCGGCAACTAATGTTTTTCAAAATGGCATTTTTCAAACTGTATTAGGAGAAAAAGATAATGTTTTGGCATTATCATATAATATTTCTCGTTCTATAACTAAATCATTTATAAATTACGCTAATGGATTCTTTGTATCCAATATAGCATCTGAAAAATTTACAGGCTCTTTTGAAGAATTATTTATTCCTCCAATATTAAGTAAATTTTCAGAATATGAAAAAGAAACTTTCGCTCAAGCTGAGGATAATAATTCCAAAGAAGCTTTTACATTAGACGATATTTGTTCTGATAAATCAAGTAATATTTTGGTAATAGGAAAAAAAGAAATTGGAAAAACCACATTGTTACGTTATTTGGTAAAATACTATTTGACAAATTTTAGTGAAAACAAAGTGGTTCCATTTTTGCTTGATACAAGTAATATAGATTATACAGGAAAAACAATTATAGAAAGAGCGTGCTTGAATTTTATACAAGAATACTGCGATTCTGGAGATTCTTATTCTAAAGATCAAATAATTACTCTGCTTAAAAATGGGAAATGCGTAATTATGTTTGATGATTATGATATGATTAATGAGAAACAAAAAGGAATAATAGATACTTTTATATCTACTTATCCAAATAATAAGTTCATCTTTGCAGAAAAAGAAGTGGTAAGTGCTCGAGCTATTAGAGAGACTCCTTTAACTCCCGAGTGTGAACATCAAAAATTATATATGTGTTCTTTAACAAAGGCACAAATAAGATCAATAACTAAGTCTTGTGTTTGTCCTACAGAAACAAATGAAAATGCATCTTTAGTAGACAAGATAATGATGTGTTTCAAAAAAACCTCATTACCTAAAACTCCATTTGTTTTATCTTTACTATTATCTCTCTGTGATAATACTGATTTTGCTCCAATAAATGAAGTGAGTGTTTTGGAAAGATTTATGGAAACAATATTACAGAAAAACTCCCCTGGAGAATTGTTTTCTAAAACTTTTGATTTCAAAGATAAAGAAGATTTTCTAATATACATTGTTACTAAAATGAATCAAAACAATCGATATTATTTTACTAATGATGAGTTTGAACGTATAATCAATGAATATCATTCAAAGATTGGTTTCACACCTAATGAAACAGGATTTGGTGAAATATTCTTTAATAATGGAGTTTTAATACAATCCAGAGGAATAGTTACTTTCAGATATAGTTGTATGGTAGAATATTATCTAGCCAAAAAAGCTAAGGATGAACCAGAATTTCTAAAATTCATTTTATCAAATAAAAACTATTTAAACTATACAAAAGAACTTTTATACTATGCAGGAATGCACCGAAAAGATGTCATGTTAATGTCTTTTTTGCAAAGCGAATTACACTCATATATGGATGTATTAGACAATAAGTTAGAAGTATTAAAGGAATATAATATTGGTTTAACTATTGCGTTACCCGAAGATACTTTTGCTCAAAAGCTAGAAGAAAGTCGCTTTTCTCAATCGGAGAGCGATAATATTAGTGATACTCCCGACATTTCAGAAAGTAATCTTCCCGAAAAAATAGATAAAAACACCGAACATTCCGATATGTCTTCTTTTGTAGATACATTAATTCTTTATGGTGGCTGTTTAAAAAATCTCGAGCTATTAGATTATGATATTAAAGAGAAAGCATTCAAAGATTTTCTATTAGGTCTAAGAATCATGTTAGCCCTTATGAAAGAACTTTCTGAAGAGTTTTTCAAAAAGTATTTCTCATCTGAAGCAGAAGATGATGACAAAATCAAAATAAAAGAGAAGCAAAAACGATTTATAAGTGATTTTATCAGAATCGCATTACCATTAACCATTCAAAATATTGCTTTAGATACAATAGGGACAGTTAAACTAAAGAAAGTTTTAGAGGATATATATAATGGATCCGATGTCGATGATTTCGATAAATTTTTCTGTCTTTTCACCTTGTGCGACTTGCGTTTGTCTAAAGTACAGTCTTTATTAAGTGCTTATGTACGACAAGTAAAAGATAGTGCTCTATTAAAAATTATATTTTTCAAACTTATGTATTATTATCAATTTAGATACTTTGGAACTAAGTTGGACAGATTTTTGGTTGAAACACTCGCTGATATAAGCATAAAAATCAATCACAAATCTAAACTGCATAAGCAACATTATATAGATCAAATAAAAAGCTTAAATGATAAAAATCCCAAATAATATATAAGATTCACGGCAATTTCTAATTAAGAAATTGCCGTATTTTTATATAGAACAACTAATTTAATGAGCATAGTATGTATATATATTTTTCCCTTTTAATTTTTATATATACAATAAATAAAATTTTCGTATATGTTTCGCTATGTTTTATCAAAAAAAGGGAGAGTTTTTACGCTCTCCCTTCTCTATTCTCTATTATACTGTAAATAAACCGTACACCTTATCGTATAGCATTATTGCTTTGCAAGAACGCTCCTGATAAGTTGTAGTTTCTATTCTTGGTTGACCTCTATCAATTCCCCGAAGCATTATTTTCTTTGATACTTCGGACACTACTGGAAACGTTCCTTCTACAAGGTTTTCACTGGTGCTGACTTCAAGTATTTTGAAGCCTTTTTGCACGAGGTATGAGCTGAACATCCAAAGTTTCTCAAACACACCGTTTGAGTCAAGTATCACCGATATATCCTTTTCGGGATGGTATGCTGTAATTCTAAAGTAATTTGCCATTTGTAAGTCCTCCTTATGCGGCTATTTTCTTTAACTGCCTTTTTGCATAGGGCAGCCATTTAGAGTTTATGTATGTTGTAATGTCATCTGTTGGTTTTGTGTTACCACTAGCATAGATTTGTAGTATTTTATTTCTTTGCAGCGAGTATTCCATAGTAACCAATGGAACGTCAGGTGCATCAGCACTACGAATAAAGAAAATAAGCGTTTCTTCACGAGCAAATTTCTGCTCATATCCCATACTGCCGACACAATGGTGTAATGCTTTACCTTCAGCCTTAAGCTCTGCAGGACTCTTTGCTATGATAACAAGATAAGCGGCGTTTTTGTCCTTTTGCATAGGCAGGTATTTTTCCGCAACGGCATTGAACTTTTCATAGAATTCTGCACGTTCCTTTTTATCGTTTTCCATTCTTTTTGTGTTAGCTTCATCAATACGAATGTCGTGCCAACGCATAAAATCGTGTGGATATCGATTGCGGTCTATGTTCATATCAAGTTCGAGATAAGTACACGCCTTAAAATAGTCTAAATAGAGTCTATGCGATATGCCTTTTTCTCTTATGTATTTGAGATATGGCTCGTAATTATGATTAAGCATATCTCTTACCGGCTTCAATTCCTTATCGGAGCAGAGTGATTTCTTTTCATTCTCGTGCCTTTGAGCATCCCTTATAGGAATATTCTTTTTGTATGCCAAGATAATAGCAGAAACATAAAAACCACCGCAAGCCAATAATAGTCTGTTGCTTGAGATCCATTTCTGAAACTTCTTATCCTTGCCGAGCAGTCGTAATAACTGAACGCTTTGTGCCAGGTGTGAAAGTCCAAGCTTAACTAAATATTCAGCCTGCGGATACTGTCTGTGCTTACGAAGATATGGAATGATATCTACGTATTTATAGAGTTCAAGGGCACTATATTTATGTTCAGGAAATTTCTTGACGTATTCTTTGTTTACACATAGAGCGTAAGGATCAAAGGATTTATCATAGTGCCAGCCCCATTCGGGATCTTCATACCATTTCGGAGATTTTGAAAGTCCTTCTTCATACCAACCTACCGAAAGCGTACCCATAAAATGACGGCATAGGTCTTTTACAAAGCATATATCCGAGTCAATGCCGTGTACGGCAACCTGCTTGTAATGCCAATCGTTTCTATTATTTCTGACAGCGACCGTAACCTTAACAAGCTCACCGTCATTTTTAGTTAGATACGAATAAAATCTTACGTACTTTGTAGGTTTTTTGACTTGCTGATTATCCAGCCTTCTAATCTTTTCAACTATATATTTAGGAACGGGTTTAATCTTTTCCATCTTCATTATAATCTCACCTCCAAGTCATTACCAAACAAGCCCGATATAGCGGCAATAAGCTCTTTTTCTTCACGCTTGCGCTTTTCATCCATAGTTTCTTTTTTAGGTTCTTCGGGCATTTCAATTACCTCGCCCGTTTCAACGTTTACAGTACCTTTAGCTGAAGATTTTACAGTAAGGTCATCGTTTTCTGCTATAACCAGCGTCAAGCCTTTATCGGTCAGCTTATCGTAATAAACGTCTGCTCTATGATAGGGGAATCCGACCATTGGGACTCTGTTCTTTAAGCCCATATCTCTGCTTGTTAAAGTAAGTTCAATAAGCTCGCTGACTTGCACTGCGCCATAACCGAAAACCTCATAGAAATCTCCAACACGCATACAAACTATGTAATCGGGATATTCATTTTGGATGGCCATATACTTTTGGAACAGCGGTGAGCCCTTGGGATCTTCTTCCACGCCCACCTCTATCGGCTCTGCTTTAGGTTCTTCCACTACCGTTTCAGACGTTTCTTCAATGACTTCTTCAATCGCTTCTTCCGTATCATTAATAACGGGAGCATCACCTGAAAAGTCAAAGAGCGATAATTGTTCCGACTCGGGTTTCTTTACTACGGGCGGTGTATATGTAGTTGTGGGTGTTGTGGTCGTTTTTTTAACTTCGGGCTTTGGAGCTTTATACTCGCTGCCGTCCTCGTTGTAGAGCTTACCTACGATACTTTCTTCCTCGAAATAGTGGATAGCCCAACCGAAAACAACGTCGCTTCTCACACAAGCTGCCGAAGCACCTTTTTCAGCAAGCTTTTTCGCTTCATCTGTTGCATATTTCATAAAGTCATCAAGCGACTTTTTGTTAATGAGTGTCTTACCTTCCTTTTCAATACGTACACCGTTATTTATCTTATCGGCAAGCGTTTCAGTTGCATTTTCTTCGAGATATTTCTTAATAAGTTCTTGTTCTGTACCTTTTGCGGTGAGATTTAATGTAATCATTTATAAGTCCTCCTTTTTATTGTTTTTCGTAAAAGAACAAAAAGCCCCTTTCTGTTTCCAGAAGGGTACTTCGTGCCAGATGCCATCTCTGACCTCTGATTTCTTTATTGGAATTATAACCCACTCTGGCTTTTTAAGTGGGCGATTATATAGACTTGCTATAGAGTGATAACGTAGGTACATTTCCTTCATTTCCTTTGCCTCTCTATACGTGCGAGTGATGAAACGCCTTATATAGTTTTTACAGCCTTTTTCTTTATAGCAAACCTTATAACCATACGGATTATGCAAATTAGGCTTCATACAACACCGTAAAGCCTTTCTGCCACTCTTGGCAAAGCCGAGTAAAAGTTTGTATTCATAATTGTATTATGAAGCTTTCGATCGTGAGCAAAGTAATTTCTATCGGCAAATTCAAATCCTTTTCGGGTAAGTTTTTTAAGCTCGTAGCTGTCCGAACCGTCGTGATGATGCCCGGAAATATAAAAATGACCGTTTTCATCATAGAACTTAACAAAGTCCAAATGACGAATACAGTCAAGCAGATCATCTATACTACGAATAAACTTACCACCACGAGAAGGACCATCCCACCTACCACAAACACCTGTAAGCAGGTAGCAATCCTTTTCAAGTAAATACTCAAGATCGGCTCTGAAGTCATCCCAATCCCGACGCTGCTGTTCTTCCATTTCGTGATAAACCACGCAGTCGGGAATCTCGTCTTCCGATATCCAGCCTTCTTCTTCGGCAAAGGTTTCAAATAGGTAATTCTTCACCGAGTTAAAGCTGCTGGTGTCGGCATCATCATAAAATACAGTGGTTTTGGTTTTCATCTTTATTACCTTTCTCCTTTTTGTAAAATATCTGACTTTCTATCGTGTAATAGCTTTGAAGCACGAAAGCTGGCGTAAAATTAAGATTTAAGCAATACGCAAGATCTTCAGCGTAAGATTTTGAAAATTCTATAGG
Organism: Lachnospiraceae bacterium; assembly: GCA_045119215.1. Classification (GTDB taxonomy): domain Bacteria; phylum Bacillota; class Clostridia; order Lachnospirales; family Lachnospiraceae; genus RUG11237. The sequence continues at coordinate 3,383 of JBGVDD010000088.1, read as the reverse complement.
TGGATCATTTGCGTTCCAATGAGCGTATTTCGTTTCGTTATTGATTTTAGTAACCATTTTCGCTTGATTATCGGTACAAACAACAATGTAGTAGTGATATTTATTTTTAGCCATATTATCACCCCTTTTACAATATATCTTCTATAGCACTAAGGATTTCACCCTCTAAGTCAAGCTCATCAAGTTCTTCTTCGATGATGTCCTTAACAAAATCTTCTAAAATGGGGTCGATATCAATTTTATCAACCTTGCTGTGAATAGCATCGGTGATAAGCCCTTCGATATCGAGTCTATCAACGGCATTGTCTATAGCTTCTTCAAAATCATAAGAGTCAACCGCCTCGTGTATTTTTCTGCTGAGTTTTTCTTTAAGTGTCATTTTATTATCTCCTTTCTTATGCAACTCTCATAATACCGCCACCCATACTTCTAACACCTATAGTGCCGAACTCTGAGCAGAAGTCATCGTCTTTATTCCAAACGTAAGCAAAAGCGTAATGTATTCCGTTTTCTGAAACCACGAGGTTTTTCCACTCGCTCTTATAATTGGTAACTATAAGGAAAGAATAAAGCTCGCCAAACTCCGTAAAATCGTGAGTAATGGCGTAAACGGTGCAGTTGTGTTCTTTTTCAACCTCTTTCATCTTTTCATAAAGTTCGGGCTCTTGGTCAACCCAGAAGCCGCCGAACATTTCAAAGAAGCATACTTGGTCTTTTTTCTCAAAACCGTTTATGTAGGGCTTATAAATATCCATCTGCTTCAAAATCTCAATACCTTTTACTTTTCTTTCTTCGTGTGTCATAATTATTTCTCCTTAAATTTTATTTTCTACTTTTTCAAATTTGTAACCGATTTTTCTAAGCGTTTCTTCAAATCCAAACCAAGCAAGCAGGTTCATATTGAAGTCGCTATTGCCGAGGGGATCTTCCTTATCCCATTTATCTCCAAACAGTTCCGGCAGAGAGTAAATACCCGTATCGCTCATATATTCGTATAAAAGCTCGTCTATTTCCTCTTTATACTGCTTGTAGAACCTCACGGTATCCGTGTACCAAATTAAAAAGCCAACCATTCCTGATTGGCAGCCGTAATATAGTACATCCGTAAAAATATTTACCTTATCTTCGTAGCTACCCCATTCGTCTATAACGTAATTGCATACACGCCTATACAATGGGGATGCATCTCTTTTTAAGCTCCTTACATTATTTAACGTTAGCTTCATTATAATCACCTCCTTCCAATGCTATTTTTTCTTCAATTCTGTCTTTTGCTTCTTCAAGCAATTCTTCTAAATCAATGATAGGCTTTGTCATTCTTTTATCTCCTTAAAGTCATTTATGTTGATTTTTGTGTATTCGCAACCGTATTCGAAGTAATAACCGTTTTCATCCTGATAGAGATCGTATGTAACAACGGTAATCTTACCTCTGTTTGTAACGGCTACGGATATTTCGTTTTTAAGCTCGTTAAGGTCAATAATATTGAAGGTGATCCAAGCTTCACCGTCAAATATTTGGAATTCGTGTAGATAGAACTTGTTTTTCATTTTTGTTATCTCCTTTCTTAATCTACAAGCTTGTACCAAATCTTGTATTCAAGCTCAATTTCTCTTGTTTCGTAATTATCTTTGCCGGTATCAATCTGAACTTCACGTATTTCGTAAGTTGCACCTTTGTATTCACCGGGCTTATCGGGCATAGGGTGACAATCCTTTATACAGTCTTGAAACACCCTAATGTAAGGCTTACCGTTCTGACTAATGCAAGCGATAATCAAGTCTTCATCAGTTATGTATCCAAGACCTGATATCTTGATTAACTCATCCTTTCTGTACCTTGTTACGTTGTAAACTACTTTTTTCATTTTTCTATACCTCCGTATATTTTTATTTTTGCCTTCCGGCAAGGTGCATTGTGCATACTTTGGTATTAGTAACACCACATCACACTCGGTATGTATAAGTCAACGAGGGACAGAAATTAGTGCGTAAGGATAAAAAGAAAAAAGCCAAGTAACCTTTTACAGCTACTTGGCTTTAACTTAAACTTGGCTATTCAATTTTTCAGTGCTAATTTCCGGCCCGACATTGACTTATACGAAAAGTATGCGACAATTAGCACCTCGGAATGCAAAAATATAGCATATATTAAACATAAACTATAGTGTTTTTTCCATATTTGTATCTAGCAACTTTTTGCGTTCCCATATTACGTAATGCATCATCAATAATAGGATTTATGAGGTCCGTTATGCTCATCGTAGTAAGGTGTTCGCAAGATGAATGAATTAAAATGTTTGTAATGAAAATTGGCAATGTATCTTCACCACATGGTAATGTCATAAATCCATCATAATTACCATAAAAATTTGGATAAAGTTTGTTAATTTCATTTCCTTCACCATATTCGATTCTTACTATAAGTGTTTTATGCTTATATAGTACGAACATATTGGGAAGATATGGCATACGATCGGCATCTATTGTACGCAAATGCTCTATTAGTGTTTCTGGCTTAATTGAATCATAAGCAAAAACAACACCGAATGTTTCCTTAGGACCTGTATCGGACCATTTTATACCTTTTATATCAATACTTCTATTGGGAACTATCTGTACACCAGTAGGTGTATCTCTTTTAAGCTTTTTAAATGATTCTATATTGTCAATTGAAGCAAACAATTCTTCTTTATTTAAAAATGATTTTACTTCTATATTGCCGTACACAGATTCATATGGAAACTGAATAAAATCATCTGAATATGGTACGATATAAGAATATAGTCTATCATAGACAACAGCATCGAGTTGCTTACTTACATTTCCATCTATATCAAAGCATTCGCCACCTGAAATTCCATATGCTTCTGGTAAAAACGGTCTAATGCATTGTTTAATAATATATTCTCGAAACGCTCCTTTGCTAGGACTATGATTTATTAGTTCGCTTGATTCAAATTCCGCATCTAATTTTTTTGCAGTTCGTCTAAGAGCTTCAATATAGTTCATTTTTCCTCCGTAAGTTAAGCTGAAATTGTTTGAGTACTTGATGCTATATTATATCATATTTTTTATCTAATTTCAAGGAAAATAAAGCAAAAAAGCCAAGCGACTTTAATAGTCACTTGGCTTTTACTATTGCAAATATTATCCTCTATCAGTAGGCACTATTATTCCAAAATAATCCATAGTAAAGAAAAATACGAACCTTGATTGCTCATGGTTCGTATTATTACTAAATGGCTCCCCTTTTTGGACTTGAACCAAAGACCCCCTGATTAACAGTCAGGTGCTCTAACCAACTGAGCTAAAGAGGAATATTTAAGCAGGAAGCTGTTTAGAACTTCCTGCTATGTGTCGGCTATGACCTATCTTCCCGGT
>JBGVDD010000087.1:0-3702 GCA_045119215.1 Lachnospiraceae bacterium | reverse complement strand
GGAAGCATTGGAAGAAGCTGGCAAGGAATATAAATTTATAAGTTATGAAGATGATGTACATGGACTTCATCCAGAAGATTTTTCTATTATTATGGAATGGTGTCAATAAGGAGTTGATTTAATAAAATAATTTAATAATTGCAGAAACACAAATTTCAGTAAGCCGGCGTGTTTAACTGAGAGACGAATTTGAAGTTGGGAGTGTGCATAAAATGTTATTTGTCAAATTATCAGATGAACTATTTATATTAGAATCTGTTTCTATATCGTCATTGGATGAAAAAATAAGAAATGCAATTATGTCTTCCGAAGTAGTTAAGGAATTATCGTATAAAAGCACTTATGGTGAAAATACTGACTGGAGTTTTCGTGGTGAACTTGAAAAAATTGAACTCTGCAAAACAGTGGTTGGATTTATGATAAAAGTCAATGAACGAACTACAGATGCTGGAGCTAATGGGCGTCCGGAAACTCATGAGAAGGAATGGTGCATTTTTTTGAAAAAGGATATTTCCTGCTGTGAAGATATAACATACGAGAACTTGGTGGAATTCATTTCAAATAAGGCGGATAGCGATGCCATTATTGTAAAGGATTTATGGGGTAATTATGTTTAATATAGTTTTCAGTCTTACGGAGACATTGAAAGCACGCGAATATTGATTAGGTTACAATCGCTGTTAGTGCCAACGAAAAAACAGAGTACATAAGAAATGCATCTGTCCTTTCGTTGGTGCTAATAGCGATTTTGCCGAATTGAACAAAGTCGCGTCCCCAAGTCGTTATGTATGGATTTTCAATACCTATCCTTCGGAGTAAAGATTATTGAAGATCGGTCATGTACAAGACGACTTTTAAATTTATGGCATAGCAAACAAGCCTCATTGCTGAGACTATTTTTTAAAATATAGAAGCTCACTTTTTAAATCCGTAGTGGCATATGCAGTTGTGGTTTTCCAAGATGACCACCGCAGCACTTGCATACGGATATTTTTATGCCGTATAAGGTTTCTATGATTTGTGGTGCATCCATATCTTTAAGTATGGATATGTATTTTCTACATCCAAGAAGGTTGCGGCATAAGGTAAGATGCTTGTTTTTGCTACGGGTACATAGTAATCCGTAATGCCTGATTCTAACAAATCTTTTTGGTGGTACGTGCATAAGAAATCTTTTTACAAACTCTACACCAGAGATGGTTAGCTCCTTCCATTTACCTTTTTCCCGGTAGTCTTTGACATAATAGGTAACGTTATCTTCATCCATGCGAATGATACGGTGGTTGCTGATAGCGATACGGTGGGTGTACTTACCGAGATAATTAATGACAGACTGTGCACCATTGAAGGTTTTCTTGCAATGGGGTACCCAGTCTTTGTCATAGCAGATGTTAAGAAGCTCTTTGAAGGAGTAGCTGTTGCGATACTTTTCACTAGAACCATGAAATTCCAGCTTGTTATCCTTGTATAGAGATTTAAGTTCAGCCATATATTTGCCACGAAATACCCTGGACAACACTTTTACAGGCAAGAAGAATTCTTCGCCTTTGTCACGCCATCTGTTGTTTGGCGAAAGACCACCACCAAGAAGAATGACATGGATATGTGGATGGTAGTTCATTTCAGAACCCCAGGTGTGAAGGACACAGATATATCCAACTTTAGCACCAAGATGTTTGTTGTCGGAAGTGAGTTCGTTTATGGTGGCTGATACAGTGTGATACAGTGCATCATATAATAACTGCTGGTTGCTATAGATGATTGGATTTAATTCTTGAGGAACAGTAAATACTACATGAAAGTATGGAGCATCCAGTACATCCTCGCGACGCTTATCAATCCACTTTTCTTTAGGTAGAGCCTGACACATAGGACAACATCTGTTACGACAGGAATTGTAATGAACCTCAAGCTGACCACAATCCTCACATATGCTGACATTGGTACCATAAGCTCCTGTCTTGCAGTTGATGATGCAATGGGCAACCTTGGCCTGTTGCGAAGATGGGGAGTAGTGTTCAAGGTATCGAGGATAAAATCGATGAAATATATCCTGTACAGTAGGTTTAGTCATTAAGGTCACCTACTTCCCTGTCAAAAGGACTGGTAATGCCAAGAACAGTCTTATTACTTAGATGTAGATATACTTCAGTGGATTTTGGGTCACGATGTCCCAGTAATGTCTGAATGTAACGGAATTCTACACCGTTTTCCAACAGATGTGTTGCAAAAGCATGGCGTAAGGTGTGTGGTGAGATACGTTTGGTAAATCCGGCTTTTTTGCATGTATCTCTGAGATACTGCTGGACAGCAGATTGGGTGATGCGGTTATGAGGCTTGTTCTTTTGAATAAATAAAGCGCCCATAGGTTTATTATAAGCAAACCAGTATTCGGTAAGTATATCCAGAGACTTTTGAGAAAGTATGGTGTACCTGTCAATGCGTGATTTAGACTTTCGTACATGGACAGTCATATTTGTTCTGGAAATATCACAATAATCCAGATATACAGCTTCGGACACACGAAGTCCTGAGCCATATAATAAAGAAAATATGGCTTTGTATTTGATATCATCTACAAATTCAAGTAAGTGGTTGATTTCTTCCAGGGACAGAATGGTTGGCAGATGATAATCCTCTTTCATACGAGGAATAACATCATCATCCCAAGGCTTGTGCAAGACTCTGCGGAAGAAGAAATGAATGGCAGAATTGTAATGGTTTAAAGTTGTGGCTGCAATGGTTTCTTGCTTGAAAAGAAGAAAGTTTCTAACATCCTCTGCTGTTATGTCCTGAGGATCCTTTCCTGTATATTCAAGGAAACGAAGTATAAAATCTGTATAAGTTTTAATAGAACTGTCAGCAAGATTGCGAAGCTTAGCTTCAATATGTAATTGATTAATATATTTTTCGTACATAAATGACCTCCGTAAAATAAATGAAATGTTAATAGATTTACAACTATTTACGGTGGTGCATTTGCTTGATAAAACTGCTTGTGTAAGCAGCCGGAAAGTAGTATTATTTTCATAGGCAGTTATAGGGACTAAGCCCGTTTTTGAAGTTTGTTTTTGTTCGCACTCTAACAATACTATCTTGGGATAATCCTGTCACTGCCTTTTTTAGAAAAAGTAAAAACTGCGCCATAGCCTTGACAAGCCATCGCGCAGCGATTTTGTTCAGTGTGGTATTTGTTTTAATCGGATTGTTGTTCCCGGAAGAGGATTTCCTGGGCTGTTTTCTGTATTTTCTTATCCTAGGTCAGGGACTTAATTTGTTTGATTTGCTGGTAAACGACCTTTTATGGTGGAGAAATAGCAAAAGAACTGAAATTGAAGGGTTGGATGCAGATAGGGAGTTGTACTCAGATCCGGGGAAACATGTAGATGCCTTTTATCGAGGAATTTTGATGTTTTTGTGCGTGGCTTTTATTAGTGCCGTAGTGTTGAGACCGAAAGAAATATACATATTTTTTGCATGGTTATGTTTCTTTTAATAAAAGCCTTTGATTTCTTGTCCTTTGACTGGGTGTTGTTGTGCAACGCAGGTTGCAAGATAGAGGGAAAATCTATCTGTGGAAGAAAACTATGAGGCATTTAGGGAATAAAAAGATACATGCAATGATAAAAATTGGGATAAAAAGTAGGAGGATACAAATATGTCAAATTTTTTTCAAAACGCATGTAGGCCCCAAGGAATTGG
>JBGVDD010000086.1:0-2843 GCA_045119215.1 Lachnospiraceae bacterium | reverse complement strand
AAGTCGATTATCATAAAATCAAAATGCTTTGCCCAGCCTTTTAATCCCTTTCTATACATATCTGACTCCTCTTTCGATATTCCACATCTCTTGTCTACTGTTACATATTCCGTCCCATACATCCGGTATATATTATTGTGTCTCTGTTATTCGCGTTTTATTTCCTATTAAAAGGGCGGACTTATGCCCTCACAATATCGTCAAAATTATATATCAAGTACAGGGTATATGTCAAGTTATTATGTTTTTTGACTTTTTTTACCATTTTTTTATTATGGGACAACTTTTCCGGGGCATATTACTCCATTGTAGTCCCTTTCTCCACAGCCCATAATGTAACTCTACTAATCCCGGCTCTTTCTGCCACCAATTCTGTAGAAAGATTGCGGTGCAATCTGGCCATCTTTATCTGCTCACCCATTTCACTTAAAGAGATAATAGAGGATGATTTCATCTGCACATTCCTGCAATCCGCCAGAGGCTTTATCTTAGTTGGAGAAGATGTTCCAGTATATAAGTGAAAATCTTCTCCAACTAAGATTAAACACCTAAGATTCTTGAAGAAAACGAAATAACTGAGGAGAATTTTTCACAGTGGATAAAGAATATTCAGAAGATCGAGAGTGTCGAAAAGGCCATCAACGAAGTCAGGGAAGCGCTAAAAATATGTCGTGAATCTGGAAATCTGACGGTATACCAAGAGGAAGAGCTACTTAACTAATCTCCATTCCGCAGACGCTTATGCGTCGTAGGAATGGGGATTAATATGAATAAAACATGGTTGATGAATTATATGAGTGGCGAATTGATTGAAACTGAATCTCATCGCTGAACACCCTGAAATGGATGATGAAGAAATCGCCGAATTACTTTAAGATATTTTGCAAATTCAAAACATTCTTATCAATAACAGGGAGATAAAATGCTTATCTCCCTAAATTCAACAAATCTATTTTTAACATTTCCAAAGGAGTTTTCTAATAGCCTTTTATACTTACCAGTATATTATTTACCATATTTTTATAGATATAATATAAAAAGTTGTTGATTTTGCCATCACAATGATATACAATTAGTATGAAATCTAATTTCTTAACAGGTCTTCATTTCTGCCCATCGGCAATGAATTCCTTTTTTAAAAATCATTTTAATTACATATAGAAAATGCTGAAAGCAGATGTTATAATCATATCTATAAGAATATCTTTGCTTTCTGTGTTTTCAGAGAGGAAGGTACATGAAAGAAAATATTGAATCAATTGAGTTTACCGTATCAGATCATGTTTATGACGACGTAATCAGGACACAGGTGGAGCGCCATAAGGTATTTCTGATTCCACTGATTAACAAGGTGTTTCACACAAAGTATTCCAAAAATGCAACTGTTGAACTTTTGTCCGACGTACATCACGATGCCGTCAGCGACAAGATGCAGCTTAAGGTGACAGACGCTTTTTTCAGGATATCAGAAAACGGTATCAGTAAGGTTTATCACCTTGAATGTCAGAGCAACAGTGATGCTTCCATGATTGTTAGGATTATGGAGTATGATTTTATGATAGCCATTGACCAGTTATCTAACGATATCAGCTCAGGCTGTTTTGAAAGCGACCTGACACTGCCACAGACTACAGTTCTATATCTTAGACATACGAATTCTATGCCTGATGAATTTAAGGTGAATATTCACTATGACGGGCAGGTGCTTAAGTACAAAGCGCCGATTGTGAAGGTTCAAACTATTTCGCTTAAAGAGATAATAGAGGATGAGTTGTTTTTTTTGTTTCCGTTTTATCTTATGAGATATGAGGAGGATATTAAGAAAACACCTAAGATTCTTGAAGGAAATGAAATAACTGAGGAGAATTTTTCACAGTGGAAAGAGAATGTTCAGAAGATCGAGAGTGTCGAAAAGGCCATCAACGAAGTCAGAGAAGCACTAAAAATATGTCGTGAATCTGGAAATCTGACGGTATACCAAGAGGAAGAGCTGCTTAACTATACCAAGAGGGTATTCTTAAAGATAGTTGAGCATAGCATGAATAAAACAAGGTTGGTGAATTATATGAGTGGCGAATTGATTGAAACTGAATCTCATAAGGCTTATACAGAAGGCGAAATGGTTGGCTTCCAGAAGGGCGAACAATCCGGCTTCCAGAAGGGCGAACGCAGAAAACTTATAAGTCAAATTCGTGGACTTGAAAACAGTGATATCCCAACGGCTGTTAAATATTTAAAGGTAGATGAAGATTATATTCGCCATATATTAAATCTCATCGCCAAACACCCTGAAATGGATGATGAAGAAATCGCCGAATTACTTTAGTATAATTTACAAATCTAAACAAAGGGCTGTCTCGACAGCCCTTTGTACACTAATCCTCCATGTCGGAGCAATTTTTTGCGGAGACACCGCGAAGAGAATTTCGCGTAGGCGATTTATCTTCTGCGATCAGGGCTAATTGAGGCTCCGTCTCAATTAGCTGTATGCAAAATCAGCGCATCAGCGTGATTTTTCATACTATCCCCTTTTCCGTAGGCGCCCTAGTGGGAGGAATCGCGAGCTGAATATCAGATTCAGCTCTTATCTTTTGTCATCTTCAAGCCTGTTCCTTTTTTTTGACAGCAATAATCAAAAACTTGCAATCAACTACATCTTTTGTTTTTTTATAGATATAATATAAAAAGATGTTGATTTTGTTATCACAATGATATACAATTAGTATGAAATCTAATTTCTTAACAGGTCTTCATTTCTGCCCATCGGCAATGAATTCCTTTTTTAAAAATCATTTTAATTACATATAGAAAATGCTGAAAGCAGATGTTATAATCATTTCTAT